>CAZVUT010000158.1:0-6436 GCA_964630155.1 uncultured Synergistaceae bacterium
GCCTGATGTCGCGCAGGAGCGTCGTGCCTTCGGCCGTTCCGTCGCTCTTCCAGAGCTCCCGGTCTCCCGAAGGATCCGACGCCTCGAAAAAGAGCGTGTTTCCGGCCGCGACGAGCTTGGCCGGGGCGGCCCCTTCGCCGGCGACGGTCAGGAGATCGGCTACCATGCGCGTCCCCGCCTGCGTGCCGTCGCTCGACCACAATTCGCCGCCGTGAACGCCGTCGTTCGCAGCGAAATACAATCTGTCGCCCAGGACCGCGAAACATCCGGGATTGCTGCTTCCCCCGCCCGAATTGATATCGGCCACGAGAAGCGGGATCTCTCCCGGCCCCTTCGTCGCCCAGAGTTCCTTTCCGAACGTTCCGTCGTCCGCATCGAAGAGGAAACGATCCCCGAGGGCGGCCATCGCAAGCGGCGCGCTTCCGTGAAGCCCGACGGCCATTCCGCGGACGACGCCCGTCTCCGCGAACGAAGGAACGCAGAACGCGCACAGCATCGCGAGAAGAAGCGAACACAGCCTCCCGATGAACGGAATGCGCCGCGTCATTCCGGCTCCCTCTTGCTCTCTTCGATCAGGTTTCGGGTCGTGGCGATTTCCTCTTCGACGCTCTCCAGCATGGATCGCCTCTTGACCGGATCGATGGCCGCCGCCTTCGGGTCGGAAAGCAGATACGTCCGTTTTTTTTCGAGGATCACCAGAAGCTGTTCGCGTTCCCGGATCATCTTCATCCGTTCGATACGCTCCTGCTGGTCGCTGTCTTCCTTGACGAATGCTCCGCTCATGTCCGAACCTCCCCGCCGTGCATTTCCCGCTATTGTACCCCACAGACATGAAAAAGGGGGAAAGGGAGCGGAAACGCATCCCCTTCCCCTGTATTCTCCCCGCGCGGCGCCTATCTCTTCGGCAGAAACACCACCGGTATCAGGAACAAAAGCGCGAACACCCCGGAGAATCCCGCCGAACACCCGCCCCCGCCGCTCGCCGGAAAGGTTGTCGGCGTCTTCGTCGGTCCGACCGTCGGCGTCGGGGATCCCGTCGGAACGACCGTCAGCTCGCAGCGCGCGAGGAGTCCTCCGGCCCTCGCCGTGACGGCCGCGCGTCCCGGAGAAAGCGCGGTCACGGTCACCGTGTTTCCGGTCGTTCCGCTCAGCGTCACGATATCGGCGGCGTTCCGGCCGCCCCGGGACGCCGAGTAATTATCGACGCTCCAGGAGACGTCCCCGACGACGGGCCGCCGGATCGCCGAAAGGACGAAGATCGTCCCGACGACGACCGCGTCGCCCGGACACCCCTCGATGCTCAGCGTCCACGGCTCCGAAGTCGGGGCGACGGTCGGCCGCGGCGTCGGCGTAATGGTCGGTCCCGGTGTCGGCGTAATGGTCGGGCCCGGTGTCGGTGTCGGTGCAGGCGCGAGTCGCGCGATGTACAGGATGTTCTCGATCCTTTCGTCGGCGATTCCGTCGAAGACGAAAAGGACGTCGTTCCCCGTGCTCAGGACGGCGTTTTTGAACGTCTTTCCCTCGGGCGCCGGGCCGTCGACGACGAACACCGTCATCCACACCGTGAGGTGATCCACGGGAACGCGCCCGTCGGTCCGGATCTCGTCCGCGTCGGCGGCGACGAAACTCTGGCGGTCGAGAAACGCCTTCGCCGCCGCTCCGAGATCGTCGGCGATATCGGAGGCGTCTCCGGAGACCGGGCGGCTCCGGAGCGTGAAGACGCTCCAGAAGAGCTTCCGCCAGTCCCCGGAGAAATCAAACCCGGCGAGCTTCGCCGGGGGGACCGTGAACCGGAGCTGGACGGGGAGGATGCCGCGCCCCCCGGCCGGATCGACCCCCTCGACCGAGAACGCGTCGTACCAGACGAGCGCGCCCCCTTCCTCCGCGCGGAGCGCGGGGATGCCGGGGAAGTCCGAGGGATCGGGATTCCGCACGAATTCCGACCGTCCGACGTCGAGATCGTCCGAGATGACGGATATGTCGCCGCTCAGATCCGGAACGGCGGCCCTGAGCCCCGCGACGATCGCCGGAGCCTCGCAGTCGCACGGGACGTGGACGAAGAGGATCGAACAGTCGGGGGAGCAGTCGCCGGAGAAGAGAAGCAGCGGAAACGTGTAGTAGTTCGTGTTCCATCGTCCCCTGACGGTCGTCCCGTCTTGCGCGGCGAAGACGAAATCGGCATTCGCCATGGGCTGGATCGTCTTCGTGAACGCGGGGTAGACGGCGCTCCCGCAATTCAGCGTGATGATATCCCCCGCTTCGGGATCGCCCGCGTCTTTTCCGTTCCGGCGCCAGAAGTCGCCGTACCGGTAGGCGACGTCGACCGTGTACTCGCCGAATGGCAATCCCAGGAAAAAGAGCGGCGTCGATCCGTAGATCCCCCGTTCGCCGATATCCGGGATATCGGGACGATCGACCGCATCGACGAACAGAAAGGGCAGCGTGTCGCAGAGTCCGCAATCCGTCCCGCAGATCCCGTGCCCCGCGAGGTCGTTGTGGAGCCCGGAGACGTCGAGCTTTCGCACGCCGAGGTTCTGGACCAGGATTCGCGGAACGACATACGTCTCGGGCATGCCGCACGGATTCGCGCCGCAATCGCACGACTCTGGGTCGAAAGGAAAGAAATCCCCGTACCAGACGCCGAGATCGAGCGTCTCGCCGAACCGGATATCGGCGATCTCAATCAGATCCCAATTCTCGAACAGATCGACGGACTCGAGTTCCTCGATCGGGAACATCCGCCACAGATAGCGCTCGAGGACGAGTCCCGTCTGGTCGGAAGATGTCCCCGTATACTGCGCGCAGGAGTTGAAGTCCTTCTTCCAGGGGCGCGTGACGATGTCCGTAATATCGCGATCACAAGGCGATTCGGAACCCACCCTGCTGTCGAGCAGCTGCATCATCCAAAAAACATGCGAATTCGGCGCGACCCGTATCCGGGCGATGTCCGCCTCGTCGTTCAGCCGCGCGACGGTAAACGGGAACCCCATGAACGCCTGCTTTCCGCTTGCCGCAGCATAGGCGAAATGAAGATCCTGACAGCAGTACACTCCGGCGCGTTCCGGCGCGTCGAACCACACCCGGAGGTTCTCCTGCCGGATGTTCGCGTAGTCGCGCAGCGCACAGTCGTCCAGCATGAACTGCAAACCGCAGCAATCCGCGGAACAGGCGGTCCCCCCTCCTTTGAAAAGATTCGTGAGCTTCAGGATTCCCGAAGTATCCGCCACATCTGTGGAGACGAACGTCCGGAGCGGGATCTCGATCGCATCGTCAAACGCCGAAGCGTTCCGGGTCGTCCGCAGCAACGTCCCGATCCAGGTGACCGGAGGATCGCCCGCGTCACGGGAGACGTATCCGTCCGCGGTCCACGGCCCCCATGCGTACAAATCGCCCCAGTCGGCGCTCGTCGCCATGAGGCCGGCCTTCACGAGAAAATCAAAACTCAGCAGGGTCGCGTCGTCCCGGCTGATGACAAACGAAAACCCCGGAACATCGGCGGACTGGAGCCCCTTGTTCCACGTGTTCAGAATGAGAGGAAAATCCGGCGTTTCCGGAAAATCCCCGCTTATCGTGAACAGGTCGAAATCCTTCGCATTATCGAACGGGGCAAGGTCGCCCTCCCGCTCGACGCCGAGCGCGCAGGCGCTCCGACAGGGAAAAAAAACCAGAAAAAAACGCACACGAACATGAGCGACAGCGAAGGCTTCCCGATTCTCATTGATTCAGATTCTCCTCTCGAACGAACGGCGAATTCGGCGGACTTTCCAACCTTTCACTTTTATTGAGAAGATTCGTATATTTTCGCCAAGATGTCAAGAAGAGAAAGAAACAGAACATATCCGCAGCATCGTAAAGAAAAACGCCCCGGGGCTGGAGAAGCCTCCGGGGCGTTCGCGGTTCGAAAAAGGCGTGGTCGCACAACGGGCGGGACTTCAGAACATCCGCTTCTTCCAGAGGTAGAACCCGGCGCCTGACGCCAGCGCGAGCGCAATGCCGGTCGCGAACGCGAATCCCATCGGATGTCCGGCGAAGGGCACGGGGACGTTCATGCCGAAGAAGCCGCTCACGGCCGTCGGAATCGCCAGGATGATCGTCATCGACGCGAGGAATTTCATGACGATGTTCAGGTTGTTGGAGATGATCGACGCGAAGGCGTCCATCATGCCGCTGAGGATGTTGCTGTACATCTGCACCATCTCGAAGGCCTGATCGTATTCGATCTTGACGTCCTCGAGGAGATCCTCGTCTTCTTCGCGGACCTTGATGAGTTCGTGCATCTGCGAGTTGGAGCACAGGCGGATAAGCCGGTCCACCACGCCGCGGTTCGCCCGGAGCGCGGCCGTAAAGTACGTCAGGCCCTTCTCCAGATCAAGAAGCTGGAAGAGTTCCTCGTTTTTCATCGACTTGCGCAGATTCCGCTCGATCACGTCGGACTGGCGGCTGATCTGCGTCAGGTGCTTGAGGAACATGGTCGCCGCCTTGAAGAGGATCTGAAACAGAAAGCGCGTCCGCTTGTACGAGCAGAAGCCGTTGATGCTCCCGGGCTTTCGAGGAAGGATGTCGTTCTCCTCCAGGCAGACCGTGACGATATAGTCGGCCGTGATGACGACGCCCAGCGGGATCGCATCGAAAATGAAGTTGCCGCACGCCTTTGCGATGTTGATGACGACCAGGATCGCGTTGTCCTCGACCTCGATGCGCGACGTTTCCTCCACGTCGAGCGCCGCGACCAGCAGATCGCGCTGGACGCCCGTGATGTTCGAGATTGTTTCCAGCTCTTCGCCCGTGGGCGCGACGGCGTTGATCCACGAACCGCCGACGGCCGTTTCCGGCGTGAGCGGCCCGGATCCCTTTTCCGTAAAGCTCTTGACAATGGACAGCATGAGACCACCCCTTGCACCGAGAGATCACGAACGCGCGCCGCCCGTCATGCAACCGGCGGAACGCGTCGCATCCATGCGCGTTTTTTGCATGGAAGAACCAAGGGTGGGCCTGAAAAGAGGAATTCATCTATGGGAGATTCGGGGTGTCGCGCCTCTCCTCATGCCCGGCAGGCGCCGGACATGGTCGGAACCATGAGGGGGGCGCCGGTAATCATTCGTACGTTTCTGAAGATACAACCGCGAAAGCACACAACGGAACCTTGGAACTACTGTCGCTTTCCATTCCACATCTCCTTCCTCGTTCTGCGTGACAACGAACCAAAACGATTGTACTCGTCCCGACGTATCAGGGCAAGGGGGGGTGATCCCTACCGAATGAAGCCATATTTTCGCGAAAAAGGGGCTCTCTTCTTCCGAAAGCTCGTCGGGAGAGCCCCTTTTCAGAGAAACGACGCTGTTCACGTCTCCGGAATCATTTTCCTCCGTTCTTCTTCGGCTCCTCTTTCGTATCGAGCGCCGAAAGGATCTTATCCGCCTTCTTTTGCGTCACCTGCGGCCCGATCGCGGTAAGGAGCGTCTTCGCCTGGACTTCATCGAGCTGTTTCAGGATCCGGTATTGACGGAGCGCTTCTTCTTCCTTTTTCTTCGCGACCATGATCCATCCGAGCGCGGCATGAGCCCCCGCGTCGTTCGGACGGAGCTCCACGCTTCTGCGACAGGCGCGCTCGCAGTCGTTGAGGATGTAGTTCTTCAGGGGCGTCGTCAGGAGCCGAACGGCTCCGTAGGTATTCTGAAGCGCAACGGTTTCGAGACTGCTCCGGATCGCCCGTTCCATCTGGTTGATCCCTTCGAGCCATTGATCGCTCATCATGAAAGCACGGCAGAGAACCATGTGCGCGATGGGATTCTCCGGCGCAAGGGCAAGGGCCGATTTTCCGGCCTTCTCCGCCTCCCGCAACCGCTGCGCATCCGCATAGGCCGTACTCAAAAGCGCATACGCCATCATATTCGACGAATTCTTGTACACCGCGTTTTCAAACGCGTCGGCTGCGGCGGCGGGTCGCCGTCCCACAAGAAAGAGCGTCCCCATTCCCATGTGGACCGATGTCGGCAAATCCTTCGGCTGGAACATGTTGTACATCATGGACAGCAGGATGAAAACAACGGTCGCCGCGACGACGCGCCGGAACCAGCGGGAGATCCAGGAACGTTTCTTTCTCGGATGCTCGGTCACTGCCGGATTTTCCTCGGAACTCAGAAACGCCATACAGTCCGTCCTCCTTAACGAATATTTCTGAGGTATCCCTGAAAGAGGGGAAGAAACAACGTATCGACATAAACAAGAAGCGTGTTCTGCATCGTCGCGGTGCACGCGACGCGAACCATGCAATCTTCTCCGGCCTTCCACATGCGTTCGCCGGCGAGTCCATCCATATCGTCGTAAAACGGAGAACCGTAGCGGCCATCCAGCGTTTTCGAGATTTGCCGCATCACGGATTCCATATACGAAGCCGGACTGGTCACGTTTTCGAAGAACAGGACGGTCCGGACGC
>CAZVUT010000159.1:0-6422 GCA_964630155.1 uncultured Synergistaceae bacterium
CGAAACGCCCGCAGTCGTCCTTCTCGGCCCGAGACAGGCCGGAAAGACGACGCTCTTGGTCAACGACAATTACACTTCCCCGTCGGGGGGAAGTGTAATTGTCGTTAGCCAAGAGGCTGATGCACTTCGGGATCGTCTCGAAGGATACGGCCCTGATCATACCGTTGAAGCCAACGATATGATCGCTTTTCACTCGCTCATACGAGGATGAGCCGTGGCGTATATGCAAGGAGGCTATAACAAGGGCTTTTCCACGCCAGCCTTATTTTGAAAAAGTGGCATTTGCTATAATATGGCCGTTCCGCATGGTCCTTATGACAGGAGGCTTCAATATCCTTGGCTGAGAAAAAGTTTTATCGTGCTGGGCGGAAAATTCAGCAACCCAATGGGTATAGTGCTTTCATTCCTACTCCTCTTCCGCCTTCACCATCTCTGGAAATGAACGACGAAATACTAGATATGCTTTCCAAAGCGGACCGCGCCTTGGGTAGACTGGACGGAGCCATAGCTATGGTGCCTAACCCGGAGCTATTTGTCTTTATGTACGTCCGGAAAGAAGCCGTGTTGTCGAGTCAGATTGAAGGAACCCAAGCTTCTTTGACAGATCTGCTGGCGTTTGAAGCGAAATCCTATGAACGGCATCGCGAAGATGTTGCAGAGATATCGAATTATATAAATGCAATGAACTATGGACTTGAGAGGCTTCGTGAGTTTCCTCTATCACTACGCCTTCTACGTGAGATTCAGGAAAAACTCTTGGCCGGAACTCGAGGATGTATGCAAACGCCTGGTGAGTTCCGCACATCGCAGAATTGGATAGGCCCCCCAGGTTGTACTCTGAAAGATGCAGTCCACATCCCGCCTCCGCCTGCCGAGATGATGGATGCCCTTGGGAAATGGGAGCTTTTTCTACATGATGAAACCCCAATGCCTATTCTTATCAAATTAGGGTTTCTCCATGCCCAGTTTGAAACCATCCATCCGTTTCTGGACGGTAATGGCAGGGTCGGACGCCTCTTGATCACATTCATTCTCTGCCAACGAGAGATACTCCAACGCCCTCTTCTGTATCTCTCCATTTTTTTCAAGCGCAATCGACGCGAGTACTATGATCGGCTTCAGGCCATACGGGATACGGGAGATTGGGAAGGATGGACGCTCTTCTTCTTGCGGGGAGTGTACGAAGTAGCTCAAGAGGCTACGGATACGGCTCGAAGCATTGTCAAACTCCGGGAGAATGATCGTCAGAGAATCCTCGACGAATCCGGCGGCAAAGCTGCAAACGCATTGAAAACTCTGGAATTTCTCTTTCGGATGCCCTTTGTTTCTGTGCCTCAAATTGCGGAAGCGATTCATGTTTCTTTTGCCTCGGCGAATAATCTTACAAGAACCCTTCAATCCGCAGGGATATTGGTCGAGATTACAAGACAAAAACGTAATCGCATGTTTCTTTACCAGGCATACCTGAATATATTTGAAGAAGGTACCGAGTTGGAAGTACAACCCGATCAACCTTAAACAGAAAAACTTTGGACCGTAGTACTGGAGAAATCACTGCTGTCCAAAATAGCCCGGAATCGAAAACGGCCTCCGGTGTTTGCAACGGTTTGAAAGCCCGATTTGGACGGATTTGAAACCAGGTCCCCCAAACGGCTGTCCCTTGAAAACGAAACCGGCTGTCCAGGTCATTGCATATTCAGATTGAGTTGTTCCGGCCTCGGAACCACCGGCGGCGTTTCGTACGGATCGTCCAGCCGGACCCGCAGATCCCGGCAGGTGAAGAGGTTCAGACGCAACATCGTCGCCATGTCCGGGAAGGACCACGGAGCCCGTGACAGATGATGAAGCTGCTTGAGCACGAGCATGGAGACAAGGTGAATTCGATGTTCCGTCAGGAACATCGAAGAGAAGACCCCCTGGGGGGCAAGGGCTGCCCAAATCTGGACCCGAAGCGCGTTCTCGCTCGTCCCGATAAACGTCTTCATCCCCCTCAGGGGAAGTGTAATTGTCGTTAGACATCCGGTTCCAGGCGACGCTCGAGTCGTTCCTTTTCCGGTTCGGGCATTGGCCTCCGGAGATTCGTCTCGGCGTCGGCGAGCCGGACTATTACGACCGAGGCGGCTGACCTACATCCAATTTCGTCTCCCCGGATAGCAGGGACAGCGCCGGTCGGGGCTATCTCCCGACGGTTGTCTTTCGTCCGCCGACCCACGTCCCGACGACACGCGGATTATCCCTGGACAGCAGGTGCGGCGGCGTCTTGTAGAGGTCCTGCGCGAACACAACGATATCGGCCTTATACCCGACGTGGAGCGTGCCGACATGCGTCTGTCGTGTCGTCGCGAACCCTCCGGCGGTGAATCCCTCGATCAGGTCGCGCATCGTGAGCGTGTTTGGGTGCTTTCCGCCGCCCCCGGTCAGCACAACGCGCATGATTTCGGTCGGATAACTCAGCTGAATGGTATTGGAAGCGAAATCGGTCGAAAAAGCCAGCGTGATTCCGGCGTCCCGCATCTTTTGGTACGGGTAGGCGTCCTGTGCGTGATCGCCGTAATAGAACTCGGTGTTCGCCTGCTGATACTCCCAGTGCAGCGATGGCTGAAGCCCGGCGATCACGCTGTCGCCGAGGGCTTTCATGTTTTGTATCTGATTATCGGTGACAAAGCCGAGGTGATACAGGGTGTGTTTGCCCCTGAGCCGGCCATATCTGGCCTTTGCTGCATTGATCGCGTCCAGAACGGCCTGGATGGCCAAATCTCCTCCGACATGGTAGTGAACGTCGAGTCCGAGCGTTTCAGATCGATCGACGATGCTGAAGATGTTGAAGTCGGTGAGCCCCGTGACGTCTTCGGTCAGAACCGCATGCAGGCCGTGCTTCTGTGAAGGGTCCTGAAGCTGATTCTCCCAGCTGGTCCATGCCCCGCCCTGACCTGCGGCCCCGTCGACAAAGAGTTTGAGCCCGGCGAAGCGAACCAGATCGGTGTCCGGTCCGGCGTCCGTATAGCCCCCGATGTCCTTCAGGCTCGTGAAGGTATAGGCATAGCCGACACGCAGGGGCAACGCGCCTTCGCGTTCAAGATCCCGAAGGAGTTCCGGTTTCATTGTCCTGCCCATCGGGCCTCCCATCAGTTCAACAACGGATGTGTATCCCATGGAAGCCCAAAGATCCATCAATTTGATGAGCGGAGCCCGAACACCCTGGTCAGGAACCTGCGGGAAGATCGCGATATTGCCCACCAGCGCGCCGGCCGTCTCCCGGAGCATTCCGGTGGGCTTGCCGGTCGCCGCGTCCTTCACGATCGTTCCTCCGGGAGGGGCGATCGTCTGTTCAGTCAGGTTGCTCATGCGCATGGCCGCTGAATTCACAATGTAGCTGTGTCCCAACTGGTCCGCCATCATGACGGGGCAGTCGGGCCCGGAGGCTTCATCCAGCGCCGCCAGATCCGACAGTCCCCAGGCGTTGTAGTCGGCAAGCACGAAACCGTGAGCCATAACCGGAGTTCCCTTCGGAACCTGACTGCAACGGATTCTGATGTTCTCGAAAAAATCGCTCGGCGAGAGGGTGAGCTTGCCTTCGGGCAAGGCAGGTTGATCGACAAGGATGCTTTGCGCCACGGCCATGCTGACGAGGTGGACATGGCTGTCATTGAAACCGGGGTAGGCTGCGGCTCCTTTCAGATCAACGATGGTTGCGTTCGGATACCGGCCCGGCTCGACGTTGTGCCTGACGACGACTCCGTCTTGCACCAGAAGGTTGTCGACGGTATTGTCGGCGTCGATGTAGATATCGCCGTTGATGAACAACAGCGTCTCTTGCGGGGGTGGGGACGAATTGCACGAACCAAGTGCGGATGCTGCAAGAAGCAACAGAGATACAGAGATGAACGGATGTCGCATTATACCCCTCCCCGGGACGTGCGAAAATTCCGCGTCCCCCGTCAGGTCCAAAAAACAGTTCGGAATCGTGCGAATGCTGGACCCTATTCGCGAAGTATAGCATAATCTCTCCCGGAATCTCTCCCGGAATGAACCCCCGGGTCGGCGACACTGCGTCCGCTTCCCGACGATCCTCGTCGTCGCCGGATGGAATATCTTCATGTGGAGTCGTCCGCGCGGCGCGACTCATTCGGAAAAGGGGATGAAACAACCGATGACCTGGTTTGAAGAACTGACGGGCTTTTGCGAAACATCGGCGGACGACGTCCGCGCAAAGCTCGTCCTCGACGGCGAGACGCTGACGTCCCGCGTGAACGGCCGGTCGTTCCTCTGCGGACGGCTGGAGACGCCGACCCTCGGGGAGCTTCGCGAGCGGGTCGCCCGGATCGCTCCGGCGCCGGGGAGGCTCTCGGTGCGGGAGCTGATCGAGGATGTCGGCGAGCTTCACGCGGATCCGTCGAACGCAGGGGCGCTGTTTCAAGTCGCCTCGCAGTTCAACCTGCTCGAGATGGCGGGCCCCGATGTGACGCCCGAACGCGGCGTCGGAATCTACGAGCACGACCACACGCAGGGGCCGGCGTGCGCTATCGCGGCGGGCGCAGGAACGAAATTCCGCAACTATTTCGCGCGCCTGCGCGGCCGCGTGGGGCAGACCTCGGACAATCAGATCGACTGTCTTGCGGACCTGGGTGACGCGCTGGGAAATTCGGGGGAGCGGCTCTGGACGATGCGCAACGGCTATGCCCTGGCGACGCGCATAGGGCTTTCCGAAATTTCCCGAATGCTCGGGGCGATGTCCCCCGAAGAACGCGACCGCCTGAAGGGTTTGCTGCGGATCGGCGTCCAGTGGAACACGCAGGTGACGATCCGGGGCGGACGCCATGTCGTGACGCAGGCCTATTGTTCGGCGCTTCCGGTCGGCTACGGCGCGCATCCGGCGGACCTCTGGGAGGACTTCGCGCGCCTGGTGCTCGAAGCGACCTACGAGGCGACGATGTGCGCCGCGACGCTGAACGCCCCGGAAACCGGGAACAATCGCGTCTTCCTGACGCTGGTCGGCGGGGGCGTTTTCGCGAACCGCTCCGAATGGATCACGGAGAGCTGCGAGCGTGCGCTGCGACTCTGCGAAGGCAGGGATCTCGACGTCGCGATCGTCAGTTATCGCTCCTCGAATCCGGACGTTGCACGGCTTGTGAGGCGCTTTTCCCGCTCCTAGGGCCCCCTGAGGTTCAGTAGCCCAAGCATCTCCGCCGGAGAGACGACGCGAAGGCCCGGGATACCGGAAAAATGCCGCCCGTTGCCGGTAACGACGGGGCAATGGGCGGCGAGGGCGCACCCGATGAAAGGAATGTCGCCGGGGTCGCGGATCGGAAGATTTGCGGGCAGGGGCGTCGCGACGACGATCTGCGCGAGTGCGGCAAGGTCGTCGAGCAATGCGTCGACGACCTTCGGGGAAAGGCCGAATTTCGGGCGTTTCAAGACGGTCCGGTATTCGGTCAGGATGCGACAATCCGCAACGAGGCCGATCACCCCCGTCTGAAAGGCGTTCAGTACGAGCGCGGGGCCTCGCGCCGGATGAAGGATCGCCGAGACGACCACGTTCGTATCGAGGACGGCGTCCAATTTCAGGAGGGGGTCGCCTCCGAACGCGCCGCGAGGATTTCCGCGTCGATCTCTTCGTCGGAGAGCGACGCAGCGCCGTTTCGTACGGCGTCGGCGCGCAGCGTCTCCAGCGCGATCCCGAAGCGGGCGCGTCTCCACGCCTGCTCGGCGAGCAGCGGATCGTCTCCGTCTTCGAGAGGGAAGCAGATCGCACGCGGCTTGCCGTTTTGCATCACGATCGTTCCCTCTTCCCCGAGCAAAATTGCGGGATTCGCCCGGACATCTCTGGTCGCGACAAATTGCATCTCGTATCACCCCTCGTTTTGTCCCTCATTATAGCGCACATGTTGCGCCATGTCCCGGGGTCCCGTCCGGACAGGCGCCGTCGACGGCCTCGCGGAGCGCCCGGGCGAAGCCGGACGCCGCCGCTTCGAGCCGCGTCCTGTCCGCGCCGCAGGGGTGGAGGAGGGAGATGAGCGCGCTGCCGACGACGACGCCGTCCGCGACGCGCGCGGCGAGGCGCGCCTTTTCCGGTCCGTTCACGCCGAATCCCAGGGCCAGCGGCAGGGACGTCCGCGATCTCACGCGCCCGATGTAGTCTTTCAGGGGCGCTTCGCCCGTTCGGGCGTCTCCCGTGACGCCGAGCCGCGAGACGCAGTAGAGAAAGCCCGACGCCCGCGTCGCGATGTCCCCGAGCCGGTCGGGCGTCGTGTTCGGGGTGACCATGAGGATGAGGTCGATCCCCTTTTCCCGGAGCAGGGAGGCGAGCGGCTCGCTCTGGTGGAAGGGGAGGTCGGGGATGATGACTCCGGCCGCGCCCGCGTCGGCGGCGTCGGCGGCGAATTGTTCGAGGCCGTAGGCGATGATCGGGTTCATGTACCCCA
>CAZVUT010000160.1:0-6372 GCA_964630155.1 uncultured Synergistaceae bacterium
CAGCGCGTCCTCATCGCCCGCGCGCTGGCCGCCGAACCGAGCCTGCTGCTTCTCGACGAACCCGCCGCGTCGATCGACCGCGAGGCCGGCGAGGTGCTCGACGAACGCCTCGCGGCGCTCAAGGGGCGCATCACGATCGTCGAGGTGAGTCACGGGCTGTCGGCCGTTTCGAGCCGGGCCACGGCCGTCGCGTGCGTCAACCGGCGCGTCTACTACCATGACAAGGGCGAGATCGTTCCGGAGATGCTCTCGCTCGCCTACGGAACGTGTCCCGTGGAGCTCGTCGCGCACGGCCTTCCGCACCGGGTTCTCGCGCCGCACCGGCATGACGGAAACTGCGACCGCGAAGACGGAGGGGCGGCATGATCGAGGCGCTGCAATACGATTTCATGCGCAACGCGCTCCTGGCCGCCCTGCTCGCGAGCGCGCTCTGCGGCATCCTCGGAACGCTCGTCGTGGTCAAGCGCTACGTGATCCTCGCGGGCGGAATCGCCCATGCCGCGTACGGCGGCGTGGGACTCTCGCTCTTTCTCGGCCTTCCCCCCGAGGCCGGGACCTTCGCGTTCACGGGGCTCGTCTCGCTCCTGATGGCCTGGATCGCGAAACGGAGCCCGGGCCGCTCGGACTCGGTGATCGGCGTGCTCTGGGCGGCGGGGATGGCGGTCGGCGTGATCTGCACGGATCTCGCGCCGCGGTCGGGCGCGGACCTCATGAGCTATCTCTTCGGAAGCATCCTCACGGTCACGCGGCAGGACCTCCTGCTGATGGGAGGGCTTCTGGCCCTCTGCCTCGCCGTCTGCGCAACGCGCTACCGCGAAATCCTCTGCTTCGCGTTCGACGAGGACTTCGCGCGGGTCCGGGGCGTTCCGACCTCGTTCTATCACTACGCGCTCGTCGTCGTGCTGTCGCTCTCGGTCGTCCTCGCGATCCGCGTCGTCGGCCTGATCCTCGTGATCGCGCTGCTGACGATCCCGCCGTCGATCGCGGAACGGTTCTCCCGGTCGCTTTCGGGAATGATGGTCCTCTCGACGCTCCTCGGCGTCGCCTTTTCCCTCTCGGGCCTCCAGCTCGCCTACACGTTCAACCTCACCGCGGGCGCTGCGATCATCCTCGTCGCCGCAAGCGCCTACATGCTGGTCACAGTCTTCCCGCGACGGCGTTCCTGAGAATCTCCCCGAGGCGTTCCACATCCGCGCCGTCAAGCTCCTGCCCCACGGGGAGCGCGATCACGCGCCGGGCGATGTCGCGGTCGGTCGCGAAACGGTCGCCCGGCTCCGGGTTCACGTCCCAGGCGAGCGGCGGGACGACATGCGCGGCGCGCAGGCGGCGCAGCAGCTCATCGCGGCTCCCCCGTTCGAGCAGGACGGGCAGGCAGAGCGGCGCGGCGTCCTCCGGGACATCGGGATGCAACGGCCGCAGCTGTGACGGCAGCAGGGACGCGAGCAGGCGGGCGTTCTCGCGCCGCCTCGGGGCCGCCGTCGCGATGTCGCACCGCGTCAGGATGCGACGTCCCGACGCGGACGCGTCTCGGGCCGACGCGTCCGCGTCCAGTCGGGCTTCGGCCGCGCGCGAGAGCCGGAGATATTCCCGGCGTCCGCCGTCTCGACGCATCGCCCGCAACGCCGCGAGCGCGGACGCGACGAACGTCCGGTCGGACGGCAGCGCTGGGGCGTCCACGAGCCTCTGCGACGCCAGCAGCGCGCCGTCCGGAACGGGAAGGACCTTCCGGAAGCTGTACGCGGAATAATCGGGCGGATGGGACGGCGATGCGGACGCAGGCCGGTCGAACGCCCACAGGCTCGCCGGGACGCAGTCCTCGATGACGGCGAACGGGCGGTCCGCGCCGAACGCGTCGACAAACGCGACGGCCGCGCGGTTCGGAAAACCGAACCAGTGGATGAAGAGGAAGACGTCTCCCGAGGCGGGCGTCTCGTCGGGGATCGAAGACAGGTCCGCCCCCTGCGAGTAAAAGCGCATGTCGAACCCGGCTTCGGCGAAGGGCTGCGCGACCGACGGGCAGCAGTAGAAGGGGAGCCGGACGACGGGGTTCGCGCCGCGGGAGAGCAGGTCTGCGGCAGCGAGCGCGAGCGCGCTCCTGCCGGCAGCGCACAAGCGGACGCAGCGCGCGGCGATTCCCGGGAACGTCACGGCGGCGCTACGCTGTTGGGCGATCGGGGAGCGGCGTGACGGTCGGAAGGTCGGGGATCGTGAGTTCCGGCCAGGGGGTCGGCGTCGGAAACGCGTCGACCGGCGTCGGGGAGGGCGTCGGAGACGTCCCGTCGTCCAGGCGCAATCCATCCAGATACGCGCGGAGGTCGGCTTCGAGGACTTCAAAGGCCTCTTGGAGCGCGACGAACAGCACCGCAAGCCCGGTGTTCCCGTCGAGGAAGCAGAAGACGCGCCCCTGAAGTCTGTTTCCGTTCTTCACGCTGAACGTGAAGTCGTGGCGCACGGCCGGCTTTCCGGCGACGACGGCTCCTGTCGTGGCGCCCGGACGGTAGTTCTCGAAGGCGCTTTCCAGCGAGTTCTTCTGCACGAGCCGGAGGTACGCGATCGGCGTCAGCCGGATCCGGATGTGTTCTTCGACGGTGCGGAGCTCCGCGGCGATCTTTCCGTCTTTCACGAGGTAGTAGAACGACGAAAGCGGCGGTTTGGCCTCCTGCTCCACCCATTCTTCGGAAAGGGGCCCCGGAACGAGACGCGCCGACGCGGCGCACGCCCCCGAGCAAAGGAGGACGACGCAGAGCAGGGCCCGCGACAGCTTCCATGCGAATCGTTTCACGATGTGGAGTTCCCCTTTCGTCGATCAGGCGTCCGAAGCGTGTGCGGTGCGGGAAGGCCGAGCGTCCCGAACCGCTGCGCCTTGGAAAAGGGCGGCCCGCCCGCGCGACCGGGCAAGCCGCCTTGTGCAGCATGACGCAGTCGTATGCAGAACCGTTTCCGCCGCTACTTTTTTTTCACGTCGGCGAAGAGCCTCTGGATCCACGGCTTCGCCTTGTCGTAGTCGGCGGCCGCGAGCGTCACGACGACGAGCGTCTGGATATCCTTGTAGTGCGCGATCAGGCGGACCTTGCGGACCGTCTCGGTTTTGCTATAGAGCGTGATGCTCCCGGCAAGCTCTCCGGAGATCGGCGACGAACCGTGGTTCTTCCACTCTTTGGTCTGTTCGTCGAGACGGTTCGCGAGGTCCTTTTCGGTGACCGGGAAGAGAAGCCGGATTTCGGAAGCGTCCGGCCCCTTGAAGATGACCTCGTCGGGAAGAATCTCCTCTTTGAGCTCGATCGTCTCCGGCAGCGTCACGACGCTTCGGGCCATCGGGTCTTCGTACTGCCGCGTCTCGGGCGACCAGAACGTGGATTTGTCTTCGGGCAGGGCGGGCATTCCGCCGGGCTTCGCGTCGCCGGACGCTTCGGGCGTCAGATCCGGCAGGTCGCCCGATACGGCGGGGGCGGACGTCGGAGCGGCGGTCGGTTCGGGTTTTGGCGCTTCGGTCGGCGCGGGGGCCTTCGTCGGGGCGACGGGCAGACCGAGCGACGGCTTCGGAAGCGGCGCTTTCGTCGGCGTCGCCGGGACGGGCGTCGGGCTCGCGGCGAAGACGCCGCTCGGGACAACCGCGTCGCCCAGGTTCATCCCGTTCACGACCGCCTCGAAATCCGGTTCGAGTTTGACGAAGAATTCCTCGAGGCCCACGAACAGGGCCGTGTACCCCTCCTGGCCCTTGAGGAAGCAGTAGACGCGTCCCTTCAGCTTGGCGCCGCTGTCGAGGGTGAACGTGAAGTCGTGCCGGGCCGCCTTCTCTCCGGCGACGGCCGTTTCCGTCGTCTCGCCGGGCGCATAGTTCGCGAAGCCGGTCTTCAGCGAGTTCTGCTGGACGAGCTTGAGGTATCCCTGCGGATTGATCTTTATCGCAACCTTTTCTTCCACCGCGCGGAACTCCGCCGCGACATTGCCTTCCTTCATGAGGTAGTAGAAGTACTTGATGGGCGCTTCCGCCGGCTGCTCCACCCATTCGTCCGACAGCCCCCCGAGATTCAGTCCCGCATGCGCGGGAAGCCCCGTAACGCACAGGAGAACGGCGCACAGCACGCCGAGAAACGCGACTCCGCCGAACCGCTTCATCGTTTCAACCCCCTCTTTCCGGCCGTCCGCTCGCGGATCCGGCCATCAGTCTGCACTGCCGTCAGTATAGCGCGACAATGCGCGTGCGGGCAATCGTGCACGCGAAAAGCCCACGAACGAAGTCATCGATGCGGGCGACGAAACCTACTCCCGCAGCCGGCGCGTGAGTTCCTCGAACTCGCGCCGGACGCCGGCGTTCTCGAACGTCTGGATCTCGGGGATCTGCAGCGCGATGAGCGTGTCGAAGAGCTTGAGCCCCGACTGGATCATGGCGCTCAGGTCCGAGGAGTGGCGCACGGTGTCGTAGGTGTTCTTGGCGACACGGCGATCCCGTTCGAGCCCGTGGACGCAGAGAACGAGCTGCGAGCGCTGCCTTCCGAGAAGCTCCTCGTAGAGCTTCGCCGCGCGGAGCGTGAACGTGTTCGACTCGACGTTCGCGCTCAGGATCTTCCGCTGCGTCTCGGAGAAGCCGCGCCCGGCAAGGGCCGTCCGGGCCTCTTCGAGGCTCATGCGGACGCTCTCGCGGATCTGTCCGATCCGGGGGACGTACCCCTCGTCGATTCGTCGGATAAATTCGTTCTGCGTGTGGATGAGGACGTCGATCAGGACGACGTACATTCCGTAGTAGCGCCGCGCGATCGTCATGTCGTCCCGGTTCGCGCCCGCGAGTTCCATCAGCTTCGTGGTGACGGTCCGGACGTTTTCGAAGATGACCGCGTTTTTCAGGAGGTCGTCGCCGACGACGGAGGTCAGCAGCACGTCGAGCTGATCGTCGTCCAGCCGGAGGTCGTAGCTCTTGAGGTTGTCCGCGATCCGGGAGCGGATCCCTGCGACGGCCTTCGTCGCGTTCGCGATGTCCTCTTCCGTTTCGGCGATGAGGTCGTCGTAATCCTTCACGGTCTTGACGACGTAGGGCAGCTTCGTCTTCACGGGGGCCGAGAGGCGCTTGTTCCGGTATTCCTCGATGGTCCGCCGCATCGCCGGGATGGTCTCCTGCAACTTCCGCATCTCGATGCGCGCCTCGTTGACGTCGGACGTGAGCAGAAGCTCCATCGCGCGGTCGAGCAGTTCGTCGATCTTTTTCGCGTTCGATGTCTTGTCCGCTCCGATCCACGCGGAATCGGGGAGCGATTCGTGCCGGTCTTTCAGGTCGATGGTCCGGTCCATCGTCTCGTAGAGCTTGTTCCAGACCTCCGCGACGGGTTTCGGAAGCTCGGCGGCGCATCCGGGAAGCGCTGCCGCCGGAAATGCGGCGATCGACGCCGCGATGATGATCTGCACAAGGAATTTTTTCACGGGACGGCCTCCTCGAAAAGGCGTATATTCTCGCGTCCAGTATAGCGCCGTTGGGGAAGGCGCGGCAATCGGCCGCCTCCGCGATTCGAGCGGCGCGGTCTTTCTACGCCGGAACCGGACGGTCCTGCGGGTCGACGCGGATCGCGAAGCGTTCCCCGAAGAACTTCGAGAAGGGCTTGATGTGCTCTTCGAGCGACCAGATTTCGAGCTGGCAGCCGGATACGCCCCGGATGTCGAGGAGCAGGACGTTCCCCTTCCGGCGGAATTCCACCCGCTCGACGAAGTGCTGATGGCTCCGGTCCATGCTCTCCGCCATTCGAAGGAACATCGAGAGGACGCGGACGGTCTTCGCCGAAGCCGCGTCGAGCAGCGCGAATTCCGGGTCCGTCTTTTTCGGCGCCCGTTTGCGGTGGTAGAAGGCCGCGGAGGCGATCGTCGCGATCTCCTGCGCGTGGAAGCCGAGCAGCTCGACGTTCCGGATGATGTAGAAGCTGTGGGCCTGGTGGTTGCTGAACGAGAGGAAGAGGCCGACGTCGTGAAGCAGCGCGGCGTAGTACAGCAGCTCCCGTTCCTGCGCGCCGAGCGCGTGGAGCCCCAGAAGGGCGGCGCTGTCGAAGAGCCCGAGGCACAGGTCCGCGATGTGCCGCGAGTGTTCCTCGTCGAAGCCGCACGAGCGGCCGAGCTGCAGGACGCTCTGTTCGCGGACGGACATTTCGGGTTCGAGGTAGCCGCCGTACGTTCCGCGCATGAGGTAGTCGACGAGCAGGCCGTTCTTGAGGGACCGCGAACACACGCGGATTTCGCGCAGCTCCAGGTCCTGCATGAGGGTGTGCAGGATCGCCGCGCCCGGGAGGATGACATCGGCGCGCTCCGCGTCCATCCCCGGGATCCTGCAGCGCTCGGACAGGGGCGTCGTCCGGATGAGCCGGACGGCCGATTCGATCTGGTCGATCGTGA
>CAZVUT010000161.1:0-6293 GCA_964630155.1 uncultured Synergistaceae bacterium
CCCTGCCGGGCCGGACGCCGCAGATATTGCCGATCGGGTCGATAACGACGTCGAGACGTTCCTCACGAAGCCACTTCACGAAGAGATCCCTGCCCGCGCGGTCCTCGTCGCTCAGCGTCAGCCGGGTGCGGCCCGGGCGCCCGGGCCGCGCTCCAACCGCCCCCATCTCGTCAAGGGACCGGAGCAGCCGCTCCGGGGTGATCCGCATCTTGTACATTTGGTCATCCTCCTCTTCGCGATTCGCACCAGATTCCGGAATTGTACCGCACAAAAGCGCCTTGGGGGCCCCGGCGAAGAACGAATGCGAACCGCAACATTCCACCCATGGAGGGATGCCTCCCGTCGCTTTCGTATGGTATTATTTTATGCCAATTGTTACGGAAGCATACTGGTCCGGAAGTCTTGGACGCGAGATTCGCACGAGAGAAGGAGACGCGCATGCCGGGAAGAAGAGATGAAATAATCGGTTCCCTGCTCTACCAGGAGGATCGGGAAAAGATACTGACGATGGTGCGCCGGATGGGAAACATGGTTTCGGAGGCCATCGTCTCGGCCGTACAGTCCCTGGAAGACAGGGACAACGCCCTCGCCGACCGGATCATCGAGGCGGACGACATCGTGGACGACCTCGAAGTCGAGATCGACCAGGAGTGCCTCTCGTCCATCGCGTTGCGCCAGCCGCTCCGCAAGGACCTGCGCTTCGTGTTCGCCGTGCTCAAGATCATCACCGACCTGGAGCGCGTCGGGGACCAGGCCGTCAACATCGCGAAGCGGGCGAAGGCGCTGAACCGATATCCGCTGCTCAAGCCGCTCATCGACATCCCGAAAATGCGGGACATCGCCACCGGAATGTTGCGGGACGCGCTGACGTCGTTTGAAGAGGAAGACCCCGCGCTCGCGGAAGAGGTGTGCCTGCGCGACGAGGCGCTCGACATTCTTGACGAACGGATTTTCGACGAACTCACCGGAATCATGGCCGGACAGAAGGCCGGGGACGCCGGCGTCGTCCAGCGGGCCGCGGGACTGATGTGGGTGTCGCGGCACCTCGCCCGGGTCGGGGACCATGCGACAAACGTGTCGGAACGCGCGTACTTCATGGTTCGGGGCGAACGTCTGAAACCGCTTATCGAAGCGCGAAAAAAGGCGGCCGCGGACAAATAGCCCGTTCGTCACTCAACATCCGGCTCCCGGTCGCCGAAACAGATGAAAGAACCGAGTGAGGAGCGAAACGACATCGGCGCATCGTCTCAAAGCTCCAGGGAGGGATGTCCATGAAGATACAGAATGACGAAAATCTGCTTGCCAGAATTTCGGGCGTATTGTCGTCCATATTGTCTTCAAAGTCGCCTTCGGGCGGAACCGGCGCCGCGGAACAGTCGGCGGGCGCGGCTTCGTTCGGAGCGATGCTCTCCGGACTGACCGGGCAACAGCGCGTCAGCTTCGGCGACTGGACCCAGGAGGACGGAACGTGGTACCGCTCCGTCACGCCGCCCTATCAGACGCGAGGCGTGTCCTATTTCGCCGACGCGGAGGGAAAGCTGTACGCGAAGAGCGTCGTCCCAGGCGCCCAAATGCGTTCCGTGGAGACGCCCGACTGGTTCAGCGGGATGAGGCCGGGGAATCCGCCGGTATCGGCCGCTCTTTCGACGAATCAGCAGGCCGCATACAGGTACGGCGATACCGTGACCATCGACGAAAAGGAATATACCGCCGTCGTTCCTCCCGGCGGAGCGAACCGGGGGTCGCAGTACCTTATCGACAAAGACGGAAACTGGTACCGGCTCAGCTCCTCTCGGGACGCCGAGCCGAAGGCCGTTGAAGCGCCGTCCTGGTGGGATAGAACCCTTCCAAACGGTGAAACACTCGCGAGCATTTCGTCCCGGGAGCTACACACGACATACAGGTACGGCGATACCGTGAAGATCGGCGAAAAGGAGTATACCGCCGTCGTCCCCCCCGGCGGTGTGGACAGGGGCTCGCAGTACCTCATCGACGGCGCCGGAAACTGGTTCCGGCTCTCCTCCGCGCGGGACGCCGAGCCGAAGTCCGTTGACGCCCCTTCCTGGTGGGACGGCGCGCTGCCGAGCGGACAAACGATTCTTGCATCGTCTTCGTCCTCCACAGCTTCGTTGGAATACCTTCGCTTCGGTCCGTGGGAGAACATCGACGGCGCAATGTATCGCACGGCCTGGCTGCCGGGGATCCAGAACCGCGGGGGAGAATATCTCATCGACAGGGATTCCTCCTGGTATTACCGGACGAGCGCGGAAGGGAGCGTCCCGAAGGCTATTGAGGTTCCGGACTGGTTCCTGCAGTCCTAGCTTTCGGTTCCGCACCGATCGACGATACTGAACGACCGTTGCGGACAATCATGGATCGGAAGTCGCGCGAATCAGCCGTGCGGCCTTTACGTGTCGAAATCTTCAGGGGCCTCCGTCCTGCGACGGAGGCCCTTTTCATAGCCTCACGACCGCATCCCCGACTTCATTAATTTTCTTCCGAAACGAGCCTTTACACTTTGCCCCTTGTATCGTATAATAGTCGCACTGTTTTTGGTAGCGCTTTTCAGAACAGGCGGAGGAATTCGTTTTGCTCTATTTCGCGCAAAGAGCCGACAGGCCGTTTCGCATCCGGAAATAGAGCGGGAGAGATTCCACGGGCGACCGTGGGTGGACGTTTTTTCGAGACTGGAAAGGAGAGATACAGCATGAGAGTTCGTTGCAGCGCGTTTCTGTTCGTCTTTGCGCTCGTGGCTGTCCTGACCCCGCTTGCCCCGGCCGTTGCGGAGGAATTGACGTCGGCGCCCCTCAATCCGGCATTCCTGAAGTACGTGGAAGATGCAAAAGCGGGACGAACCGCCGTTATTCAGGGGGGGCACCCGACCGGATACGTCCCCTCGCCGCTTGATCTGTCGCATCTTTCCGGTCAGGCGACGACAGCGCGCAACAAAGGTGTGCTTCCGGCGACCTACGACCTGAGAACGCTCAGCCGCGTCACCTCGGTGAAGAACCAGAATCCGTACGGAACCTGCTGGGCCTTCGCGACGCTCGGTTCCGTCGAGTCGTTCCTGTTGGGGGAACCTACTTCCGTCAAGACCGACGTCCCCCGCGATTTCTCCGAAATGCACCTCGCGTGGTACGCATACACCGGAGACGATGCCTTCACGACCGACACGCCGGCTTTCGGCCTAGACCCGATTCTGGACCAGGGCGGCAACCTCTGGAAATCAACCGCACTGCTCGCCCGATGGACCGGCCCCGTCAACGAGACAGACTGTATCTATTCCGAAACGGAACGTCCCGTCGGCCCCTGGTCGAACTACACAAATCAGAAGCATCTGACGGACGTCCACTACCTCTATCCTATGGCAAGCGATACATCGACAGGCGCTACTGACATCAAGAATGCCCTCATGGATTTCGGCGGCGTCGCAGTGGCTTATTACACGAATGACGCGTACTACAACCAATCCGGCGACTATTACTATAACGGGGCACATTCCTCAAACCATGAAGTGCTCGTCGTCGGTTGGGACGATACCTTCAACAAGACGATTTTCAGCCCGGACGCCCCCTCAAACGGCGCGTGGATCGTCAAAAACAGCTGGGGCACAGGCTTCGGCGTTAATGGATACTTCCATATATCCTACAACGACACCTCGTTCTGCGATGGCTCCGCGTTCATCGTGCAACCCACGACGAACTACAGCCGTATCTATGATTACGACCCACTTGGATGGGTTGCAAACGTCGGTTACACAAGCCCCACCGGATGGTTCGCCAACATCTTCACTGCTGGAAACGGACGCTCTACTACGCCAGAGAATCTGGCAGCCGTGAGCTTCTATACATCGTCAGCCAACTCCGTGTACGAAATCTATGTTTATACAGGTGTTACCGCCAGCCAGCCCCGTTCCGGGACTCTCGCTCTCGGGCCAATCTCGCAGACCATCGTCTCTCCCGGGTATCACACGGTCGTCCTGCCATCGACGGTCGCCCTCACGAGCGGACAGCTCTTCTCAATTGTTGTAAAACTCACCACCCCCGGGTACAACTGGCCGATCCCGGTCGAGTATGCGCTGACCGGATACAGTGAGAAAGCCACTGCGAACGCCGGAGAGAGTTTCATAAGCTCTCTGGGCGTGACATGGAGTGATATCACGACCGTATGGAATGCCACCGCCAACGTCTGTCTCAAGGCCTTCACGACATCCTCGACGGTGACGCCGACCCCGACGACGACA
Organism: uncultured Synergistaceae bacterium; assembly: GCA_964630155.1. GTDB lineage: Bacteria > Synergistota > Synergistia > Synergistales > Aminobacteriaceae > CALFXN01. Next base: position 4,244 of record CAZVUT010000161.1, read on the forward strand.
ATCGCGCCGACCGTCACCCCGACCGTCACGCACGCGCCGACCGTCACCGGCGGCGGAAGCAGCGGCGGCGGCGGATGCTCGGCGGGAATGTTCGCTCCGTTTGCGCTTCTGCTCTTCGTCCCGCTCTTCCTGAAGAAGTTCTAGGCCCCTGTTCCGGGTTCATACGGAATCTCGTCTGTCCGGCGCCTCATCGTCTCCCGATGAGGCGCCTTTTTTTGAACGGAAGTCAGATAGACCACGTACACCGTGAACACAACGGAGCAATCGCCACAGAGAACGTGACATTCAGTTTGCATCAACGTCATAACACTCGTACGATTTTTTGCTATCATACGGCCCATGACACGCGCATGACGCGAGTGGACCACACCCAAAATGAAACGGAGGTGATTCCAAAGTGAGCATCGAGAAAGGAATTCTCCTGTGCCTGTTGTTTTTTTCCTGCTGCGGAGCGCCGGCATGGGCCGTTCAGGCGAGTCCGTTCCCATCGGACGTGATTCAGCCCGATGGAACGAAGATACGCATCATTCAAAAGGGAGATGAGTCCGCCCGCTGGACGGAAACGCCGGAGGGGTACACCGTAGTGAAAAACCCCGGAAGCGGCTGCTGGGAATACGCGTTGAAGGACATGAGTTCCGTCGACCTCGCTCCATCGGGAATCGTCGTCATCGCGGACATCCCGCCGTCTCCCCGCATCCGGAAACACCTGAAACCGATGCGTTTCCACCCTGATACTGAGAAACGCGGTTCCGCGCGTGCGCCTGCAAGCCCGTTCCCGTTCCAGGCGCAGCAGCCGGACGGGAAGACCGTCACGCTCGTTCAGAAGGGAGATGAGAAACTCCATTGGACGGAAACGAAAGACGGCTATTCGGTCGTTCAGAACCCCAAGAGCGGTTTTTGGGAGTATGCGGTCGGAAGACTCGTCGTCGTTCTTGCGCCTTCGGGGATCCCCTACGTCCCCGATGAAGCGCCCCCTGAAGGGTGGCCGCTTCATCTGAAACCGTCGCCACAGACAGGGTACTGAAATCGAAACAGGAGTGTTTCGTCCATATCACACGAGAAAGGACGTGCTTTTCTTGAGACAATATCGTCTTTGTGTACTGACGCTCCTGCTCCTTGCCTTCGGAGCATCCAACGCATGGGCCGTTCCTGCGAGTCCCTTCCCCTTCGTCGTCGAACAACCCGACGGCGCGCGGATCACGCTGTACAACCGTGGAGACGAGTCGCATCACTGGGTCGAAGACCCTGAAGGGTATTCCCTTGTGAAGAGTGGTGCAACCGGATATTGGGAATTCGCGGTCAAATCGGGTGAAAAGCTTGTTCCTTCCGGCGTCGTCTACAGAACCGGAGTCACGCCTCCCGCCGGAATGGCGAAGCACGCGCGCCCAGAGATGAGCGAAACCGTACGCGAACGAGCGACCGAAATCTCGTCCCGCGGGGCGACGTGGACGCCGCGGCCTGTTTCGGGCGTCCGAAAGATTCTGCTGCTCCGCGTCGGGTTCGTGAACCGGGCGCTCGCCACCGATCCGGCGATCCACAGCAACGGAGTGTTCGGCGACACGAATTCCGTCAAGAAGTATTACGCCGACCAGTCCCGAAATACGCTGACGATCGAATCGGCCCAAGGAGGGACTTCCGTGCTCTCGGTCAACCTAACCGCGGGCGATGCGAATTCCGGAAATCACCCCGACGGGTTCATCGACGTCGACGGCGGCAACGGTTCGACCCAGGAACATCTGAATGAAGTCGCGTTCATCACGAGCGTCGTCAACAAAGCGGCGTCCGCAGGCGTCGATTTCGCGTCGTTCGACACGAACGCGGACGGGAAAATAACCCCTGACGAACTCTGCGTCTATCTGATCGTTGCGGGCTATGAGGAATCCGCCGGAAAGCTTACGCCGTCCGTCTGGGCTCATGCCTGGGAATCATGGAACGGATCCGGTCCCGGCCATCAGGTGCTCATCGCGGGAAAACTTCTCACAGACTGGGCCATGAACGGGGAATACTACGATGCGACGGATCCGATGTCGATAGGAACCATCTGCCACGA
>CAZVUT010000162.1:0-6278 GCA_964630155.1 uncultured Synergistaceae bacterium
GGCGCATACGATCCGGAGCGTTTTCGGCATGGGCGTCTACGCCTCGATCGACTGGCTGAACCGGGTCCTCGGAGAGCGGGACGTCATGACGGGCGCGGAGGCGCGTTTCCTGCCCGGGGCCGACGACTCGCTGCGCCGCGCGTTTCTGGCGGCGGTCGTGGAACGCCCTCTCATCGAGGCGGTATCCGATATGGCGCGCGAGAAGCGCGCGATGCGAAAACAGATAGACGGCGCGCTCATGGGGACGGCGGTCGTGATGATTCTCTTCGCGGGCGTGATCTTTTTCGGGTCGATCCTGAACGGAACGCTGATCTCGCTGGAGGAGCGGCGGCGTGAGATCGCCACGCTCCGCGTGATGGGGTGCGGCGATGCCGAGATCGGATCGCTGTTTCTGCGCGAGACGCTGCTCGTCAACGTCGCCGGAACGATTCTCGGCCTGCCGCTCGGTCTGGCCGCGCTGCGCTTTTTCATGACGCTGGTCCAGACGGACGCGTTTGCGTTTACGGCCGTCGTGAGGCCGGAGAGCGCGCTGTTCACGCTGCTGGCCGCGCTCCTCTTCGTCTTCGCGTGCCACGGGGTGACGCGTCGCGTCATCCGCCGGCTGGACTGGCGCGACGCACTGAACGCCCGGGAATAGAATTCCCGAAGGGAGCGATGGATATGGAACGACGACGTGTGTCTCTCTGGCATTTCGCCCTTCTCCTGCTGTTCGGGGCCGGAGGGTGGCTTGCCTACGACAGGGCGACGGAGGCGCTTCCGGTCCGCGCCGCGCGCGTTCGGACCGGTCCGATCCGGGAGATCGTGGAAGAACGGGCGCGCACGACGCTGCCCCATGTCTTCCATGTGACGATGCCGCAACAGGGGCGCATCTTTCCCGCGGATCTGCCGGAGGGGAGTCCCGTCCGGCGCGGACAGGCGATCGCCCGGCTCGAGGACGACGATCTGCGGGACGCCTACACCGAATCGCAGTCGATTGTCCGGGCGATGGCGGAGAACGTGGCGGCCGCGCGCGCGCAGGTGAAGGCGAGCGTCGCCCGGCGCGACTACCTCAAGTGGCTTGCGGAGGCGCGCGAAAAGGTCTACGGAAGGGACGGCGTGAGCGCGCAGGTGCTCCGCGAAACGAAGGCCGACTCCCTGGAGGCCGAGATGGAGCTTGAAGGCAACACCGCGCAGTTGCAGGCCTCCATCGCGCTTTCCTCGACGAGCCGCCTGCTGCCGATCTTCCTGAAGCGCATCCTCGGGCGGACGATCGTCGAAAGTCCGGTCGACGGCGTCGTGCTGAAGCGTCACGTGTGGAACGTCCGGATGATGCAGGCCGGAGAGCCCGTCATGGACCTGGGCGACATGAGCGGGCTGCGGGTGACCGCGGAGGTTCTGACGGAGGAGGCCGTGCGCGTTCGGGAGGGACAGGCGGTCGAAGTCTTCGGCGAGACCGTGGGGGGCGTGCTGAAGGCGCGCGTCCGCCGCGTGGAGCCGCAGGGCTTTACGAAGCTCTCGTCGCTCGGCGTCGAACAGCAGCGCGTGAATGTCCTGGCGGATTTCGAAGCCGGGGAGCTCGAACGGCTGTCGCGCGATCTCGGACGGACGCTCGGGCTCGAGTACCGCGTCCGCGTCCGCATCGTCACGGCCGAAAAGGACGGGGCGCTGCTCGTCCCGAGATCGGCGATCTTCCGGGGGCGCAACGGCGGCCGGCGCCTGTTCGTCATCCGTTCAGGGCGGGCGGAGTCCGTCGACGTATCCGTCGGAATGAGCGACGACGAGGATGCGGAAATCCTGCCGGTCGGGAACGCACGGCTGTCCGAAGGCGACGAGGTCATCGTCGCTCCGGACGCGTCGCTTTCCGAGGGAATGCGGGTTCTCGCTACAACAGGGGACTGAAGAGCTTCGTGACGCTTTCGACGGGCGGCATCCAGCGCGGGCGGTTGAGCCACTCCTCGAGGACGAGCCGGCGGGAGCGCGAGCGGTAGTCCTCCTGCGCCTCCAGCAGTAAGGCGTTTTCCTGCCGCCCGTAGAGAATCAGGTTGATCTCGAAGTTCAGCGCGAAGGAACGGATGTCGAAGTTGCTCGACCCCAGGAAGGTGAGTTCCCCGTCGACGCTCATCGTCTTGGCGTGAAGCAGGCCGTCCTGGTAGAGGTAGAGCTCCACGCCGATCCGCAACAGATCCTCGAAGTAGGCGCGGGCGGCGTGGCCGACGACGAACTGGTCCGACTTCTCGGGGACGATCAGGCGCACCCGGACGCCTCGGAGGCAGGCGACTTCGAGCGCCTGCAACAGTCCGGCGTCCGGAATGAGGTACGGGGTCGTGATCGTGACCTGTTCCCGCGCGCCCATGACGGACGCCACGATGAGCCGCTGGTAGTTCTCCGTCACGTAGGAGGGGCCGGAAGGGACGGTCTGCATGACGCTGCCGCCCGGAAGCTCCAGCTCGCCGAAGAGGTGCTCCGCGTCCATCATCTCGCCGGTTTCGGAGTACCAGTCCTCCAGGAAGACGCTTTCGAGCTGGCGGACGATCGGGCCTCGCAGGCGCAGCGAGATGTCGTGCCACACGAGGTTCCGGTGTCCGTACCGGGGGTCGGTGATGTTGTGCGATCCCGTGTACGCGGTCTTGCGGTCGATGACCGCGAGCTTGCGGTGGTTGCGCAGGTCGAACCGCGCCGCCTTGCGCCGGAAGAGCTGTACGGGGAGCGCTTCCGCGAGTTGGATGCCCGCGTCGCGGAACTCCTGCGCGTGCTTTTTGATGAACGCTGAAGAGCCGACGCTGTCGACCAGCAGCCGGCAGATTACGCCGCGCGCCGCGGCGCGCTTGAGCGCGTCCACCACGCACCAGGTCTTTTCGTCCTTCACGAAGATGTAGTACAGCAGGTTGACCTCCGAGACGGCTTCCTCGATATCGGCGGCGAGCATGTCCAGCATGACGATCGCGTCCGTGATGGGGGTGCAGTCGTTGCCGCCGACGATGGTCATGTGCCCCAGACTCTCCGCCAGGCGCACGGTCGGCTCCAGCGTATCCGACACCGCAGGGTGGACGGCCCCGGGCGTTTCGCGCGTGATGCGGTCGCGGATGCCCTTCAGGTGGGCGAGCATCGTATGGCGTCGTTCGAGCTTCTTCGCGGGAAGCATCCGGGACCCCATCAGCAGATAGATGATCGCGCCGGGGATCGGCCAGAAGAAGATCACGAGCAGCCACACCGTCGCGGTCGAGGGCTCGTGCCGCAACGGGACGACGCAGAGCGCCGCGATGCGGATGATCCACGACGCCGCCTCGTGGAGCGTAAAGGTCAGAATGCCCCACGCGTGTCCCTGAAAGAAACCGATGATGTCGAGGTCGTTCATGTCGTCTCGCTTCCTCCCTGTCGAAAACGTTCTCCCGGCAACGCGAAGTCCCAGGCCAGGGGCAGATGATCCGAGTAGGGCACGTAGGGCCGATGGAACCGCAGCGAATGAAGTTCCGGCGAATGAAGCACGTAGTCGAGCTGACGGCGCGGCCAGTCCGCCGGATATGTCGGCAGATCCAGGAGATTCGCGCTCCGGAGCCCCGTCTCCCGAAGAAACTCCTTCAGGTCGGACTTGTCGTTGCGCGTGTTCAGGTCTCCGGCGACGATCAGCGGGCCGCGGATGTCCGCGACGACGTCCGCCAGTTCGCGGAACTGCACGCCCCGCGCCTGTCGCCCGAGCGGCAGATGGACGGCCAGCAGCGTGACGCCGTCGAGCGCGACTTCGAGCGCGCAGCGCTTCATGCCGCGTCGCAGGTCGTGCATCCGGACCGACCGTATGGGCAGCCGGCTGACGAGCGCGTTGCCCTGGCAGCGAAGGACCGGGGTCCGCATGAGCACCGACCGGGGCGAATACTTCGGCGCGAAGGCGGACTCCCAGTTTCCCTCGAGCGACGTGGCCAGCGACTCCGCCTGCCCCTGTCCGCCGCAACGGTACGAGCCCCTGTCCGCTTCGACGAGGACGACGATATCCGGACGCAGCGTCTCGAGAAAGGTCTGGATGCGCTGGAAACGGCGTTCGCTCGGGAGCAGGCTCCCCGCGAACGGGACGGGCATGTGGTGCAGGGGGCCCGCCCCCGTGGCGTATCGGATGTTGTAAAGAACGAGTCGCATGTGTCAGCCTCCGGGAATGCCGCGCATTCGACGCCTATGATACAGGAAAACGACGCGTCGGGGGCGCTTTCGCGTCGGCTCGGAGACGGCGCATTGGTCGAAAGAGCCGTCTCGCGCCATCGAATGTTTGTGATTCTTCGGAACAATGTTTCGGAACGATGGAATTTCGTGACGTCCTATTTTTGTCATATTATTCTCTTTGCGAATTGAAGCACTTCGACTTTTTCATTGTCCGAACGCCGCCGCAGGTCTATAATCCCGCCTTACGGAACGGAAAGTGAAATTTCAGAAAGAAGGTGTTTTCATGATCCCGGCGCTTTTGATTCTCCTGCCCGTCGCCGCGGCCTGCATGTCGCTGATGGCTCATACCGCGAGGGGCAGACGGCTGTGGATCGTATCCGGCGCGTGCGTGACGATTCTTCTGGGCGTCGTCTCGATCTTCGGCCCCTCGGCGGCCCTGTCGCTCGGCGGGACGTCCGCGCCGCTCGCGCTCGTTCTCGAAATGACGCTCGTCGCGCTGGTGCTGCTGCTCGCGCGCCGAAGCGACAGTCTGCTGCTCTACGCCGGCGCGGCGGCGCATGCGTTGATTCTGGCGGTCACCGTCTTCTCCGGGGCCGGAGGCGCGGAATCGGATTTCGTCCTCGATCCGCTTGCGAAGATCCTGACGGGGATCGTATCGATTCTCGGATCGCTCATCGTGCTCTACGCGATAGGATACATGCAGACGCACGAACGCCATCAGGCGGCGACCGCCTCGGGATCGAGGATCTTTCTCTTCCTGCTTCTCTTTTTTCTCGGGTGCATGAACGGACTCTTCCTGTCCGATTCCTTCGTCTGGCTCGGCGTCTTCTGGGAGGCGACGACGCTGTGTTCGTACTTCCTGATCCGCTACGAGGGAAGCGACAAGAGCATCCGGAACGCGACGCTCGCCCTCGTGATCAACGTCTTCGGCGGGTGCGCGCTCGCCCTGGGCGCGCTGATCGCCGAACACGGCGGCGCATCGTCGCTTTCGGAGCTTTCGGCATTGCACCTTCTCGCCCCGCTTCCGCTGTTGTGCATCGCGGCCTTCGCCAAGGCGGCGCAGTTTCCGTTCCAGCGCTGGCTGCTCGGCGCGATGGTCGCTCCGACGCCCGTTTCGGCGCTGCTGCACTCGGCCACGATGGTCAAAGCCGGCCCGTATCTGGCGTTGCGGCTTCTTCCCGCGTTCACCGGGCGCGAGGCGTTCCTGACCGTGTGCGCGCTGTACGGCGCCGTCAATTTCGTGGCGGGCGCCGCCTGCGCGATCAGCCAGAGCGACGCGAAAAAGGTGCTCGCCTATTCCACGATATCGAACCTCGGCCTGATGTTCGCGTGCGCCGCGCTCGACGAGCCGCTCGCCTACGCGGCCGCGCTGACGATCCTCGTGTTCCATTCGATTTCCAAGGCGCTGCTCTTCCTGTGCACGGGGACGGTCGAACAGGCGATCGGCAGCCGGGACATCGAGGACATGAGCGAACTCCTGACCGTGATGCCGATGACGACGACATTTTCCATCATCAGCATGGTGTCCATGGTGCTCCCGCCGTTCGGGATGCTGCTTTCCAAGTGGATGGCGATCGAATCGGCCGCGCGGAATCCGCTCGTTCTCGTCTTCCTCGTGCTCGGAAGCGCCCTGTCCGTCGTCTTCTGGGTCAAGTGGATCGGACGCATCGAACTCGGGCGGTCGAACAACGCCGGCGGCCCGGAAAGGCTTTCCTCCTGGATGTTCGCGACAATGCTGCTGCTTGCGCTGGCGGTTCTCGTCGGAGGAATTTTCTCGGTGCCGCTGCACGAACGCGTCCTGGACCCCATCGCGGCGCATGTCTTCTCGGCGACGGCGGATACGCGCTTCTCGTGGACGCTGTTGCAGCAAATGGGAGACTTTCCGCAGTGGATCATCCTGTCGCTGACCGGGGCGATCTTCGTGGCCTGGATCATTTCCGTCAACGCCCTGCGCGGCGCGCGGCCCGAAACGCCCTACCTGTGCGGCGCGAACGCGCCCGAAGACGGGCCGTGTTCCTTTCACGGACCGGCGGGCAGTATCTCGCAGGTGTTCGTGACGTCGCTCTACCTGCGGAGCGTCTTTTCCGAGCAGCGCATCACGGTCTGGACGGACATGGCCGGAACGGTGCTGCTCTTCGCGCTGCTGGGCC
>CAZVUT010000163.1:0-6267 GCA_964630155.1 uncultured Synergistaceae bacterium
GCGCTTCGCCGTCGTCGACCTGCGATTTCGCGCGCAACAGATCGAGACGGGGAACGAATTCCTTGTCGAACTTCTCCTGCGTGACGAGCAGCGACCGGCGCCGTTGCCGCAGGATGCGCTCCATGGCGTCGCGTTTCAGTCCGGCCATGACCGCGCTCCGGTAGGTCGAGGCGGCGCGCGCGAGGAGTTCGTTGACGGAATCGGCGTAGGTGCAGCGCAGGATGTCGAGCCCGAGGACGAGATCCCTCTCCTGAAGGCCGTACCGTCCCGCGAGGTCGAAGCGGTGCGTCACGGCGAGGTCGACATAGCGGTCGCCGCGGTCATGGTCGAGCCACCGGTCGTTTTCCGCGGCGAGATTCAGCGACGGGCGCTGCGAAGCGACGTCGGAGCGGATCGAAAACCCTCTGGAGCGAATCTCGTTCCGGAGGGCCTTCAGCGAATTGTTCCGCTCCATGACGAGATCGAGGTACGACGCTTCGGAGATCGGCGACGACAGGGCCGTTCCGCAAACGGCGAACGATATCGCAAAAGCGGCGAGAAGCACATGCGCGTGTCTCATGGTCCCTCCAGTGATATGGAATGATATAATAAAAAATTTTAGAAAAAATAATACGGTGACTATTGTACCCGAAGATCCGCGGATGCGCTACAGAACCCAGGCAGACGCAAAGGAGCCAGAACGCCATGAAACGACAGATCTTCCGACAATCGGCCCTTGACCGGCTTTCCTCGCCCGAACAGCTGGACATTCTCTTTCAGGTGGTCCGCCCCGCTTCCTGGGCTGCGCTCGCCGCCCTGATCGTCATGCTCGGAGTCCTCGTCGCATGGGGCTTCCGCGGAACGGTGACGACGCTCGTGAGCGGGCAGGGAATCCTGATGCGCCAGGGCGGCATCGAGGACGCTCCGTCCCCCGGGACGGGCAGGATAGAGGCCGTTCTCGTCGGCGTCGACGATCCGGTCGTCGAGGGGCAGGCCATCGCCAGGCTCGCGCAGCCGGAACTGCGCCACCAGATTGCGGAGCTGCGTGCGAAGCTCGAGATCCTCCGGGTCGAACGGGATACCGGCGCCGAAATGGGGAGCAGCAGGAAGTCGCTCGAGACGGAGTACCTCGCGCGCCGCAGGCAGGCGATCGCCGCGTCGCTCGGAGCCGCGCGCGAACGCGCGTCCGCCCTCCGCGAACAGCTCGAGCGCTACGACGCCCTCTACGTCAAGAAGTTCATCACGCGAAGCCAGTATCTCGACGTGAAGGACAAATACAACGCCGCGCTCCAGGAAATTCTCTCCTACAACGAGGATCTGGCCCGTATTCCCATGACGGCGGCCGATTCGACCTCGCAGCGCGAGAAGGAAAAGATCGACGTCGGAATGCGGATCCTGGCCGCCGAAAAGCAGCTCATCGCCCTCGAGGAACGGCTCGATCTCGAGTCCTCGGTCCGGAGCCCCGCCGCGGGGCGCGTCCTCGAGGTGTTCAAGACGGAGGGACAGGTCATCAGTGCGGGCGAGGCGCTCCTTTCGGTCGAGAAGACGAGGGACGGCGTGGAGCGACTCTTCGTCCGGGCCTATGTCCAGCCGCGCGACGGCAAGAAGATCGTCCCGGGCATGGAGGCGCAGGTGACCCCGTCGGTCGTGAAGCAGGAGGAGTTCGGCGTCCTAAGGGCCCGCGTCACGCATGTGTCGTCCTTTCCGGCGTCGACGAAGGGGATGTCGCGGGTGCTCGGGAACGACCAGCTCGTCCAGACGCTCTCGCGCGGCGGAGCGCCCATCACGGTGACGCTGGCCCTCATTCCTTCCGGGAAAACCGAGAGCGGATACGACTGGTCCTCGGGGAACGGCCCCCCGATCACGCTCCAGAGCGGGACGCTCTGCGGCGCGACGGTCGTCGTCCGGAGGCAGGCTCCCGTGACGTTGATACTGCCGTTCCTCAGGAGCTTCTTCCTCGGGATCGGGGAGGAGCGGGCCGAGGGGAAGAAAGATGTCTGACGCCGCGATCATGGGAACGCCCTGGAGGAACCGGCGAGTCGCGACGCCGACGATGCTCCAGATGGAGGCGACCGAGTGCGGCGCCGCCGCGCTCGGAATCGTCATGGGACATTACGGCCTCCACCTGCCGCTCGAGACGCTCCGCGAGGAGTGCGGCATCAGCCGCGACGGCAGCAAGGCCCTGAACATCCTCAAGGCGGCGCGCGCGCACGGCATGACGGCGAAGGGGTTCCGAAAGGAGCCGGATCGTTTGTGCGATCTTCCACTGCCGGTCATTCTCTTCTGGAACTTCAATCATTTTCTCGTTCTGGAGGGCGTCGTCGGCGACAGCGTGTACCTCAACGACCCCGCATCGGGGCCGCGTGTCGTGGACAGGGAGACGCTCGACCGGGCGTTCACGGGCGTGGCGCTCTCCATCGTCCCCGGCCCCGGTTTCATGCCGGCCGGCCGCGCGCGCAGTCCGTGGGCCGCGCTGGGGAAACGCCTCAAAGGAGCGCGGACGGCGATTGTCTTCGCCGTTCTCGCCGGGCTCGCGCTCGTCGTCCCGGGGCTCATGGAGCCCGCGTTCCAGCAGGTTTTCGTCGATCGCCTCCTCGTCGAAGGGCGTCTCGAATGGTTCCGGCCGCTGCTCACGCTGATGGCGCTCGTCGCCGTCGTCAAGGGCGGCCTGGCGTGGCTCCAGGGATCGGTGCTCCTGCGGCAGGAGATCGCGATGGCCGTCCGGGGCTCCGCGTCGTTCGTGAACCATCTGCTGCAGCTCCCGTACATGTTTTTCCTGCAACGGTACGCGGGCGAAATCGGCAACCGGGTCGAACTCAACGATCGCGTGGCGCAGCTCCTTTCCAGAGAACTCGCCACGACGGTCTTCCAGTGTCTCACCGTCTGCTTCTACTGCGTCATGATCACGCTCTACGATCCCCCGCTCGCCGCCGTCGCGGTCGGGACGGCCGTTTTCTGCACGCTGATGCTGCTCTCCGTGAACCGGACGCGCTCGGACCTCAACGAACGCGTCGTCGGCGAGATCGGGAAGTTCGCGGGGACGGCCCTCGGCGGGCTGAACATCATCGAGACGATCAAGTCGTTCGGCGGCGAGGACGACCAGTTCGCCCGGCTCGCGGGACACCTGGCGAAGATCGCCGACGCGCGAATGTCTCTCGCCCGGATCTCCGTCGGAATCAACGCCTTCCTTCCGCTGCTCTCGTCGCTGGCGACGACGATCGTTCTCTGCCTCGGCGGGTTCCGCGTGATGGACGGGATCATCACGATGGGCATGCTTCTCGCGCTCCAGACGCTCATGAACCAGACCCTCGCTCCCGTGACGGAACTGGTGACGCTCTGGGATTCGTTCCAGGCCGCGCAGGGGAATGTCAACCGCCTCGAGGACGTTCTCCGGTATCCCCGGATGCCGCCGAGGGAGGCGCTCGGGGAGGGAGCCTTCGCGGGGAAGGCTGCGGTGCGCCTCTCGGGGCGCCTCGAACTCCGCGACGTCTCGTTCGGCTATTCGCGCCTCTCGGAACCGCTCATCGAAAATTTCTCGCTCACGCTGGTCCCGGGGTCGCGCGTCGCGCTGGTCGGCGGATCGGGGTCCGGGAAATCGACGATCGCCCGGATCGTCTGCGGCCTCTTCGAGCCGTGGTCGGGCGAGGTGCTTCTCGACGGCCGTCCGCTAAACGGAATCTCGAAGGAGGAGCTCGCGACGTCGTTCGCGTTCGTCGATCAGGAAATCGTCCTCTATGAGGGAACGGTCCGCGAGAACGTCACTCTCTGGGACGTCTCGGTCCCGGCGGAGCAGGTCGTGGCGGCGTGCCGCGACGCCATGATCCACCGGGACATCGCCGCGAGGAAGGGCGGATACGACGCGACCGTCGAGGAAAACGGACGGAACTTCAGCGGAGGGCAGCGCCAGCGGCTGGAGATCGCCCGCGCGCTCGTCCGCGCCCCCTCCCTGATCGTCCTCGACGAGGCCACGAGCGCCCTCGATTCCCCCACCGAGGAGGCCATCGACATGGCGCTCCGCAGGCGAGGCTGCACCTGCCTGATCGTCGCCCATCGCCTGTCCACGATCCGCGACTGCGACGAGATCGTGGTGCTCCACCAGGGAAAGGTCGTGGAGCGCGGAACCCATGAGGAACTTCTGGCGCTCGGAGGCCGCTACGCGGGCCTCATCGAGAACTGAACGGGAACGGGAGAGACGCCGATGACCGCTCTTTTCGAAGAACTTGCGGCGCTGGGAACCGAACTCGAAATCACGGGAAAGACGCCGTTCTTCCTCGACGATCCCGAGACGGTCTGGTGCGTCCTCGAAGGCGAGGTCAACGTGTACGTCGCCGCGCGCGACGGCGATGCGCAGACGGGCGGCCGGGACTTTCTCTTCCGGGCCGCCGGAGGCGACGTCCTCTTCGGGGTCGACGGCGGATTCCTCGGCGCGACGATGGGGCTCGTGGCCGGAGGAATTCCCGGGACGCGGGTCCTGCGGGTCGCGCGGTCCGGACTTCTCCCGAAGACGGACGGCGACGGACCGGCGATCGCAGCGTCGCTCGTCGACGCATTCCTCGAGGGCCTCGGACGCGGGATCGTCAAGGATATCGTCCCGCTGCCGCGAATCCGGCAGAAGCTCGCGGCCGGAACCGTCCGGCTCGAACCGAACCGGGCGGCCGGAAGCGACGCCCTGCTCTGGGCGGAACTATCCGGCGGAATTGCGCTCTTCACCGGCACCGAGGATCTCTCGCCCGAAACCGGACTCTTCGCGGTTCCCTCCAACTGCTGGATCATGCCGCTCGAAGGCTGCTCCGTGACGGGACGCAGGACCGAAGATCTCATCCGTTCCGGTGAGCTTTGGCCCGCGTTCGACGCGTTCTGCGGGATGGTCTTCTCGTCGCTTGCGATGAACGCGCGGCTCCGCGCGGCGGACGACCTCGGAACGCTTCGCCACATGCAGGCCGCAGGCAGGCGCGCGCTCGGCGCGTCGCTCGAAATGCTCGCGTCGGCGCTCTCCGGAGGCCGCCGGAGGCGCACGTCTCTCCGGGAGGAATCCCCCCTGAGGCGCGCCTTTGCGACGGCCGCCGCCTCGCTCGGCGTCGAGATTCCTCCGGCGGTCTCGGGGGTGAAGGAAAACGAATCGCTGAACGATCTGGCGATGGCGGCGAACATGAAGCTCCGGAGCGTGACGCTCGCCGGTCCGTGGTGGATCGCGGACGGCGCCCCGCTGGTCGCGTTTCGCGGGGAGTCTCCCGTCGCGCTCGTTCCGACGGGCAGGGGAGGCTACCGGATCGCGGACGGGGACGCCGAAGGGCCGGTCACGGCGGAAATCGCGGCGACGCTGTCGCCGAACGCCTTCCATCTCTACCGTCCCCTGCCCGCGGCGTCGCTCAAAGGACGGGATCTTCTCCGCTTCGGACTCAGGGGGACCGGACGCGACATCGCGTTCCTGTTCGCGACCGCGGTCGCCCTGGCGACCCTCGGGCTCGTCCCGCCGGAACTCAACCGCGTCATCTTCGGCGAGGTCATCCCGCAGGCCGAACGGGGGCGGATGCTCCAGCTCTTCGCGATCCTCGTCTCCGTGGCGCTGTCGACGGGGCTGCTGCACCTTGCGAACGGCGCGGCCTTTCTCCGGGCGGAAACCGTCGTCGACCACGACGTCTCGGCCGGCCTCTGGGACCGGATCCTTCGCCTGCCCGTGACGTTCTTCCGGGAGACGACGGCGGGAGACCTCGCGAACAGGGCGTTCGGCGTCTTCCTCCTTCGCGAAACCGTCTCCCGGACCGTGAAGACCATCCTCGTCCAGAGCGTCTTTCTCGTCTTCCACCTCGGGCAGTCGCTCTGGTACGACTGGAAGCTCGGCCTCGCGGGGCTCGGGTGCCTCGTCGTCCCCGGCGTGCTCATGGCGGTCGTGAACCTGATGCAGCTCCGCTTCCAGCGACGGATGGCGAAACTCCAGAACCGCCTGTCGAGCCTCACGTTCCAGATCCTGAACGGGATCGCCAAAATCCGCGTCGCCGGCGCCGAAGACCGGTCGTTTTCGCGATGGGCCGAGCTGTTCGGCGCGCAGCGGTCCATGGGGACGCGCGCGAGACGCCTCGAAGTCGGCCTCAACGCGGCGCTCTCGTTCTTCCCGCTGTGCGTCTCGATGGTCATCCTCTACGTCCTGATCCGCTGGAGTGCGACGGACGGCTCGTACGACACGGGGCGGTTCATGGCGTTCTGGTCGGCGTTCGGCTCGCTCCAGACGGCGTTTTTCCAGATCGTCCGGTCGGCGACGGGGACGCTGAACATGCTGCCGACGGTCGA
>CAZVUT010000164.1:0-6132 GCA_964630155.1 uncultured Synergistaceae bacterium
GGGACAAGGAACGTGACGTTCGTCCCTTCCGGGAAACGCACCCTGTCGTTCCTGATTTCCCGCCCCATATCCCTGAGATCCGCAGGAGAATAGCCGTCGAGATCGTCGACAAACACGACGCAATGCGGAACTCCTACCCAGAGGAAGACGGAAGGAAAGGCGATGTCCCGAACCGTCAGGCGGTCCCCGAACCAGCCGTCGCGAAGGGAAATCTCACCGAGGTCCAGGCTCACGCGGTCGTTCCGGACTTCGGCGGCCATCACCCCGGCGAGGGTCTCGAATGTCATCTTCGCCGGGGCCATGCCGTTTTCAAACGCGAATCGCGCGATGCAGCGCGCCCCATTTCCGCACATTTCCCCTTCGCTGCCGTCCGCATTGAAGAGGCGCATGCGGAAATGAGCGCGTTCCGACGGTTCCACGACGAGAATTCCGTCGGCGCCTACGGATGTCTTCCGACGACACGCCCGCGTCGCGAGCGCCGAAAGAACTTCCTTCGACATCGTTTCGTCCGTATTGCAGATCACGATAAAGTCATTCCCGTTCCCGTGCATCTTCGAAAAAGGGATCATCGCAATCCTCCCCTCATCATGCGTTCCCCGCCCCCTGTCCGCGCAGGTCTCCGGAGAACAGAATTTTTTTAAAGCAGACTGTCATAATGTGCATCATACGCATCGGAGTTCCATACCGTCAAGGGATACGGCCGTTTGCATTCTCTTGTTGCTGTCGAACATTTCATGTATAATCTCCGCCAATATCAGGATTTTGTCTTTCCGGATACGACTTGTCGAAACGAGGTGCTTCCTCATGAATCGTACGAATCTCATCGAATGGATCCGGAGCCGCGGGACCGTCCGCATTCTCGACGGCAGCATGGGCGTCCTGCTCTCCGAGCGCGGATGGCGTCCTCCGATGCTGCCCGAGGAGATGAATACCGCGCATCCGGATGTCGTTCGCGGCGTCTATCGGGACTACATCGCCGCCGGAGCGGATTTCATCGAGACGAATACGTTCGGAGGATCTCCCCGAAAGCTCGCCCATCGTCATCTCGAGGCGCAGGCGCGCGGCATCAACGCGCTTTCGGCCGGGATGGCGCGCGAGGAGGCGAACGGAGCGGCGCTGGTCGCAGGCTCCGTCGGCCCGCTCGGGGATCTGCTCGCCCCGTTCGGTCCGCTGTCTTTCGAAGAGGCCCGCGCCGCATTCGCGGAGCAGATCCGGGGTCTTCTGGACGGAGGCGCCGACTTCATCCTGATCGAGACCATGATCGACATCCGTGAGGCGCAGGCCGCGGTGCAGGGGATGAAGGACGCGGACCCCGACGAAACGACCGCCTTCGTCGTGAGCCTGACGTTTGAACATAAGGGGCGCACCGTCACCGGCACCCCTCCGGAGGTCGCGGCCCACTGGGCCCGCCGCGTCGGAGCCGCCGGGATCGGCGCAAACTGCGGCGTCGGCCCCGACGCCTATGTTCCGGTCGTTGAGACGCTTGCCGCCAACGCCGGAATTCCGGTCTTCGTCTACGCGAACGGAGGATTGCCCGGCGAGGAGACCTGGAGTCCGGACCGCTTCGCCGAGTCGGGCGTCCGGCTCGCCCGTGCGGGGGCTTCCGTGATCGGCGGCTGTTGCCGGACGACGCCCGAACACATCCGCGTGCTGAAGGAAGCTCTCGCGGATGTCACGGTTCCGGCTCCGGCTGCGCCGGGCTACACGCCGCTCGCGAGCCGCAGCCGCCTCGTCGCGGCCGGTCCGGAAAACCCCTTTCTGATCATCGGGGAGCGGATCAACGTCTCCCGAAAATCTCCCATCAAAGACGACGCCGCCCGGTACAGCTGGTCTTCGTCGCGCGAGGAGGCCCGCCTTCAGGCCGAAGCCGGAGCCGGGGCGATCGACGTCAACGTCGGGCTTCCGCAGATCGACCGCGTGCGCGCCATGAGCGAATGTGCGGACGCCGTATCCCAGGCCGTCGACCTTCCCCTCTCCCTCGACAGCGACGATATGGAGGTCCTTCTGGCGGGACTCCGCTCGACGGTCGGCATTCCGATCCTGAACTCCGTCACCGCCAAACACGCCGCGCTCACGCGCGGACTTGAGCTGGCGAGACGGTGGGGGACGAATCTCGTCGTTCTTACGATCGACGAGGACGGAGTTCCGTCGACGGCCGAAGGCCGAATCGCCATTGCGCGAAAGATCGCCGGAGAAGCCGACCGCCTCGGTGTTCCGAGAAGCGCGATCTTCGTCGACTGCCTCAGCATGGCCGTAGGCGCGGACCAGAAAGCCCCCCGTGACACGCTGGACGCGATCCGGGCCGTCTCGATGCTCGGTGTCCGCACGGTTCTGGGCCTGAGCAACGTATCGCACGGCATGCCCGTCCGGCCCCTTCTGAACCGCACTTTTCTCGCGATGGCCATTGCGTCCGGCCTCGACGCGGCCATCGTCAACCCGCTCGATTCCACGCTCCTGGCGACGATCCGGGCGGCGGAACTGCTCGCCGGAAGGGATCCGGGCGCCGGACGCTACCTTGCGGACGCTCCCCTTCTGTCGGATATCGAAACGTCGGCCGGTCCGGCGCCGCGTCCGGGACTCGCCGGACAATCGAAGGCGGAGATCGCCTGCGACGCGCTTCCCTGCTTCAGAGCCCTCTCCGACGCAATCATACGCGGCGATCACGAAGCGTCC
This sequence comes from uncultured Synergistaceae bacterium, assembly GCA_964630155.1. Lineage (GTDB taxonomy): Bacteria > Synergistota > Synergistia > Synergistales > Aminobacteriaceae > CALFXN01. The sequence continues at coordinate 2,674 of CAZVUT010000164.1, forward strand.
GTGAATGCGGTGAACGTTCTTCTCGAAGAAGGGCGTCAGCCCGTCGAGACGGTCAACGGAGGCGTCATCCCCGCGCTCGATACGGTGGGCAAGCTCTACGACGCGGGGCGCTACTTCCTTCCGCAGCTCATCGCGTCCGCCCATGCGGCGCAGCGCGTCTGCGACACGGCTCTCGCGCGGCTCGACGCATCCGGCGCGTCGGCGTGTCCCGGACGGATTCTTCTCGCCACGGTCGAGGGCGATCTTCACGATCTCGGGAAGAATGTCGTCGGCACGATCCTCAAAAGCCACGGCTACGCCGTCACCGATCTCGGAAAGGACGTCCCGACCGCCGAAATACTTGAGGCGGCCGAGCGCGAACGACCTGACATCGTCGGACTCTCCGCGCTCATGACGTCGACGATGGAGGAAATGGAACGCGCCGCGCGACAGCTCAAGGCGCGATTCCCGGGGATCCGCGTGATGGTCGGGGGGGCGTCGGTGAATCAGGCGTTCGCCGACCGGATCGGCGCGGACGGATACGCGGGCGACGCCGTCGCCTCGGTGCGCCTCGTCACGCGTCTGCTTCACGGAGGAGAGGCGCGATGACGCTCATCCGGGACATTCTGAAGACGAAGCGTCCGACCTTTTCTTTCGAGATCTTTCCTCCGAAACCCGAAGCTCCGCTGGAAACGGTGTACGAAACCGTTTCCGCGCTCCGGATCCACAAGCCCGACTTCATCAGCGTCACCTACGGCGCCGCGGGCAGCAGCAGAAGCCGGACGGTCGACATCGCGTCCATGGTCCGGAACCGTTGGGGCCAGGTCGCGCTCGCGCACCTGACCTGCATCGGATCGACCCGCGCCCAGGTTACGGAGGTTCTTGAAGAGCTGGATCAGGAGAGCGTGTCGAACGTTCTCGCGCTCCGCGGCGACCCCCGCGAGGGGGAGGCCCCTTCCGATTTCCGCTACGCGCTGGATCTGATCCGCCAGATCCGGGCGGGGCAATTCGGCGATTTCTGCATCGGGGCTGCGGCGTACCCGGAGGGACATATCGAGTGCGATTCCCTCGAAGAGGATATTCTCCGGCTGAAAATGAAGACGGACGCCGGGGCGGACTTTCTCGTCACGCAGCTCTTCTTCGACAACGAAATTTTCTACGGGTTCATGGATCGCGCGGCCCGCTCCGGGATCTCCGTCCCTGTCGTCGCCGGCGTCATGCCCGTTCTCAACGCGCGACGGATCGGCAGGATCGTATCGCTGTGCGGCGCTTCCATTCCCCCGAAGTTCGCCCGCATCATGTCGCGATACGAGCATGCGCCCGAGGCCCTGCGCGAAGCCGGGATCGCCTACGCCACGGAGCAGATCATCGACCTCGTGTCCTGGGGCGTCGCCGGCGTTCACCTGTACACGATGAACCGCCCCGACATCGCGGAACGAATCATGAAAAACATCGGGACCATTCGCGAGAGCGTGACCCTGGAGCAATGAACGTCCTTCTGGTCGAGCCCGGATATCCGACCCGGTATCCGCCGCTCGGTCTTCTGAAAATCGGACGGTTTCACCGGGAACGCGGCGACGGGGTCCGGTTCGTCCGCGGTTGTTCCGCGGAGGCGGCTTCCCCCGGATGGGACCGAATCTACGTTTCGTGCGTCTTCACGTATCACTGGAACGTTGTCGTCCGTACGCTGCGTTTCTATGCCCCGCACGTGAGCGCCGCCCCCGAGAGCGCACTGTTCGTCGGAGGCGTCCTCGCGACGCTCATGGCGGACGAACTGAAAAAAACGGTTCCGTGCCGTCCGATCGCGGGGACGATCCGAAGCGCGCGGATGCTCGGCTTTGACGACGACACGGATATCGACGCACTTCCGCCCGACTACGATCTCATTCGGCCATTCGCGGACGGATACGTCGTCGCAAGCGCGTTTCTGGCGACGGCGACGCGCGGATGCGCGAACAGATGCCCGTTCTGCACCGTTTCGCGCATCGAACCGGACTGCCGGGAGTACGTTCCGATCCGCAGCCAGATCCTGGATTTCGAGCGATCCCTCGGTGCGCGGCGCGATCTGCTGATGCTCGACAACAACGTTCTCGCGTCGCGTCACCTGTCTCGGATCGTCATGGACATCGCGGAACTCGGCTTCTGGGCGGGCGCGACGTGGAACCGGGACGGGGCGCGGCGGACGCGAAGGCGCGTGGATTTTACGCAGGGGTTCGAGACGACGCTCGCGGCCGATCCGAAAAACCGGCGCCTCCTTGACCTGCTCGCGCTCATCCCCGTTCACCCGATCCGCATCGCGTTCGACGGATGGGACGAACGGGAAGAGTACGGCGCGGCGATCGGCGCCTTCGCGGAGCGCGGGTTCCGTACGTTCGAGACGCCGGTGCTCTACGACTTCCGGGACACCCCGGCAGAGCTGTACCGCAGGCTCCGCGCCGCGTCGGAAACGGCCGGAACGCTCGGCGTGTCGCTGTCGCTCCACCCCATCCGCTACATCGCTCCCGGACAGAAGACGAGGAACACCTCCGCCCCGCACGGGAACGCACAGGGCGCATGGGACGCGGATGCGCTTCGTTCCCTGCATCGGATGCTTTCCGGCCGGCCGCTGCGTGCGCCGGAAGACGTGACGGAACGGCTCGGAACGTCGGAAGAGCTGTTTTTGCGGGCGCTTCACGCCCGTTAAGAGCCTCGCGCACGTCGATCTCTCACCGGGTAGCTCCCTTTCGCCGGTAATGACGCGACGGACGGCCTCGAAGCGGCCGCCCTTGTCGCCGCCCCGAAGCCGTCCGCACGTTCCGCCGGAATTTCTTTTCCTGTCGCCTGCGGCCGATCAGCCGCCCAGGTAAACTCTCCTGATATCGGGATCATCCGAAAGCGCGCGCCCCGTTCCGCTCTTCACGATCCGTCCCGTCTCCATGATGTACCCCCGGTCGCTGATGTCGAGCGCCTGGGCGGCGTTCTGTTCGACGAGAAGCACCGTCATCCCCTCGTCGCGGATCTTCAGGATCGTCTCCATCAAGGTCTCCACAATCATCGGCGCCAGTCCGAGCGACGGTTCGTCCAGCAGGAGCACGCGGGGGCTGCTCATGAGCGCGCGCGAGATCGCAAGCATCTGCTGCTCCCCGCCGGAGAGCGTCCCGGCGAGCTGCGAGAGGCGCTGCTTGAGGATGGGGAAGAGCGTGAAGCACCGTTCCATGTCGCGCGCCGCGCCGGCCGGGTCCTTCCGGTTATACGCCCCCATCACGAGGTTTTCCCGAACCGACAGCGCCGAAAAGAGGCGGCGACGCTCCGGAACGAGCGCCACCCCCCGCTCGACGACCAGATGGGGAAGGTCGGGCAGCAGGGCCCCTTCCAGAAGGATGGTCCCGCCCGTGAGCGGAACGACGCGCGCGAGCGTCCACATGATCGTCGACTTGCCGGCTCCATTGGACCCCACGATCGAGACGATCTCCCCCGATTCGACGGTGAACGAGACCCCGC
>CAZVUT010000165.1:0-1440 GCA_964630155.1 uncultured Synergistaceae bacterium
AGCGGCTCTTTGGCGAGGTACATCTCGCCGACGGGGTTCCCCTGGTACATCAGAACCTGGTACGCCTTCATTCCGGGCGCTTCCTTCGCAATCCAGCCCGGCGGCATCGCGAAGGAGATGTCGTCGGCAGTTACAGGCGTCGCGGCCTCCACCCCGATCACCATGACGCACAGAACGATGAAAAGCCCGAAACACGCCCGTCTCCGGATCATGCGTTCTCCCTCCTTCTTGTTGTGACAGGCCCTGCGCGCTAAATTAAGGAAAATACGGGCGCGACGGTCGCGCCCATCCGGTTCGCGCAGTGGTTCGCGTTGTTGCTCCGACTGCATTGTAAAGAAAGAACGTGATGCAAGCATAAAGTCGTCCCGCAGGAAAAGCGGGGGACTGGGTGCGTCGAAATATCGTCACTCAGCCCGTGCGGGAAACTCGCACCGGCATGAGTTCGTCCCGCGCGAAAACGGGGGACTGGTTGCGTCGCTATATCGTCACTCCGCCCGTGCGGAAAAACTTGCACGGGCATGAGTTCGCCCCGCGCGAAAACGGGGGACTGGTTGCGTCGATATATCGTCACTCCGCCCGTGCGACAAAAAAGCGTCGCACGGGCATGAGTTCGCACATCCGCTTCGCGGATTACACGTCGGCGGGCGGGCGAGAATCATGCCCGTGCGCCGACGTGGTGCTCACTCACCATCCCCTGCCCCCTCCACCTCCGCCTCCGCCGCCGGAGCTGCCTCCGCCGCCGAGGCCGCTGCTGCGGCTGCTTCCGGAGTATCGCACGGTTCTCGATCCGCCGCTGCTGTACGTCCGTGAGACGACGGCGCGGGAGATCGAGGAGGAGATGATCCGGCCGCCGATGTCGTGGACGCCGTGGATGCGGGTCAGCATGTCGCCGCCGGATGTCGTCCAGGCGGGGGTGTATGCGGCGTCCGCGAGGATGTTCGCGAACCGGGCGGCCCATGTGTCGGCGAGGTCGAGCGCGACCGCATAGGGCAGGATCGCCTCGAACGTCTCGGGCGTTTCCTGCGGGGGGTTCATGGCTTCCAGCCGCTCTCTCTCCGCCGTTCCGACATACATGGCCAGCCCTTCGATATCCGCGGCGAGGCGCGCGCCCTGTTCGGTCCGTACGGGCAACAGCCTCCAGAAGACGCCCGCGACGACGCAGGCCGCGACGATGCCGCCCGCGAGCGCCGGATCGGCCTTGAGCGCATATAGAAGCGCCGCGCCGAAGGCTGCGGCCATGACTCCGCACGACAGGAAACGCCAGAGGCGGGCTCCCAATCCTCGCCCGCGCATTCCGCGGACGGCGGACAATATTCCGAGCAGCGCCGCGTACCCGAGCGGCGTTTCGATCAGCACGGAGAAGAGGCCGAAGCCGCCGCTCCCGAAGAGCTTCGACTCGGCCGCAGAGAGCACCCAGATCATCGGGATGAAGAGGAGCAG
>CAZVUT010000165.1:1540-6117 GCA_964630155.1 uncultured Synergistaceae bacterium
AGAGCTTCGACTCGGCCGCAGAGAGCACCCAGATCATCGGGATGAAGAGGAGCAGCCCGGCGAACCAGAGCGTCCGGTTTTTCTTCATAAGCGGCGCGAATGCCTGTCGGTATTCCTCCTCGAGCCCGTCCTGAACGCCCTTGAGCGCGAAGTTGCCGCTCGTCGCGGAGATGACGAACCGGTCGACGCCCGCCGGAAAGACAGATGACAGAAAGCCCCGAAGCGCCGGCGAAAGCGCGTTCGTTGTCGCCTCGCCGCGGAGCAGCGTCAGCGAATCGTCATCCGACTCGCCGAACCGGAAATGTTTCTTCACCGCAAGGTCCATGAGTTCCGCCATCAGCGCCGTTACGTCCATCCCGCCCGTTCTGACGAAACGCATGTATCCGGGAGAGACGCCCTCGGGAGGCCGGAAGAGCGGGATGACCTGCGGCGTCGGGTCGCGTCCTTTCAGGCGCCACGCGACGCCGTAATACGCGAGGAAGATCGCGACAAAGAGCAGCGAGAGCGCCGTTTTGTGCCGGGTCACGAACGGCGTCATGCGCTCGCGCAGGGGGAGAGGCGGCGGCGTCACGAGCCCCTTCGGCCAGCCGACCGCGACGGAGAGCCCTTCGCCGGGCGCGAGCAGTCGCGTCGTCTCGAACGACCCGTCGGGCAGACGGCGGGCGTCCCTGCCCTTTTCGCCCTCCCGCCCCGTGTACCAGGCGACTCCTGTAATCCGGGCGGCGCCCTCTCCGGGGAGCACGATGCGATACCGTACGCGGTCGATCGGGAAGGTCCATTCGTTGCCGGTGACGTTCCAGAAGAGTTCGTCGTGGGATTCGAAGAAGCTCACCTGTCCCGAAATGCGGTAGGTGATCGCGTAGACGTGCGATTCGTGGGAGAGCAGGACGTCCGGGTCGCCGAGCCGGATCTCCGTGTCCCGGCCGGTCGTCGACGTCGATGCCGGAACCTTTCCGCCGTCGAGCGTCGCGGACTCCAGGGCGAATGCGACGCGCGTCGTCTTTCCGTCACGCGTCCGGTACAGCGTGGGTATGGCGCGGATGATGCCCCGCCGGATCTCTTTGCCTTCGACCGCGACGGTGATCTCCTCCCGGACGGTCAGGGTGGAATCCTCGCCGACGACGGCGGTCACGCGAAAATCGGTGATCCGTTCGTCCCCCGAGACCGGACCGCACAGTCCCGCAATGAGGAACAGCATGAGCAGGAACGCTTTCATCGCCGTCCGGCGCATGGAACCCCCGTCCTTTCGGGAAGTCTTCGATCGGGGCCGCCTACGCGTCGCCCCGTCGTGCGACCCCGGCGTCCCGCAGATCGTCGAGGTAGAGCCGGAGCTGCCGCAGCCTCGACTCGGTCAGCAGGGCCTTCTGGAGCGTCCGGAAGGGCTGGTCCTGCCGATGCGAATAGTCCGACCGGAAGGCGGCCTCCGCATCCCGGTAGCGGATCCACTCCCTCTGCGCGAGCTGAAGGACCTGCCGGTTCCCGGGACCGATCGCCTCGCGGAGCGCCCGGTATTCCCGGTTCAGCGCGGCGTCCGCGTCGGCGAAGCGCGCATTCTCGCGTTCGGGCGACTCCGGCTCGGTCCGGTGCAGCGCGTCGGCCCCTTCGAGATCGAGCGCCCGCTCCCGGACGAACGACACGACGCAGAGCGTCCCGGCCACGATCCACATCGTGCCTTCGGGGGCGAGCAGCCCGCCGTAGACAGCCTCCCGGAGGCGCTGTTCTTCCTTGTAAAAGCGTTCCCAGGCGGTCCGGGCCGCGTCGAAGGACTGTTTTCCCTTCGCGTCCAGCTTCGTCCGGATCGCGTCCCCGCGCTGCTCGGCCGATTCGAGCCATGCCCTGCACGCCCTGTCGGCGCAACGGATCGTTCCCGCCGTCGAGGGGTCCTTCGCCATGCAGGCGTCCAGCTCGACATCGATCGGATTCTCGCGGGGCGGCCGGAGCGGCGGAACCTGCGTCGCGGCGGCCGCACAGCCTGCGGCCAGAAAACAGAAAATCAGCAACAACGAGCCAAATGTCCGTCTCAAACAAGCGTCACCTCCTCAAGCGAATCGAACAGCGCGAACAGACGATATTCTACATGGAATAATCCTACCACTTCGCGCGGCGGGATTGCCGAATATTCTTCCGAAAGCTATCATGATTTGTGAAAGAACGACAATATTACAGCCGCGAATCCGGCGGCGCGAAACGGGATTCCCGCCGGGACGAACCGGCGAAGTGGGTGCGGGTGTTCGTCGTCGGGCTTCGTCGGCCGGTCCCGAAGATGCGGGATTGTCGAATCACGCCTGAGCGGCTATCATGACTCCACTTGCCGCAACCGCCCAAGGAGGAACATTCCATGAGATCCGTTTGTTTCAGACTTTTTCTTGCCTGCATCGTGCTCTGGCGTCTGACCGGAGCTGCGAGCGAACTTGCGAGCGCACTTGCGAGCGAACCTGCGAGCGCGTCTGAAAACGTCGCAGCCGCCCGGGAGTCGTTTTTGCTGCTCGAGTGGCCCGAACTAAAAGGCGCGACAGCCCCTTTCTGGCTGAAGGAAGGCGTCCGGCTCACCTACGAATCCTCGTCGATGCCCGTCGCCGGCTCGGACGATTTGTTGGAAGACTGCTCCGAACGTGCGACCGCCCCGAGGGAGCTTCCCGACTCCGCAGGCAAGGACTACACGGAAGTCAGCGTCGTCGGAATGGACCGCTTCGGCGTCGCCGTCGAAATCCGCGACCTCGGCAGCGCGACCATGAATGCGCCGCTCCGCCCCGTCAGCCTGGGAGCGGTCGTCGGCGCGCCCGGAATGCTTGAGGAATGGTGGATCAACCCGGAGTCCCTGGCCGCGATTCCGGACGGGCGCAAGGGCGCCATAGAGGTTCGCCGAATGCCGTATGCGGCCCGGGGCATCACGTATAACGCCATCCGTTTCAGCCTGGACGCGCAGGGGGAGACGCGCGCCCTCGTCTACGACCTCAAATCGGGAATTCTCGTCTACAAGGGCGACGTCGCCGAAAGGCGGCTTCCCGTTCGCCTGTCCCCCGACGCAGAGCCGGCGCCCGTAAAGATGCTCACGCGGAGCATGCTTGTCGAATACAGGGAGATGTCATTCCCGTGGACGCACGACCTGCCTCCGTCCTGGACCGAAGAATTCCAGTCCGCGACGTTCGCCGGAAGCATCACGGCCGCCTTCCCGGGAACGACCTCCCTCCCGTTCCAGACGTCCTCGGTCATGACCGTGACCGCACGGGGACGACGCTGGTTCCTGTACCGGACGCAGGACACGACCGCCGCGCTGTCGGAGATCCCCCCCGGCGTCGCCATGCGCGACGGAGACCGGATCAGCGGCATCGCCCAGGTCGGGGGGCTCTGGATTCCGCCGATGGGATTCACCCGCCTGCGTCAGGGGCAGACGATCGATACGGCGCCGGTCACCGGGGCCAAAATCACCGTGGCCGCCGTGGACGATGCGTTCGTGACGTTCCGGGAACAGGCGGCCGGATACTCGGCGGACTACTGGTACAACCGGACATCCGGAGCGCTCTCACACGTCCGTTTCGTCGACAAAACCGCCGGGCAGGTGGTGGACCAGAAGCGGACGCACTGATCCGACCAAGCGCCCGTCCCGCCGGAGATAAGAGGAGGAATTCCATGTTTTCCACTCGGCTGAAGCTCTTTATCGCATGCGTTGCGCTCTGGCTCGCGGCCGCGTCGTCAAGCGCCGGAGCGACCGACAGCCCCCTGCTGCTTGCGTGGCCCCGGCTGAAGGAATATCCGGCCCCCTTCTGGCTCAGGGAGGGCGTGAAGATCACGTACTACTCGTCCGCCGCGAGCATCCCCGATACGCGGCATCTCTACTACAGGGACGACAAGGGCGGTTGGGTCGACGCGCAGGGCAACCACTACCGCCGGGAGGAGACGTCCGGTTCCGGCGGACACGGCTACACCGAAGTCACCATCGCCGGGCTCGACGGCGCGGGCGTCGCGCTCGACATCCGCAGCCTCGGCATCACGGACGTGAACGGCCCGATCCGCGCGATCGGATCGTTCGCCGCCATCGGGCATCCGGCGACGACCGGGGACTGGTGGATGCACCCGGACTTCCTCGCGACGATCGTCGACGGGGAAGCGGACGGGATCAGCGTCCGGCGAATGCCCTACACCATCCGGGACGTTACGTACGACGCCATCCGCTTCCAGTACGACCGCCCCGACGCGAAACGCGCCTCCGTCTACGACCTGGCGACGGGAATCCTCCTCTACGCCGGAACGGCGGCGAGCGGCGCCCTCAGCGGGTCCTTCACGCGGGAACTCGGACGCGGAACGCAGGGTATTCTCTCGCAGAGCACGTTCGTCGGCTACCGCGAACTCTCGTTCCCGTGGGCGAACGATCCGCCCCCCGCGTGGGTCCGCACGCTGCGGTCCGTTTCCTTCGAGGGGAGCCAGGCCGTCATCCTGCCCGGTTCGCCCGTTTTCCCGTTCGCGGTCTCCTCGGTCTTCCGCGTTGCGGCGCGTGGCGACCGATGGATCCGGTACACGGCCGCCGATACGGTCGCGTCCGTTCCGGGGCTTCCGCCGCGCGTCTCGGAAGCCGACCG
>CAZVUT010000166.1:0-2400 GCA_964630155.1 uncultured Synergistaceae bacterium
CTTCTCGACCGCGTTTCGGCGTGCTGTCCCGTATGCGATACGATCGGCGGCGGCGCGGACGTCGCCCTTGTCCTGAAAGGGAAGGAGTGACGGACGTCATGGAACGGAAGGGCGCTCTTCCCGAGACTGCGGCCGTGTGCGGCCTGTACTGCGAAGCATGTTCGCTCTTCATCGCGACGCACGAGGACCCCGAGCGGCTGAAGCGGCTCGCGGCCGTGTATGGAATGACGCCGGAGCAGATTGCGTGTGACGGGTGCCGCTCGGACAAGCGCGGGCCGTATTGCATGACGTGCAAAATGAAGCCCTGCGCCGAAGAACACGGCGTCTCATTCTGCGGCGAGTGCGCGGAATATCCCTGCGACGTGTTGAAGGCGTTTCAAGCCGAGCGGCCGCATCGCCGGGATCTGTGGAAGGATCTCGAACGGATCCGGGACATCGGGTTTGACGCGTGGTCGAAGGAGGCCCGGAAGGCGTACGAATGTCCGGAGTGCGGCGCGGTCAACTCGGCCTACGACCTGAAGTGCCGTTCCTGCGGGCGCGAACCGTCGTGCGGGTACGTCGAACGGCACGGCGAGGCGGTTCGGGAGTTCCTCGCGGCGGCGAAGCGGTGACGAACCGGTCGCGATGAAGGGGCGGCGAGCCGGACAGCGAGCCCCCCGAAATGTGTTGATACAAAAAATCCCCTGGTTGCGGTCAATCAGGGGATTCTTTTTTTCGGAGAGTTCTTCGTACCGGCAATGCTCCAAGAATAGCCTCTCATGGGTTTTGCGGGGACAACCGTCCCAAAGAGCAGCACAACGTCCGAAGGGCGGGAGCCGCTCCGGCTCCCGCCCTTTTCGTCTTTCGGAGCTTCCGGGGCGCGTCAGCGGCGCGGGCCGACGAACAGCAGCGGCGCGAGGAGCAGCATCCCCAGCGGCCAGACGACCGAGCACCCGTGCCCTCCCGTATCGCCGGGGTGAGGCGTCGGCGCTGTCGCGCCGTCGGGGATCTCTATCGTCATGACGGTCATCGCGACGCGAACGATGCCGGCCGTGTCGTTCCAGTCGTACGAGAGTCCGTCGGAAACCGTTATCTTCACGCTCTTTTCGGCCTTCCGCGAAAAGGACGCAACGCCCTCGCGCGCATTCACCGCTCCGGAGTCCGTGATGACCAGAACGCGCTCCCATTTCTTCGACCCGCGATCGAGCAGGAGGGCGAGATACTGCGTCCGCCAGTCGTCTTCGCCTTCGTGGGTTCCTTCCGGGAAGCTCGTCGTGAAGCTCCCCTGCGAGACGCCGGGCTTGAGCGTCATCTCCACGACGCTCGCGCGAGACCGGATTTCGGACAGCGGAGCGTCGCTGTCGTCGCCGGCCGCCCTTCCCGCGAGCGCGTGAGCGCCGGACTCGCCGGACGTGAGATTCTCCTGCAGGTAGATCGCGACGGTATAGAGCGCCTTGTTGAAGAGCTCCTCCGTCAACGCCCCGGTCCCGATCGCATCCACGAGAGCGGGATCCGCTTCGAGGAGCAGTTTGCCGAGATGCTCGACCAGCGCGTACGCATCTTCCAGAAGGGCCTTGTCACCCGGAGTCAGGGCGGTCGGATCTGCTTCCGACAACATCTCAAGCGTGAGTTTGAGCGTCAGGAGGTCGTTCTCGTCGATGCCGAGGATGTTCATCGCTTCGAGGAGGGCCTTCTGGTCCGGGTCGAGCGGCGGCGGGTCGACGGGAGGCGAATACGGCGTCGGGGTCGGCGTCGCTGTCGGCGCCGGAGTCGATGTCGGAGTGGGGATTGGCGTCGGCGTCGATGTGATCGTCGGCGCGGGAATCATCGTCGGCTTGGGCGTCGGCGCCGCGGTCGGCTTTGGCGTTGGACTCGGCGACGCGCCCCAGGGAATCTCCGTTCCGTTCGAGGAGTATTGATAGATCTTTCCGTCTGTCGTCCCCGCGACGAGAAGGCGGTTGCTCGTAGGCTGGTAGGCGATGTCGCCGCGCGCCCCCGGCAATGTGACGAATGTCGTCAGCGCATTGCCCGGCGGAGGGGTTCGCTTTTGAATCGTGTTGTTATTGGCATTGTTGACGTAAGCGTTTCCGTTCTGGTCGAACGTGATGCTTTGATAGCTGCTTCCCTGCGGCGGAAAGATAGCGTCCGTCTGCCAGGTTGTTGATGCTGCGGAGTTCAAATCATCCCAGTAGACCCCGTCGGTGTATGCCGCGTAGAGATAATAGTCCTTGGTCATATTGGACGTGATCGTCTTGACGGACGCGTCACGGAATTTGTCGGGCGACGCCGGCGAAGCGTTGGAGTATTTATCCCATGATATCGCGCCGATCATCTTTTTCCACACGACTCCGTCAGCATCGACGACGAAGAAGCGACGATATACCCCCGATCCGTTGAAGCTCATGGATCTCGGCGGTTGGG
>CAZVUT010000166.1:2500-6072 GCA_964630155.1 uncultured Synergistaceae bacterium
AAGTCCGGGTCGCGCGAGCCGTCGCCGAAGTAGTGAACGATCTCCCAACCGCCGCAGCTCAGCGGCGTGTGCGCCACATAGAAACTGTCGCCGCTGCCCGCGATGATGTGATCCGGGCTGATAAGCCCCGAGGGGCCCGCAGCCCACGCGGCGCCCGCAGACGGCCCGAATCCAATCAGGCAGGCGGCGGCGAGCAGAAGAACTCACGCCGCTCTCCCCGGCGCGCCGTTCCGCCGTCGTCTTCCGCCGGATTTCCCGCATACGCCGTTTCCGATGACTGTCGGTCTCACTCTCTTTCCTCCTCGCCTGGGCGTCATTTTCGTCCATCCATTTGGGAAAATTCCTAAAAGGATATTTTGTATAACTATATGCGAGTCGCAGGGGAGAGAGCAAGGGGGAACGTGCGTCGGGTTTCCGGATGTTCCGGGAAGGGAATGCGCATAACGGTGTCAGAAACGAAGGCCCGGGGAGAGGGAGTCCCCTCCGCCGGGCCTTTTCGTTGTGGAATCTTCGCCGCCTTACTTCTTTACGACGTTTTTGATGAAGAGCAGTTCGAGCGGGGATTCGATGAGCCCCTCGATGTTCGCCCTGCGGCCGTTGACGTTATCCAGAACGTAGAGCGTGATCCACGCGCCCTCGCCGACGATGATCTCCTGAGCCTTTGTGTAGGCCTCGATGCGCTTGGCGGGGTCGTTTTCGACCATTCCGATGTCGATGAACTTGTCCGCCTCCAGGTTCGAGTAGAAGGAGCGGTTGTTGCCGCCCGGGACCCACTGCTTCGTGTGGAACATCGGACGCAGCACCCAGTCGGCGTCTCCCGTCGAGGGCGACCAGCCCATCAGGATCATCTGGGACTTGTTCTCGTCCGGTTTTCTCGAAGTCTCGGAGAGGAATGCGGCCCAGTCCATCGTGGAGAGCTTCACGTCCGCGCCGACGGCCTTGAGGTAGGCCTGGATTGCTTCGGCGACCTTGTAGTCCATCGGGTAGCGGCCGCTCGGCGACCAGAAGGTGACTTCGAGCTTCTTGCCGTCTTTATCGAGGATCTTGTCGCCGTCGGAGTCCTTCCATCCGGATTCGGCGAGAAGCGCTTTCGCCTTCGCAGGATCATAGGTGTACCCCTTGACGGGCGCGTAGCCGTTGACGGCGAACGCCATCGGGGAGTCGATCGGACGGGCGAAGCCCTTCATGATGTTCTTGCAGATCGCGTCGCGGTCTACGGCGTAATTGAACGCCCGGCGGACGTTCGGATCCTTCAGGATGGGATGCAGCGCGTTGATGGCCACGTACATGACGCGCATTCCCGGCTGGATCGTCAGTTTGATGTCTTTGTTGCTCTTGAGGCGCTCGACCTCGAACGTGGCGATCCGCTCGGCGATGTCGAGTTCACCCGTCTCGAGCTGCATGGTCCGGGCATTGTCGTCGGGGATGGTCATGAAGACGGCCGTGTCGATCTTCGGCTTCCCGTCGCGGTATTTGTCGAAGGCCGCCAGCGTGATGTTGTCGCCCTTCTGCCAGCTCACGAACTTGAACGGGCCGGTTCCCGACGGATTCTTCTTGATCTCGGCCTTCGCGTCGATCAGCGTGGGGTCGATGATGAGTCCGGCCGTGTGGCACATCGTGTGGATGAACGGGCCGAACGACTGGCTCAGGACGAACTGCACGGTCTGGGGATCGACGACCTTGACTTCGGAGAGGATGGGCTTGAAGAGCGAGGTGCGCTTGTAGTTCCCGCCGATGAGCCGGTCGAAGTTCTTCTTGACGGCCTCGGCGTCGAACGGAGCGCCGCTGTGGAAGACGACGCCCTTCTTGAGATGGAAGGTCCACGTCTTTCCGTCCGGGGTGACCTCCCACGTGTCCGCGAGGCGAGGCGCGATGACGAGCTTGTCGTCCTTCACGTCGAAGCCCACGAGTCCCTCGTAGATGTTGTGGCAGACCTCTTCGGACGGGTTATCCGTGATATTCTGGGGATCCAGTTCGACCGGCTCGGCTCCCTGGCCGATCGTGAGAACGGTTCCCGCGGCGAACGCCGGAAGCGCCGCGAAGACAAGAAGGAACGCACAAAGCATCGCAATCCGGAAACGGGATTTCATTGGGTCACTCAACCTCCCTTACGATTTTGGAATCTTTCATTCCTCGATCTCGCCGATGCGATGACATGCCGCGAAATGCCCCGGCTCCACCTCCCTCCACTGGGGTTCTTCCCTCGCGCATCGGTCTTGCGAATACCTGCAACGCGTATGAAAGCGGCATCCCGACGGCGGGTCGAGCGGACTCGGGATGTCTCCCGCGATGATCTTTTCCTCCATGCGTTCATCGGTGACGAAGGGTTTCGGGACGCTCGAGAGCAGCGCCTGCGTGTAGGGGTGCAGCGGACGCGCGAAGAGCGCCTCCTTGCGCGCGGTTTCCACGATCCGGCCGAGATACATGACGGCGACGCGCCGGCTCGCATGCCGGATGACGGCCAGATTGTGCGAGATGAAGAGATACGCGAGGCCGCGCGCGGCCTGGATGTCCTGCAACAGGTTCAGGATCTGCGCCTGGACGGAGACGTCGAGCGCCGACGTCGGCTCGTCGAGGACGATGAGTTCCGGATCGGACGCGAGCGCGCGGGCGATGGCGATTCGCTGCCGCTGGCCGCCCGAAAACTCGTGGGGGTAGCGCATCATCTGGTCCTCCCGGAGGCCGACCTCCCGCATCAGCGCGCCGACGCGCGCATCGACCTCGCGGCCGTGCGCGAGCCCGTGGATTTCGAGCACCCTGCCGATGATGTTGCGGATGATCATTCGCGGATTCAGCGACGCGAACGGATTCTGGAAGACGATCTGGGCCTTCCGGCGGAAGATGCGCGCGTCGTCGCCCGTGTAGTCTTCTATCGGACGGTCGAGAAAGCGGATGGTTCCGGACGTCTTTTCGAGAAGCCCGAGGCAGAGCATTCCGACCGTGGACTTTCCGCTGCCCGATTCGCCGACGAGCCCGAGGGTCTCCCCGCGTTCGATGGAGAGCGTCACGCCGTCCACGGCGCGGAGGAGGGCCTTCCGCCCGCCGAAGAGGCCGCCGGTCCGGACGGGGTAGAGCTTGACGAGATTCTCGGCGTCAAGTACGGGCATGGCAGGCCGCCTCGTGTCCGGGTCGGATTTCGACAAGCGCGGGACGCTCCGCCGCGCAGATCGGGAGCGCTTCGGCGCAGCGTTCGCGGAATTTGCACCCCTGCGGAAGGTCCATGAGATTCGGCAGCGTTCCGGGGATGACCGCGAGCCGCCCCTGATCCCTGTCGAGACGCGGAATCGCGCCGAGAAGCCCTCTCGTGTACGGGTGCTGCGGGTCGTCGAACAGATCGCGCACGCGCGCGGTTTCGGCGATGCTTCCGGCGTACATCACGGTGACGCGGTCGGCCATCGAGGCGATCACGCCCAGGTCGTGGGAGATCAGAAGGACGCTGCTCCCCTCCTCGCGCTGCAATCGCCGGATCAGCGTGAGGATCTGCGCCTGGATCGAGACGTCGAGCGCCGTGGTCGGTTCGTCGGCGATCAGGAGCTTCGGCCCGCACGACAGGGCCATCGCGATCATCACGC
>CAZVUT010000167.1:0-6065 GCA_964630155.1 uncultured Synergistaceae bacterium
ATATACTAGCAAAGCGGATTCGTCACTTCAAGGGGAAAAACGAGATTCGCCGAAAAACGGGATTCTTTTTGAGAGTCCGTTGCTCTTGAAAAAACCCTAAAACGGCAAAAACACAAGCCCGATACACTTACCTCAGGTTAACATCTCCCCGCACCAGAAAGAAACGGAGGATGTAAACATGGCGCAGTCTATCACAATACGGCAAGAAAATCCGCTTTCGTTGACGAACCGCTTGAAACTCATATCGTCCGGTTTTCATTCCGTTCCCTCTTCTCCGCCAACAATCATCGCCGGAGAAGGAATCTTTTCCCGGAACGTGTAATACAACGATTATCCGCGCAATTCTTTGGCGATGTTGAGTAGCGGCGTCGCAAGGATCTTGTCGATACGCTTCTGATCCATATCGACGATTTCCATGCGCCACCCTTCCCATTCCGTGCAATCTCCCGTGCTCGGGACACGTCCAAGCAGCAGCATAAAAAGCCCGCTTACCGTGTGGTAATGCCCTCTGCCCTCTTCCGGAAGTGTTTTGATCCCCAACAGTTCCTTGAGGTCAACAACAGGGAAAGCGCCATCCAACAACCATGAGCCGCCGTCCCTTGGAATTGCAAGGGCGTCTTCAGCATCGCTTGGGGTAAATTCCCCAGTGACGGCTTCGAGCAAATCCTGAAGAGTGACGATTCCCTCCAGACTTCCATATTCGTCGATGACAAAGGCCATCTGAATGTTCTCAAGGCGGAACTGTTCGAGAAGCTCCATTCCCGTCAGAGTTTCCGGAACAAAAACACACGGCTGCAAATTGGAGGAAAAATCGGGAACTTCTCCCCGAACTACGTAAGTGAACGCCTGCTTGACATGAAAAACGCCGAGCAGTTTTTCCAATCCGCCATCGCAGACGGGAAAACGGGAGAACTCCGATTCTGTCAGTCGGCACATGTTTTCCTCAGACGAAACGGCGACATCCAGAAATACGAGATCCGACCGGGGAACCATCAGCGATCCCAGTTTCCTGTCATCCAGCCGAAATACGTTCCGGACCATTTCGTGCTCCTGCTGCTCAATGATCCCGGCTTCCTCCCCTTCGTCAAGCATTGCGCGAATTTCATCTTCGGTTACGCTGTCCCGACCTTTTTGTTCAATCCCCATGACTCGGAGCAAAGCGTTCGTAGAAACCGAAAGCAGCAGAACAAAGGGACGAGTCAAAAGCGACAACACATGAATCGGTCGCGCAACGAAGCAGGCGATGCTTTCCGCGTTGATTTGGCCGATGCGTTTCGGGACCAGCTCGCCGACAACGATGGAAACGTACGTTATGAGCAAAACCACTGTCCCGGTCGCTAAAAAACTGGATATCGTCTCAGGCAAACCAAAGGAATGCAACCATATTGAAAACGGTGCGGCGAGGACGGACTCGCCCACAATCCCGTTCAAAATTCCGATCGAAGTTATACCGATCTGGATCGTGGAAAGGAAGAAAGTCGGGTTTTCGCCGAGCCGGAGTGCAACATCCGCGGAAGTCCGGCCTTCCGAAGCACGATTCAACAAACGCGCCTTTCGTGATGTGACAAGGGCGATTTCGGACATGGCGAAAACTCCGTTGATTGCAATAAGAGTAATCAAAATCAGCGTTTCCATACGGATGCCCCCGACTACTCCGGAAAATGCGCTGAGAACACGACGAGAACAGCTTCACTCATTTGCCGAAATCACTCTCTCGGAAAACGTGCAGGGTGAGAAAAAAGACGGATCGACCCGATTTTGAAAAAACGAGCCGTCTCTTCGACTTCCGGAACTTTCGATAAAAATGTGGGACCCTCCTTCGAAAGAGCACACATACCACAATCGGGAATCAGTCTTTCAATCGATCGCCTTGAAAAGACTACGCGCGACCGCCGCTACAAACAACAAGCCGACGTGAGGCATTGCTGATCCGGGATAACGCCGCAGGGGCTTCAAGAACCGAGGTGTCATCATCTTGTTAGAGTATATCATCAGCGCATCGAAGAAACGGAATAGTCAACGGTCTTGGGGTGCTGCTCCGGAAAACCGTATCAATAGACGATCAGAAATTGAGAAAGGGCGAAACCGGAAGAACGTTTTTTTCAAAGACGGTGTAGAATGCTTGACGGTGATGATCATGCTGACCTCATTCGATTCGCTCAAGACCGACTTGGTCTTCCTTCTCGGAATAACAGGCTGCTTCGTTGTATTCTGGGTTCTTTCCATGCGTGCGCGCCGACGAACCGACGTTGATCGCCCCGCGAAGCAATGGTGGTTTTTCGTGGCCGCTCTTATCGGGAGCGGCGTTTTTCTCGCATGTCGTGTCCGATGGTGGCTCGGTTTGGTTCCGCTGCTTCCTCTCGTTCTCTTTTCGCTGCTTTTACGGTCGCGCGCGAACGACATTCTTTCACGCGAACAGCAACGGGATTCGAAATAATGGTTCCGTTTCTCATAGCGGCCTTTCTTCTTTACTTCCCGTATGTCTGGTGCCGTATTCGCAAAGAACCTCTTTCCGAATACGGTCTTCTCTGGACATTGCCGCCCGAGGCGCTCCGCGAATGTCTCCTGCTTACCATGCTCACGCTTGTCCCGCTGACTCCGATCGCCATATATTGGCCGGGCGCGCGCGTTCCGCACTTTTTCCCGGTGAAGGAGACCATTTCGTTGCTTGCTTCAGGGATCGCGGCGGCGATTATCGAGGAGACCTTCTTCAGAGGCTGGATGCAAACGCTGCTTTCTCGCTCCTTGCGACCACTTTTCAGCATAACGGCCGTATCCTGCATATTCGCCGCGTCACACATGTTTGTCAATCCCGGACCCCTCAGACTGGCGACGTTCTTTCCCGGCCTCATCATGGGATTTCTTCGTTTCCGACACGGGACTGTCCTTCCCGGGATTCTGTATCATGCTCTCGGTAATATCTGGTCGGTCTGGTTTTTCCCCATCCCCTAAAGAGGTGATCTGAAATGAGGTTTTCTCTTGTGGTTTTTTTTCTGTCGACACTTCTGCAGGCGACGTTGTGCACCGCTGACCCGTTGCCGCAACGCGCCCTGATTCCCTGCGTCGCTGGCGCTCACGCAATTGTGGAGCTTTCGGAAGGCGCTCCTCCGGTCGACGTTGGAACGATAGTTTCCATCCCCACGTCGAGCAGATGGCCGTCATTTACCGCCACGAAATGGGGAATTCCCGGAACTGTATGCGCATCGGCCGTTAATGCAGTTCATCTTCTCGTCTCCATTGAACAGGGCAAGGGACGAACACTCAGCATTCTCCCGGAGCACACCGTCGCGCCGGCCGCAGGGGAACTCAGTTTTCTCAGTCTTCGGCAACCTGCCGGAACCGGCTTTTTCGGAGGGTATGCTCCACCGACGGGTTCACGCGTCTTTATCCGACGTTCAGATGGTTCGCGGAAACCGCTCGGAACGGACAGCATCCCCGGTAAAGGCGACGTGATCATCATCGAGTATTCCGAAGCCGAGCATCCTTTTCTTGCAGACATCGAGAATCGCCCCGGAGGACGCGTGATCGCGTGGTATCCGAGTGGTCCGTCGATTATCGCGCGCGTCATGCGCCCTCTCGGTGGTGTCGGCCGTTTCGGAGGGACGCAGTTTCAGGGCATCGGAAGGATCCGGGCGAATCATCCCGGGGTGATCGACGTCTGCACGTCGCCCCGAGATAGAATCGGCGGCTTTCAGATTCTGCCGTTCGTCCATTCAAAGTCTTCGGAGATGGTTTCAGCGTGGGATATGACGCAATGGCTAATTATCGCCCCCGAAGACGAGTCACCACTGGAGGGACGCGCGCCGCTCTTCCGCGGATCCCTGATTCCCGGCGCACAACTCGCCGACCGTCTTCCGACGTTGTCGGGAACGTATGGCCGCCGTCCACTTGTGCTCTGTCGCATCGACGGCGGCGCATGGGAACGCCTCCCGAACGCCACAGACAAGAATGACGACGCGCTTCGGCGCGTGACACATCTGCGGCTTTATTTCCCGCAGCCGGTTCCAGAATAGCAGAAGTGGAGGGGGGCTTACGCCGTCCCTCCACTTCTCTTCCGGTTTCGGATTCAGGTATCTATTCCACCGTTACGCTTTTCGCGAGATTCCGCGGCTGGTCGATATCGCAGCCGCGTTCCCGGGCGACTGCATACGCAAAGAGCTGCAAAGGAATAACCGAGAGAAATCCGCTGAGGAGTTCCATGGTTTGCGGGATCTCCAGAACATCATCCACAATCGAGGCGATCTCATCATTTCCTTCGGTGGTCAACGCGATGACAGGCGATCTTCGCGCCTTCGCCTCAAGGATGTTGGAGACAGTTTTCTCGTACAGCGAATCGCGCGGGGCGACCACGAACACCGGAACTGAGGGATCGAGCAACGCGATGGGGCCGTGTTTCATCTCCCCCGCCGCATACGCTTCCGCATGAATATACGAGATTTCCTTCAGTTTGAGAGCACCCTCGAGTGCGATCGGGAAGGATGCTCCCCGTCCGAGAAAGAGGAAATCTCTCGCTGAAGAGTATTTTTTTGCGAGCGTCTGTATACGCGGATACGTCTGCAGGACGCTTTCCACCTTGTACGGCAGGATTTTGAAAGCATCGGCGTATTCCTCCTGCTCCTGCGCCGAACACGTCCCACGGAGACGCGCCAGGAACAGCGACAGAACCGAGAGTGTCGTCATCTGCGCCATGAATGTCTTCGTCGCAGCAACGCCGATTTCCGGCCCCGCCTTCAGAAGCAGAACGTCCCGAACTTCACGCGTAATCGTGGATCCGGGAACGTTCGTAATCGCCAGGGTTCTCGCTCCTTCCGAGCGGGCCTTACGGACGGCCGCCAGCGTGTCGGCCGTCTCGCCGGATTGGGAAACGAAAACGGCGAGGGTCCTTTCGTCCATCGGGAAACTCCTGTATCTGTATTCCGATGAGACATCCACGCGGATATCGAAATCCGTCACCTTCTCAAGGAGTCGTTCCGCCGCAAGCGCAGCATAATACGACGATCCGCAGGCGACGAAATGCACACGGTCCATGGACATGATGTCCGAACGGGACAAGGCGATCTCCTGCGAAAGGTCGAATACGCCTTCCAACATACGCCCTTCAAACCCGTTGCGCAGGACAAGACTCTGCTCGTTCATCTCTTTCAGCATAAAATGCGGATAACCGCATTTGTCGACCATCGTGATATCCCAGTCTATATGCGTTCTTCGGGGTGTTTTCCGGATTCCTTCCCCGTCGAAAACCCGGATTCCGTCCGTGCCGAGTTCCGCTATGTCGCCATCCTCGAGATAGCATACATCCTGCGTGTACGGCAGGAGCGCAGGGACATCCGACGCGCAGAACGCTTCGCCCTTCCCGCTTCCCAGGACAAGAGGGGATCCTCTGCGAATGCAAAAGATCTTGTCGGGGACGTCGTTCATGATGATGGCCAGAGCGAACGACCCGTTGAGGCGACGGTTCAATCGAACAAGCGCTTCTATCGGATCTCCTTCAAACATGCGTGAAAGAAGCTGAGCGGCCACCTCCGTGTCTGTCTGTGAAAGGAATGTGACGCCTTCGTCCGAGAGTTCTCCCTTGATCTTCTGGAAATTTTCTATGATCCCGTTGTGGACCAGAACGACTTTCCGGCATTGATCGCAATGCGGATGCGCGTTGACGACCGACACGCCCCCGTGCGTCGCCCAGCGCGTATGTCCTATTCCTCTCGTTCCGGTCATATTCTCGTTCAGGAGCACCTTCTCGAGATCGGCGACCTTGCCGACCTCTTTTACGACCTTGAGCCCTTTTTCATCGGAAACCGCGACTCCCGCCGAATCATATCCCCGGTATTCAAGCCGCCTCATTCCGTCAAGAAGAACGTCAACAGCAACTCTGAACCCCACGTAGCCAACAATGCCGCACATGGTGTCTTCTGCACCGCCTTTTTTATCGCACACGGAACTGCCGCCCCTTGTCCCGGGAATCGCTTCCCGTCTTTCGGGTTTCCGGCTTTACGGGTGTGTTCCGCACCCCGAGGGCATCCGCCGAATATTCGATTCTCCCTCGTCCTCGTCAACTGGGAAAAACC
>CAZVUT010000168.1:0-6061 GCA_964630155.1 uncultured Synergistaceae bacterium
CCCGTTTGGAAACCTTGCGGTCCGTGTACTCCATCCGGATCGCCCGTTCCCTGGGGGTGGTCAGCAGACGAATGACCGGCGGCTGGATCAGCGGGACAAGCGCCATGTAGGAATACGCGGCCACGGAGATTGGACCGAGGAGATGCGGGGCGAACCGCGCCGAGACGTAAATCGACGTGGGCCCGTCCGCCGCGCCGATGATCCCTATGGACGCCGCTTCCTTGATGTCGAAGCCCAGAAGAAGCGCAAGTCCCATGGTCAGGAAAATTCCCGCCTGCGCTGTCAGACCGAAGAGAAAGGCGACAGGATACTGAAAGAGCGGCGTGAAATCGATCATTGCGCCGACCGCGATGAAGATGAGAAGGGGAAAGAGCTCCGTCGCAATCCCCGCCTGAAAGAGAAAGCTGAGCGCCCCTTCCTGCGCTGCGCCGCCCACGGTGTGGGTCAGCGCCGCCGAAAACGGGATATTCACGAGAAGCGCCCCGAAACCCATCGGGAGCAGCAACGCGGGTTCGTACTCCTTCACGATCGCCAGGTAGATGAGTCCCATCCCGACGAGAAGCATCGCAGCCTGCTTTACGGTCAGCGCGGCGACGGTCTGGATAAAAAAGTCCATGTCTGTTCCCTGCCTTTCAGAGTCTGCCCGGACATGTGGCCCGGGAACGGAAAAGAGCCTTCGGGGCGATTGCGCCGCCCCGAAGGCTCGAAAATCGCCGCGTTCCGGCCGTTCCGGTCTATTTCCTTCTCAAAAGGAACAACGGCGCCAGAAGCAACAGGGAGAGCGGCGCGAACGACGCGGCCGAGCAGCCCTCCGATGCGCCGCCGCTCGGGTCGTTCCACGGGTCGTGCGTCACGGTGAACTCCCAGACCGGCCCGTTCGTCCGAAGCCCGTAGGAGTTGATCGAGTTGACCTGCCAGTAGTACTTCGTGTTGGCCGCAAGCGATGTCGGGACGTACTGGTTGACGCTGATGGTTCCGCCCTTTCCCGACGAGGTGACGATCGGCATGTCGGCGAGGCTCGTCCCGAGCCGGACCTCGTAGTTCAGCTTCACGGACGTATTGCCGCCGATAATGTTCGGGTCCTTGCCGGTCCACGAAAGGACCGCGTTCTTTGCGACATAGACGGCGCCGTGATCCGGCGAAGGGTCGGTGGCCGGATAGGGCTCGTAATGATTGTCCGGGAAGGTGTTTCCCGTGATGAAGACCCATGGGGGACTGTTGGCGACGTTGCCGTAGGCGTCGCTCGTCACGATCTTCCAGTAATACGTCGTCAGGGGAAGAAGCTTGACCGGGGGCGCATACTCGAACGTCGGATTCGTGAGATCCTGGGACACGGTCCGGATGCTCCCGAGATACGCCGGCGCGCTCTCGTTCGTGCCGAGATAGATGGCGTACGTGACGTCATCGCTGGCCGTTGTGTCCGTTCCCGTCCACTTGATCGTCGTGTTGCACACGACTTCCGTCGCCTCGTTCGCGGGCGTTGGAGCGCTTGCGGGTCGGACCGCCCCCCACGAAACAGCCGACAGCCCGAACAGGAACGCACAGCTCATAATGAAACCGAACAGTTTTCTTTTCATGCCTGCCTCCTTCGATCATCCGCCCGCGCAGAAAGTATGGTAGTACGTCGTATCAGGATTGTACCCCAATCCAACCGCTCACGCCACATGATTCTTTAACGACCTCCATGTGATTCTCCGGTACCGCGCACATATCCGAGGAATCCCAGAATGCTGTTCCGCAGGAAGAACTCCTCCTTCACCCTGTTTCCCGCATCGAAAAGAGAGACCGCCGCGATCAGGGGATCCTCTTCCCGCAACCGGAACGCGATCCGTTCGACGATTTCACGGTCTTCCGTTCCTTTTGAGGACGCGGCAAGGCTCTCTTCCGCGGTGACCGTCCTCCATCGCTCCATCTGGCCCAGAAGGCGATCGAGATCGTTCGCAGGCTCCCCGGTCCATCCGTAGTGGCTGTAGCACATCAGCGCGTATTCGCGTTTCCGGAGCAGTTCGACGGATTTCCGGTAGATATCGTATTCGAAACGGGGCGGCGTTCCCGGGTATTGATACCGGAAGTCGGCCGGGAGTTCTCCGTTCGGGAAGCGGCCGAAAGTTTCGCGCGGAATCCACAGATCCGCGACCGCTCGCGTCAGCGCCACGCCCGCCGCCTCTCCCGGAAAGAGCAGCGATCCGGCGGAAGCGCGATAGACGAACGCATCGTGATGCGAGGCGTGTCCGGGCGTGGGAAGAATCTCCAGTTCGCGGACCGGCGACGCGTCAAGAAACACCTTCGGATCCACGATCCCGGGGCGTCCGAAGGCGTCGATCACGGTCGCCCCCAGCGTCGCAACGCTCGCCTCGTAGAGCTTTCCGGGCTGCGTCAGGTGTGGACGCCCGCGGGGAGGCGCATAGACCCCGCATCCCGGGAAGTCCCTCAGGAATGCGGCCGTCCCGCCCGAATGGTCGAGATGCACGTGCGTGGCGAGGAGCGTATCCACGGTCCGGACGTCGAGGGATCGAAGCGTCCGGACGAGGCCGGGAATGGTCGACGTCGGCCCGGGATCGACAAGCCCCGTCCACCCCGTTCCGCCGTCGCGCAGGAGCCACGCCGTGATCTGATGTTCCATGCCGGGGAGCGGTATCGGAAGGTCGATCATGAAAACATCAAGCCGCTCTCCCGCCGCGATGCGATATGCGGGAAAACAGCCGCGT
Organism: uncultured Synergistaceae bacterium; assembly: GCA_964630155.1. GTDB lineage: Bacteria > Synergistota > Synergistia > Synergistales > Aminobacteriaceae > CALFXN01. The sequence goes on from CAZVUT010000168.1 coordinate 2,709, forward strand.
TCGGGGGGAATTCGTTCGGTCCTCACCGGATGCAGCTCTCCTTTGTGATCAGAAATGGTCAGTCGTCTTCGCGGGCTTTCTCCGCATGCCACATTATACACATCGCGGGGTGTGTTTTCTCTTCCATTTGATGTAAAGTATCTTTGTATTCGAAAAAGAGGGAGGCAGGCCATGCAGATACGAACCGGCGAGATTGTTCATATGAAGATGTACGACATTGCGGATGAGATACGACTCGATACGTTGCCGCCGGATGTTTTCGCGGGGCGTCTTCCCGTTCGCCAGTCGCTTGTCCGGGTCGAGACGAAATCGATCGAGCTGGTCAATCCGCCTGTGGCGGTCGACCTCGGACCCCGGGCGTGGGAGACTTCCTCCGGCCGGATCGTCTTCGATCTGTCTGCGCACTTTTTCGACGTCGGCGTCGTCTGTCTCATCATGCGGATTCCCGTCCGAAACCTGGAGCTTTCCTCCTTCACCGAAACCGCGCTCTCGATGGACCCCGACCCGGAGATCGATCGCATGCTGGACTGGGAAATCGAACAGATCACTCACGGGATCGGCGACTGCCTGACCGGCCGACACGGTTTCGCCGACTTTCAGGAGGAATACACGTTCTATATCCTGAAGGACACCGACGAGCCCGTCTCCTTCGATACGTTCCGCAACTACCCCATGCTCCTGAGCATGCTTCTCGGGGAGCGCACTCCCGTCAGCCGCCAGCAGACCGACATGATGGCCGACAACGCGTTTTCCTTCTCGGACGACGAACTGGTCCTGCTGAATTACGACAACGCGCTGATCGTGGACCGCAAGGAGGCCTCCGATATTCTGCTGCTGCTGGAGTACGCCGTGGTGCAGGTTCTCGAGGCGCGCTACTACGACGAAACCCTCACCGCGAAACTTCTGGGACTGTACAGCGATATGGACACCCCGATGCCCTTCCTCACGGCGCTCTTTTCGAGCCGATGGAGCAATCTCGCCCGCCGGGGCATGAAACTGATCCTCGAGACGCGGCTGATGACGGATCACCTCACGACATCGGTCCGGGTCACGGAAGACGTGTACTACGCGCAGATCTACACGAGGGCGCTCCGGATCTTCCGGACGCAGACCTGGCTCGCGAAGATCGACGAAAAGCTCGCCTCCATGAAGGACGCATACGAGCTGATGGAGAACGAAATCGACTCCAAGCGATCCACCGTTCTCGAATGGATCGTCATCATCCTCATCGCGATGGAGCTCGTTCGCCTGTAGCCGTCAGTCCACGTAGAGCACCAGCTCCATGCCGCGGATCACGCGCTTCGCGTCCAGCCTGAAGACGAAATCGTAGTTGTTCTTCATGTCCGTGTAGACGATGGAGTTGTCTTCGATGCGATGGGGCTCCCCGAGCGCGGATCGGATCGCGTCCGCGTCCATTCCCACGCGGATCGATCCGCCCAGAGGATAATCGGCCGTCGAAATATCCAGATACGCGATCATTTCGTGGTCCGGCCAGCGAAAGACTCCGGCGCGGAGCCCCGGGTACGAGAGCGACACGAGAACGGGCGCGAAGGACGCGTCGTTTCCCGCGTTCTGCGTTTTCGTCCGGCTGGAGAGGGGGCGCCCCAGTCGCGCGGTCAGATCGTCCGCGCTGTTCCCGTAATATCGGAGCGTCTCCTTCAGGAAGGCGTCGATGCGATCGCGCTGATCGGCCGCTCCTGCGAGCCGGCCTTCGCGCAGGAGCCGTTCGGGTATGGGCGTTCCATCCGCGTCGTGGAGCAGCAACGCGGATTCGTACCGGTGATCCGGATCGAACGGAAGCCTCCGGATGGCGCCGTCGATCCCCACTTCGAACACGAAGCCGCGCATCGGGCTCTTTTCGGGAACCGCCGGTTCATAGAGAAACCCGGCGATCCATCGCCCGTCGGAGAGCGAGGAGACAATCCATCCGTAGCTGCTTCGGGCTCCTTCGGCGCGGAGGCGTTCGTTGACCGCATCCTGCACGGTCCGGCCCTGTCCCATGGCTTCCGAACGCTGTACGCGCAACGCGACGAGCCGTTCCTCGGGCAGAGGGATCCGGGCCGCCGAAAAAGCCGCGTCGATCGCGTCGGCATAAACGCCTCCGTGTGATCGTTTGACCTCGCGGATCAGCCTGCGTCCGGGGACCAGCTCGAAAAACCAGCCCCGAAGCAGCGCACGCGCATCGAGAAACAGGAAATAGACGAGATAGTTTCCGTTTTCGATCGGGTCGGCCCCCCACCCGATCGACATGACGGCTCCGCTCGACGCGAGCGATTCGCGGACGAAATCCTCGTTCGTCGTTCCGCCGCGAAGGGCGCCTGAACTCCGGACAAGCCGAACCGCCAGCTCGGGGGTCAGAAAGGGATCGACGCTGAAGAGCAGAAAGGCCAGCACAAGGCACAAAGCGACGGCGACGAGGGTCATCCGTACGTCCCTCTGCATGACGGCGCTCCGCGCCTTCACGGCATATCCGCCAGCCCCCACTATTTCCCCTCCCCGCACCGTTCGATGCCCTCGTTTTTCGTATTATCGCATGCTCCGTGTTTCTTTTCGGCTGTGCGGGTATAATTTCTGGAGGAAAAAATCAAACGCGCGCGTCGCATTGCGGACAACCTATTTTTCACGCAACGCGAATCTGTACGGAAAGCAGGGAGCGCCCATCCGCTACGCAGTCCTCGACTTTGAAACCAATGGTTTTGTCGGCCGCTCCGTCGTGTCCGCATCGTCGATCGTCTTCGACGGACAGGGAGGCATCCTCGGATATTACAACCGTTTTTACTTTCCGCGCGAGACGCCGGACCGGAGAACGGAGCAGGTTCACGGCCTGACGATCTCGCGGCTCGCCGCTCTCCGGCGGAACGCGGAGTATCCGGAGTTCTTTCCCGACGATATCGGGTCGCTCGTCGATTTCTGGAACGGGCTGAAACCGGACGGAATCGTCGTCCACAATCTGTCGTTCGATACGGTGTTTCTTCCCGGGGAGGCGCTTTTGAAGCAGAAGTGGTGGTGCTCGATGCGCGGCCTTACGGACGTCTGCGCGATCGTGAATCCGAAACGGCCCGGCGTTCCCAAGTGGCCGAAACTTCAGGAAGCCGCCGACCGAATTGCGGATCTCTTTCCCGCGCCTCCCGCCATCAGGGACGCCGAAGAGACGTTGAACCGGATGTCGCGTGCGCACGCATCCCTGTCGGATTGTTTTATCCTCGGAAGCATCATGTCGCGGGTCGTCCTGCACCGTCCGGATATCCCGACGTTCCGCAGGCTGCGGAGCTCGAAGTTCCTTCCCCCGCCGTTCGTCCCGTACCCACGGAATCCCCCTGGCCCGGAGGACTCCGTAACGGGGGAAATCCGTG
>CAZVUT010000169.1:0-6036 GCA_964630155.1 uncultured Synergistaceae bacterium
AACGCTTCGGCTCCCGGAAGATCGGACGCGTCGCGGAGCTTCTCGCGGCGATGTCAGCGGCGCCTGCTCGCAACGGCGCTCGCAACGGCGCTCGCAACGAAAGGAGGGAACGCGCATGACGGGAGACGCTCTCCGGAACATGCTCGGTCGGTACTCACTCGTGACGGCCGAGGAGGCCGAGAACGCACTGCGGGAGATCGTCCAGAACATCGCGCTCTTCGGCCTGTGGAAGGCGCGGTTTTTCGATTCGGCGGCCTTCTACGGGGGGTCGGCGCTCCGAATCCTGTACGGGCTCGACCGTTTTTCCGAAGATATGGACTTTTCGCTTCTTCGGGCCGATCCCGGTTTTTCCTTCGAACCGTATCGCGGAGAACTCGTCCGGACGCTGAATTTCTTCGGATTGTCGGCGGAGTTCGTTCCTCGCCCTCATGTATCCGCAGGTAACATTCTTTCAGCCTTCCTGAAGACGAATACCTCCGTACAGCTTGCGTCCATAGGCGTTCCGGAGCTTCCGGGGATCTCCCGCGGCAGGATTCTCAAGGTAAAAATAGAAGTGGACATCGCTCCGCCGGGACGTTTCGAAACCGAGCTGCGTCCGGTGCTCGAACCGACTCTCTTTCAGCCCAGGGTTCTCGGTCTGCCGTGGCTGTTTGCGGGAAAGATGCACGCGGTTCTGTGCCGGGCATGGGGCGACAGGGTCAAGGGACGGGACTGGTACGACATGATCTGGTATCTCCGGAGGAAGACTCCGGTCGACCTGCCGCACCTCGAGGAACGAATGAGGCAGACGGGGCACTGGAAGGGCGAGTCCTCTCTGACGCCCGCCGCATTTCTGCGTCTGTACGAATCCGCCGCCCGATCGCTCGATATCCGGGCCGCAATCTCCGATGTCGCGCCGTTCCTCAAAAACCCGGAGGATCTTTCATCCGTATGGTCGAACGAGCTTTTCGCGCGGCTCGGCGAGGCGTTCCTCTTTCACACGGGGAACGCCGGATCCGTCTGAGGGACGTCGCCTTTCGCGGACATGCCTCACCCAGTGTCCGGGGGCTGTTTGCGGTGCAGAATCGAAACCGTTCGACGCACAGGTTCGGCCGTTCGCGCCGAGCGCCGCTCGTTCGTGCAACTTCCGGTGGAAAATTCTCCATCTGCTGATATTATTACAAGACACATCGCACGGGGTGCGGCGCCATCATGCGGTCCGGCATTGGAGTCCGGGACCGTCCCGGACGATATCCCCGCGCGCGGAAGGGCGAAACCATGAGCGTCAGCATCGCAACGATCACAGCGGTTCTCATCGTCGGGCACATCGTCGTCTTCCTGCTTCTCCTGTTCGATACGCGTCAGGGCGTCGTGACGGGGTGCGATCGCGCCTTCCTGTGGGGAAAAGCCCTTCAGATCGCGGGATGGGGGCTCATGATGGGCGCGTCGTCGACCGGCCTCGTCATCCTGTTCTGCGCCGGCAACGCGACGCTCGTCTGCGGATGGAGCCTCGAGATTTTCGCGATGCTCTCCCTCAAGGTCGTCATGAACCGCGCGTACACGACCGGCTACGTACTGCTCCCGACAGGCTCCGTCATTGCCCTGCTCGTTCCGGGGCTCGCGGTCGGAACGCGAATCATGACGCTCTTCCTGCTGCAGACGGTGACGTACCTCATCCCCGGCGCCATTCTGATGTTCTCGCGCCGCGATACGTCGCTCATCCAGAAGGTCACGGGCGCGATTTACCTGCTGTGCAGCATGTCGACTCTCTATCGCGTCGTCGCGATTCTGCAGGACAGCGCATACGCGGCCTTCCCAGGAGCGTCCTCGAGCCAGGGCGTGGCCTTTGCGCTGCTTTTGCAGCCGTTTCTGCTGCTCCTGAGCAGCATGTCGTACGTTCTTCTCAAAAAGGAGCAGCTCAACCGGAGGCTTCAGGTCTTCGCCGAGACCGACCCGCTGACCGGACTTTCCAACCGGAGAGCCTTCTTCCGCCTCGCCGGAGAACACGTTCTCCGTTCGGCTGCGAGGAACGAGCCCCTGTCGCTGCTCATGATCGACATCGACAAATTCAAGGCCATCAACGATACGCACGGCCACGCCGCCGGGGACGATATCATCGCGAACCTCGCCGCGACGCTCCGCGAGTCGATCCGCCAGTCGGACATCGCCTGTCGCTTCGGCGGGGAGGAGTTCGTCGTCCTGCTCGCCGGATGCGACGGGCGGGAGGCGTTCCGGATCGCCGAGCGCATCCGCGCCGCGGCCGAGCGGTCCGAGCCCCGCTCGATCCGCTACACCATCAGCATCGGCGTCGCGACCGAACGGGGCGACGGGACGAATCTCGACGCGCTCATCCAGCGCGCCGACGACCGGATGTACCGCGCGAAGGAACTCGGCCGCAACCGCGTCGTGCAGGAGGAGTAGGGACGTCCCGGCGCCTCCGTCACTCCGGCGTCCGGGGAGCGCGGTTCTCTTCCGTTCCGTACCCTTCCGCGATCGCCCGAAGGAGAATTTCCGTCTCCGCCATATTCTCGCCGAGCCGGCACGCGATTTCCTGAACGGTCAGCAGATTCTTTCGGATGACCTCTTCCGCCCGATGCGCGATCTGGTCCCGGCGAAGTTCGCGCCGCGTGACGTCGAGCATGACGGCCCCGACGGTCTGATGAGGTTCGATGGAGAAGATCGTTATCTCGAAAAGCTGTTCCCCCAGAGGGAAATGATCGAAATGGACGTCCTGGTCCGTCTCGAGAACGCCCTTGAAAAGATGCGCGAGGGAGGGCGCCAGCTTATCGACGCATGCCCCCCTGAGTCCCTCCGTTGTATGAAACAGGGCGAGGATCTCCTCTCCGAGAAGCGACGCGAACCGTTCGTTGCACTCGACGATCGAAAGATCCCGGTCGACGATGGCGACGCCCGAAGGCATGCAGCGGAGAATGGCGTTGGCCTTCTTCTGCGCCTTCCGGCGCATGTAGGAGACGCACATCGTGACTTCCGCACGACCTCGCACCAGCGCCTTCGCGAATTCCCGGCAGGTGTCGTAGCCGCATCCGCCGCAGTTCATCTCGTCTTCCTTCCGGTTTTTTCCGACGAGAAGAAGCGCCGTCCGTATCGCTTCGTCTGATACCGGAGCGTCCTCGTGTCCCTCCGGCCGGAACCGTTCGTCCGGTTCGATGAGGCCGGCGCGTCCGGCGGCCTTTGCGAGGTCGCCCGCCCGGTCCTTGACATGCATCCACCGGTCGAAAACCGAACGCCCCGAGGCTGAAGCCGAGGCCGCGGCGGGGCCGTTGATGCAGCCGCCGGTGCAGGCCAGGCATTCCGCGAAGACGGGAACGTCGAAAAGCTCGGGACGGACGTCCTCGAGCGCCAGTTTGATCGTGTCGAGCCCGGAAAGGGTGAGAAACCGGACGTCGGGGCATTCCCCCGAGGCGCGGATCGTGTCGATCATGCCGCCTTCCACGGGATAGTGCGTCCCTTCGTCGGCGCCGCAAGGGAAAAAAGACGCGCCGTCTTCCGGAAAATCGGCCGGATTCACATGTTCTTGCTCGAACCACGTCCGGAGATTGTCGAACGTCAGGGCCGCGTCGAGAAGATCCGGGTGTTTTTCGGCTTCCCATTTTTTCGCCGCGCACGGACCGAAGAAGACGATCGCGGCGTCTTCTTCGCCAAGGGATCGAAGCAGTTTGCAGTGCGCGATGAGGGGGGAAGAGACGCCCGTCAGACAGGGCGCGAGGCGCGGCTGATGCGTGACGATATACTGCACGAGGCTCGGGCAGGCGGTGGACAGATACAACCCCGGTTTCGCGTTTCTGAGGGTCCGTGATACGTTGACGGTGACCTCCTGGGCGCCGAGCGCGGTTTCGCCGACCTGCGCGAACCCCAGTTTCCGAAGCGACTGAACGAGCTGCGCCGGACGCATGTCCGGAAAGACTCCGACCCAGGACGGAGCGACGGAGGCGTAGACGGTCCTGCCGGACGCCAGAAGCTCCCGCACGGGGCCGATGTCGTCGCGGATTCTCTTGGCGCCCACCGGACAGACGGTGACGCATCGGCCGCAGAGGACGCAGCTTTCGCGGGTGACGCGGGCGTGCCCGTCCCGGACTTCGATGGCCTTCACGGGGCAGGCCCGGACGCATTTGTAGCAGTCCTGACAGTCGTTGACGACCGTATACACGGGGAGAAACATTCAGTGTGTCACCTGTCCTTTTCTTTCGAGACGCGCATTCCGAAACGGATCGCCGCGTCGCTTCCTGAATCTATGATACACGATAGGCGCGCCCCGCCGCCCGTTTCGGGGCTCGTGGTTTTCAAAACCATGTTTCTCGGATACCATGAAGCCGGCGAAAACAGGACGGGTATTGCGTTCTCCTTTCGGATTCAAAGCGCTGTCAAGAAGCGGTGAAAACACATGAAGGAACCTGTGGAAATCGTCATTTGCCTCGGAAGCTCCTGCTTCGCCAGAGGCAATGCGCGCGTGCTCGCGGAGATCGAGCGCCTGGTGGACGAACGGGGGCTTCAGCGCCGCGTGCTCGTTCGCGGAAGCCGCTGCGAAGGCGCGTGCGCCGGGGGGCCCAACATCCGGATCGCCGGCGTCGCCCGTCACGGCGTCCGTGTAGAGGATATCGCGTCCCTTCTCGATGCGGCGCTCGGCGAATCCGACGAAGCCGACGAAGTCGAAGACGCCGGCATCGCTCCCGGCGGGAACGCATGAACAGGGAACCCCTTTTTCTCGAAGTCGATTTCGACCAGCGCCGCAAAGAGGGCGAGTACATCTGCGGAGACAGCTTCCTGACGAGAAAGACGCCGGGAGAAAACCGGGTCGTCTCCGTTCTCTCCGACGGGCTCGGGAGCGGCGTCAAGGCGAATATCCTTTCGTCCATGACGGCCACCATGGCGCTGCGTTTCGTCGAGGAGAACATGGAATTTCTCCATTCGGCCGAAATCATGATGGACGCGCTTCCCGTGTGCCGGGTCCGGCAAATCAGCTACGCCACGTTCACGATCGTGGACTCCATGCTTCACGGCTGGACGAAGATCATCGAAATGGACAGCCCGGAGTGCTTTCTGGTTCGAAACGGCGACATCGTCCCGCTCCGGCGACGATCGATTTCGTCGTCCCGGTGGAAAGACAGGACCATCCGGCTGAGCGAGGCGTATACGCTTCCGCAGGATCGCCTCATCCTTCTCAGCGACGGCGTCACGCAGGCGGGAATGGGATCCCGGGCGCATCCCCTCGGCTGGCGGGACTCCGGGGTGCGCGAGTTCGTCCTTCGCGTCGTGCGTTCCTCGCCGGGCATCTCCGCGCGGCAGCTTTCCCATCGGGTTGTCGAGGAGACGTTGCTGCACGAGCCGCACGGTAAACCGGGCGACGACATGACGTGCGCCGTCATGTTCTTCCGCTCGCCCCGCGAACTGCTCATCCTCTCCGGCCCGCCTTTCGACGCGCGGCGGGACGCGGAATTCGCGGAGATATTCGATCATTTCAACGGAAAAAGGGTCATTTGCGGCGGGACGACCGCGGACATCGTCGCGCGGGAGCTGAAACGCACAATCAGCATGGATCTCCGGAGCGCCCGAAAGGGGTATCCGCCGGAATCCCGAATGGAAGGCGCGGATCTGGTCACGGAGGGGATCCTCACCCTGACCGGAACCTGCCGCATCCTGGAACACATGCAGGAAGTCCGGCCGGACGACCCGGCCTCGCGTCTGTACGAACTTCTCATGGAAAGCGACCGCATCACCTTTGTCGTAGGAACCAGAATCAACGAGGCGCATCAGGATCCGTCCCTGCCCGTCGAACTGGAAATCCGACGGAACATCGTCCGGAATCTGGCGCGCCTTCTGGAGGAACGTCATCTCAAGGAAACGAGCGTCTCGTATATATGAACGTGCATGAGAGGCCGGTCGTCCGCGGCGCGCCGCCCGATGCGCAACGAATCCGCCGCGCGAAGGAACCCGGGCGGAAAAGGGTTCCGCCCGAGGGGGCGCGTCACACCGTCTTCGGCGATTGCTCCTGCCGCATGCAGGACTGAAGATCGTTCGACGTGTAGGTCAGGTGGTAGG
>CAZVUT010000170.1:0-6019 GCA_964630155.1 uncultured Synergistaceae bacterium
GGTTCAACCCGAACATCGAGTTCGTCGGACGCCCCATCGGAAAAATGGAATACGGGATCGCCGTCCGCAAGGGCGATGACGACCTGCTCGCGAGGGTCAACGAGGCCGTCGCGAGCCTTCGCGATTCGGGGGAACTGCGGCGGATCTACGAACGCTGGAATCTGTGGACTCCGGTGATGGCCGAGATGTTCCGCGACCATTCGCCCCAAAAGACGGACGCGGTGATGTTCCGCGCGTGGACGGAACACCAGAAGCCCTTGCTGACGTGGGAAAAACGCCTGAACCGCTATGCGGGTTTTCTGCCGGTTTTCGCGAAGGGCGCGCTCGTGACGATGGAGGTGTCCTTTGTCGCGATGCTGCTCGCGATCACGCTCGGGCTCTTCCTCGCGATGGTGCGGATCTTCGCGCCGAAGCCCCTGTCGTGGCTCGCGGTCGCGTATATCGAGCTGATCCGCGGAACGCCCGTGCTGATCCAGCTCTTCTTCATCTTCTACGGACTGCCGAACATCGGCATCCGGCTGAGCCCGTTCGTCGCGGGAGTCCTGGGCCTCGGACTCAACTACGCGGCCTACGAGGCCGAGAACTACCGCGCCGGGCTGCTCGCCATCCCTCGCCACCAGATGGAGGGCGCGATGGCGCTGAGCATGACGCGCTTCCAGGCGCTCCGGCACGTCGTCCTGCCTCAGGCGATCCGCGTCGCCCTGCCGCCCGTGACGAACGACTTCATCTCGCTGCTCAAGGACTCATCGCTCGTCTCCGTCATCACGATGGTCGATCTCACGAAGGCCTACGGCCAGGTCGCCACGACGTACTACGATTACTTCGGCACGGGGCTCATGGTCGCGGCGATCTACTTCCTCCTCGGCTTCCCGTTCGTGCGCCTCGCGCGCTGGGCCGAGAAACGGATGGCCGTCGCGATCCACGGCCGCGTCGGCGATGCGGACATGCCGCACAGCCGCAAGCCCGCGAGCTACTGACGGCGCGGGGAAACTTTCGCGGTCACCACCACCACGAGATGAACTGCGCCGAGACGATCATTGGGTCGAAGACCTGTTTCCACGTCTCGACCCACTGCCGCTCGGGGCAGCTCTGGACGAAGCACTGGTAGTCCGTTCCGAGGGGGCCGCGCGAGAGGATGGTGATCTGGATCGAACAGAGCATCAGCTCGCCGGATGCATCCTGCCGGCGCACGATGTACAGGCTCATGACGCCTGAGTCGTCGCCCGTCTGCGGAACCTGCGCGATGCGCTTCCGTTCGGCCGCGACCAGGCGGGCGGGGCCGCCGCCCAGGAGCCGGGAGAAGACGAGGTCCCGGAGTTCTTCGGCCGAGGGAAGCCCCGGAAGCCGCGCCGTATTGGCGATGATGAAGGCCGCCGTCCCGGACGGATTTCTCACGTGCAGGAACTGCTCGTTCGCCTCGCGGATCGTCCATTCGCGGGGATATTGGATGCTCCAGCCGATTCCCGAATAGGTCGGCCGGCCGACGATCTCCCTGCGCGGCCCCGGGGCGGACGCTCCGAGCCACGCGTTGCGGAAATCCCGAATGTGCCGCTCCGCCGCCGGATCCAGAGGATCGTCGACGCCCGCCGCCTTCGCGAATCGCGCCCAGGGGTGCAGGAGCGCCGCGAGAACCAGCACTACCGCAATCGCAACACTTCTTGTGTTTCGCATCATGTCCTCCTTACTGTCTCCGGACAATCCGATATCCTCCGGCGCATCCTGTTTCCGCGGAGCCGGAGGAAAACCCCTTCATGCGCACCCGCTTGTCCCTTTGATTACCGTCCATCCGGAGATGTGGCGCCACTTCGTCCGGACGCGTCTCCCCTCGCCGCTTCCCGTCGCCGCCGCGTCTCGAGAACGATCGACAGCAGCTGGATGTCCGTCGGCGTGACGCCCGAGATCCTTCCGGCCTGGCCGAGCGTCAGCGGCCGCACGCGTTCGAGCTTCTGACGGCTTTCGGCGAGAAGGCCGGGGACGGACGCGTAGTCGAAGTCGTCGGGGATCTTCGCATGGTCCATTCGCGAGAGCTGCGCGGCCGCGCGCTGCTGCCGTCCGATGTAGCCCGCGTACTTGATCTCCGTTTCCACGCAGCGGATGTCCTCGCCGTCGAGCGGCGTTTCCGGCGGCGAGAAGGACGCGATCAGTTCGTAGCTCACTTCCGGCCGGCGCAGAAGGTCGGCCGCCGTGACGGACTCCGCGAGCGGCGCGGTTCCGGCCTCGCGCAGGCGGTCGTTGAGCGCGTCCGACGCCGTCAGCTTCACGCACCGCAATCTCTCCGCCTCGCGGTCGCGCCGGTCCCACCGCTTCAGGAGCGCGTTCCAGCGTTCGTCGTCGATCAGGCCGAGCCTGCGGCCCACGGGCGCAAGCCGCCGGTCGGCGTTGTCGTGCCGAAGGAGGAGGCGGTGTTCGCAGCGGCTCGTGAGCATCCGATAGGGTTCGTTCGTCCCCTTCGTGACGAGGTCGTCGATCAGGACGCCGATGTACGCCTCGTCGCGGCGCAGCACGAGCGGCTCCTCGCCGCGGACGGCGAGCGCGGCGTTGATCCCGCCCATGAGTCCCTGCGCGCCCGCCTCTTCGTAGCCGGACGTCCCGTTGATCTGTCCGGCGCAGTAGAGCCCCTTCACGGATTTCGTCTCCAGGGTGGGCAGGAGCTGCGTGGGAGGCACGTAATCGTATTCGATGGCGTATCCGGCCCTCGTGAGGTGCGCCTGTTCGCAGCCGGGCAGCGTATGCACCATTTCGACCTGGACGTCGTAGGGGAGGCTCGTCGAGAAGTTCTGGACGTAGACTTCCCTGTTGCGCCGCGAGACGGGTTCGAGGAAGATCGGGTGGCTTTCCTTTTCCGGAAAGCGGATGACCTTGTCCTCGATCGAAGGGCAGTAGCGCGGTCCGAGGCCCTCCATCTTCCCCTTGTACAGCGGCGAGCGTTCGAGGTTCGCGCGGATGACGGCGTGCGTCTGGGGCGTGCTGCGCGTCAGCGCGCAGGAGTACCCCTCGTGGACGCGCCCCTCGCCCCAGAAGTCGAAGCACAGGGGCTCCGGATCGCTCTTTTGTTCGACGAGGGATTCGTAGTCGATCGTGTCGGCGTGAAGCCGCGGCGTCGTGTCGGTCCGGATGCGCTCCAGGACGATTCCCGCTTCTTCCATCGATTTCGAGAGTTCCGTCGATCGGTTCTGTCCCATCGGTCCCGACGGAAACGACGTGAAGCCGACGTGAACCAGGCTCCGGAGGTACGTCCCGGCCGTGATGACAACGGTCGTCGCGTCGTACGCAAGCCCGTAGAGCGTCCGAACGCCCCGGATCCGTCCTCCCTCGATCACGAGGTCCGTCACGGTGTCCTGGTGGACATCGAGATTCGGCGTCGCCTCGAGAACCTTCACGTAGTGGTCGCGGTAGTCGTGAAGGTCGCACTGCGCGCGGAGCGCCCGCACCGCCGGCCCTTTCGACGTGTTCAGCCACCGGATCAGCATCGTCGACGCGTCCGCGGCCCGCGCCTGTTCGCCGCCGAGCGCGCTCCCCTCGCGGACCAGGTGCCCCTTCGCGGGCCCTCCGATCGACGGGTTGCACGGCATCAGGGCCGTATTGTCAAGATACAGGTTCAGCATGAGGGTCCGGACTCCCATCCGGGCGGCCGCCAGCGCGGCCTCGCACCCGGAGTGCCCTCCCCCGATCACGATGACGTCATACGTCGTTCCCATGCGTTTTTCCTCTTCCTTCCCGCTTCCCGAATAGTTCCCCAAATCATTATCACGGCCGGAGCCGTTTTTTATGAAACCCTACCCGACGCGGCGGACGCTTCCCGCCTCGACGACGTAGACCCCCCCCGGCCAGTCGGTCCCGACGGGCTCGGCCGTGGCCGCAAAGACCTGGAAACCCGAGGAAAGCAGCGCGTTCACGGTGCGGCGATGACCGTCCGCGTCGAGTTCCGCCGCGATTTCGTCGAGAAGCAGCATCGGCGTCCGCCGGACTGTCTTCTCGACCGCGAACCCCGCCGCGATCATGAGCGCGACGGCCGTCCGGCGGCGCTGCCCGCGGCTCAGGGAGAGCACGGGCCTGCCGGAGTTCGTCAGGATCATGTCGTCACGATGCGGGCCGACCAGGGGGATGCGCGCTTCCCGTTCGCGTTGCCCGTAGCGTTCGAGTCCGCGCGCGAAGTCTTCGAGCGGGTCGTCCGCACCGCCGCCGCCGCCTCGCGCGTGCCGCATTTCGAGCGGCGCGGGGAGCAAATCGGAAAGGCGTTCGAGCCCCGCGGCGAGCATCGCGACGGACGACCGGCGGCTCTCCCAGATCCACGAGACGAGCGGCGAGAGGACCTTCGCGGTCATCGCGGCGTTCCGCCCCTGCTTGAGCAGCATTCCGCGGCAGCGCAACGCGCGGCGCATCTCCGAGAGTTTCCACGCGTACGGGGGAAAGAGGAGGGTGCAGAGCCTGTCGAGAAACGCGCGGCGCACGCCGGGCGTCCCCTCGACGAGCGAAAGGTCTCCGGCGAGGAAGGCGAGCGACGGAACCCGCTCGCGGACGTTCGTCCAGCTCGCGCGCCGTCCGCCGCACTGCACGAGCGTCCGCGATCCGACCCGGACGCCGACCGTGACGGACTCCTCTCCCTCGAACTCCCCGTAGAGGTACGCCGAGGGTTCGCCGGAATCCCACGCGACGGGAGACGCGCCGGTCTTGAAGCACCCCCAGCCGGAGAGCGCGTGAAGACACTCGATGATGTTCGTCTTTCCGGCTCCGTTGGGGCCGGTGAGACAGTTCAGCCCCGCCTCCCATTCCACCCGGCGGGGCTGAAGGTTCCGGAAAAACCGCGTGACCGTGACGGAACAGCGCATACGCTACTCCGCGTCGTCCCCTTCTTGCGGTTCGTCCGCTTCACCGGACGCCGCGGCCCCGTCGGACTCCTCGATTTCCGCGACATCCGTCTCGGTCAGCTTGATCGGCATGAGCATGTACAGGAAGGAATCCTCCCCCTGCCGCACGAGGCAGACCTGCCCGAGCGGACCGTTGAAGCGCATGTAGGCCTTTTCCCCCTGGAGCGCCTTCAGGCCGTCCAGCAGGAAGCCGACGTTGAACGCGATCCGGATGTATTCGCCGGTGATCCCCGCCTCCATGATCTCCCGGGCCTCGCCGATCTCCGGCGCTCGTCCGGACATGTGCAGCTCGCCGCTGGCCTCCATCTTGAAGACCACCATGCGGTTGTACTCCCGGACCATGACGTCGATGCGCTCGAGCGCCGCGATGACGGCAGTCCGGTCGATCTCCATCGTCGTCGTGCTGTCCGGGTTCAGGATCTTCTCGTAGTTCGGGAAGGAGGACTCCACGCGCCGGACGGAGAATTCCAGGCTCCCCATCTGGAAGAAGACGAGCGAATCGTCGACGAGAATCCGGACCGGAAACTCCGGATCGATCGTCGAAAGGATCCGCATGAGTTCCTTCAGGCCCGACATCGGAAGCAGGACGTCCGTCTCCTCGCCGCTTGAGAGGACTCCCGCCTTCGCGAGGGACAGTCGCTTTCCGTCCGTCGAGACGACGAGGAGCCGCCCCTCCTTGACTTTGAGCATGCAGGCGCTCAGGTACTTCGGGAATTCATCCGTGACGGTCGCCGCGATGCTTCCTTCCGTCAGGGCGCGCGACAGATCCAGCGCCGGAATGTCGCAAAAGGGAGTCGCCGCGTCGGCGCGGGGAAGCTTCGGAAAATCCTTCGACGCATACGTCGAAAAGCGGTACCGGTTCCGGCCGGCGGTGATGTACCCGGTTCCCTCGCCGATCGTCACCGTGAAGACGTCCGTCGGGGCCTTCTTGAAGAGCTCCCCGGCGATACGCACGGGAAAGACCGTCTCTCCCTCCTCGATGACGCGGACTCCTTCGACGACGCAGGTCACCGAAGTCTTCAGGTCCGTGGCTTCCAGGAGGACGGCCGTTTCGACCGTCGCCGGACGGCACAGGATTCCCGTCAGGGAGGTGATTGTGCTTCTGGGGTTGACCGTCCGCTCCGCAATTTGCCAGCTCTTCATGAACTCCT
>CAZVUT010000171.1:0-5982 GCA_964630155.1 uncultured Synergistaceae bacterium
GGAAAGACTGTTTTCACCAGGGGACTTGCGAAAGGCTTAGGCTTCGAGGCAGTAAGAAGTCCGTCTTTTTCGCTTGTCCTGGAATATCCGACTCGACCACGTCTCGTTCATGTCGACCTATACAGACTTGAGAGCGGACAGGTGGAAGACCTTGCGCTCGATGAATACATCGAAGACGGAAACGTTCTCGTGATCGAATGGCCCGAACGGGCGCGGTCTCTTCCCGGAACGGACAGGTGGTTTCTGGACTTTATCAGTTCCGAAAACCCTATGCGGCGATTACTCAGGTGGAGTGCGGAAGGTCCGCGTTCGGACGCGGTGGAAGCGTTGTTTTTGAAAAAGCTGGAGGAAAACCAATGGGCGTATTGCTTGGAATAGATTGCAGTATGCGATGGACAAACATCGGCGTATCCGACGAGACCGGCGTTCTCGGCGAAATGAACGTTCATGCGGGGAAAGAGCAGGCCGGCATGTTGCCCCGGATGGTCGATGACTTGCTGCGTGCGAGGAAACTCCGTTTGTCCGACATAAATGCGATCGGTGTTACGGTAGGTCCGGGTTTTTTTACGGGAATCCGTATTGGCGTCGCCTATAGCCTCGGGCTCTCCTTCGCATTGGATATACGGACAATACCAGTCAGCTCACTGGAAGTTATGGCGTACTCTTTCGACATCCAGAATGAAGTCGTTGCGCCGATCCTTTCAGCGTCCGGCGGCAACCTGTTCGGCGCGGTCTACCGCATTGAAGATGGGCAGCTGTCGCCAATGCGTGAGGTTGGATGTTACTCTCCTGAAGAGTTTTCTTCAATACTGGAGCCGATGGGGAAGAATGTTCGCGTCCTGTCTCATGAAGCCCGGTTGCTTGACCGTTTTTCTGAAAGGACACGTTCTCTGCTGAATTTTTCGTCATGCTTCATTCACGGCGGAGCCGTATCGGAACTTGCAAGACGAAATTTCGGCAAAGCGCTTCCTCCTTCCGAAATCCGGGCATGCTATCACAGAACTCCCGATACGGGCAAAAAGTGAATTTGGGGAATGCGTTTCGCGAAATATTACCATATTTATCTCGTTCAAAAACGTGCTGCTGAGACACAAAGCGCCTGAGAACACTTGAATGGGAATGAAGAAGACGCTATTCTTACGAACATGGGAAGGTGTCCTTTTTGAATTCGGCAATCGGGAAATGGAGGAATTGCGAATGTCCGCGAGCCGCTTTGAAGTTATTGTAAACACAAGCTGGTGCAAGGGATGCGAATTGTGCATTGGAATTTGCCCCAAGAAGGTGCTCGTTTTAAGCGAGCGTTTGAAAGCAGACCCGGTCCACATTGATAAATGCATCGGATGCCGTCAGTGTGAGAATACGTGTCCGGATATGGCGATCACAGTAAGGGAGGCGAATGAGAATGCCTGATGTTGCCTTCTGGCAAGGAAACGAAGCCTTGGCGTACGGATCCATCGCGGCGGGGTGTCGTTTCTTCGGAGGATATCCCATAACTCCTTCATCCGAAATTGCGGAGATCATGGCGGAGGAGTTGCCGAAGCTCAATGGCCGTTTCATTCAGATGGAAGATGAAATCGGAGGAATCGCATCGGTCATCGGTGCGTCCATCACCGGAATGAAATCCCTGACGGCGACTTCCGGACCAGGATTTTCGTTGAAGCAGGAGAATCTCGGTCTGGCGTATATTGCGGAAGTGCCGATGGTGTTGGTCGATGTCATGCGCGGCGGCCCCTCGACAGGAAGCCCGACGAAGGGCGGCCAGCAGGATGTCATGCAAGCGCGCTGGGGTACGCACGGAGATCATGCGACCATTTGTTATGCTCCCTCGTCCGCGCAGGAGTGCTATGAGGTCGCCATTCGGGCCTTCAATAACGCCGAGCGTTTCCGGCAACCCGTTCTGATTCTCAGCGATGAAGTCATTGCGCATATGAGAGAAAAAGTTCTTGTCCCCGAGAAGGGGAGCTTCGAGATTGTCAACAGGAAACGTCCCGCAGATGTCCCCGAGAAATTCGTTCCGTACCGCCCGGACCCCAAGGACGATCTCCCGTGCATGGCGTCTTTCGGAGACGGGTACACATGGCATGTTACGGGTTTAACGCATAACGACTGGGGATTCCCGACGAACAATCCTGAAGAAATCGAACGAAACGTGTGCCGTCTCGTGAGCAAGGTCGAGCGGTTCCGTGACAATATCGTGCAGTATGAAACGGAATATACGGACGACGCCGAAGTGCTCGTTCTCGCATACGGAAGCGTCGCGCGCTCGGCGCGAAGAGCGGTGCGGGACGCCAGAAAACGTGATGTAAAGGCAGGATTCTTCCGTCCGATAACGTTATGGCCGTTCCCGGATAAGGAACTTGAGAAGCTCGCACGAAGAGTTCGCACGATCATAGTTCCGGAAATGAATTGCGGTCAGATGGTACTTGAAGTGGAGCGAGCAACGAAAGGAAAGGCCAAAATTGTGCAGCAGTCGCTTGTCAATGGAGAACTCTTCAAGCCGAAAGATATTCTGAAGGTTATAGAGGAGGTGGCGTAGCCATGCCGAATCCCGAGGTAATGTCCTGGCTCCGAACACGGTTCTTCCCGCATATCTGGTGCCCAGGATGCGGTCACGGCATCATTATGCATTCCCTTTTACGGGCGCTCGTTTCGCTCGAAAAGAAAAAGACCGAAACCGTAATCGCTTCCGGCATAGGGTGTTCGAGCCGGATGGCCGGCTACATCGATGCGTGCACCATGCATACGACGCACGGAAGATCCCTGGCCTTTGCGACCGGTATCAAGCTTTCAAATCCTTCGCTTACGGTGGTTGACGTAATGGGAGACGGCGACTGCACCGCCATAGGCGGAAATCATTTCATACACGCGTGCCGCCGGAATATCGACATTACGGCAATAGTCATGAACAACAACATTTACGGAATGACCGGAGGTCAGGCCTCCCCGACAACGCCGCGCGGGGCGCTTGCGACTACGGCTCCGTATGGTGCGATCGAGCCGAATTTCGATATCTGCAAACTGGCCGAAGGGGCCGGCGCTTCCTACGTGGCCAGAGCGACGATCGCCAATCCCAAGCAAGTGGAAACGCTCATAAAAAAAGGAATACAGAAGAAGGGTTTCTCGGTTATCGAAGTTGTTTCGAGTTGTCATACGCAATACGGTCGTCGAAATAAGAGACGAACTCCTATAGATAATATTAATTATTTCAAAGATAATTCTGTCACTCTTGAAAAAGCAAAGACAATGTCTTCAGAGGAATTGGAAGGCAAAATCATAACAGGTGAATTTGTGAATAAGGAAATACCGGAATACACGGATCAATACCTCGATTTGATCGCAAAAGTCAGGGGAAAAGGAGAAGGCCAATGAGATACGAGATTCGTTTCGCCGGATCCGGCGGGCAAGGCGTCATTCTCGCGGCTCTCATCGCGGGAGAAGCGGCCGCTCTTTTCGAGGAAGGACTCTATGTAGTGCAATCCCAGTCGTATGGTCCCGAAGCCCGAGGTGGAAAATCAAAGGCGGAAGTCGTTATTTCCACCGAACCGGTTGATTATCCGAAGGCCGTTTCGCCGAATCTCCAGGTTATCCTGAATCAGCAGGCGTGTGAAGAATTCGCGCAGGAAACGCTTCCCGGCGGTCGGATCATCTTCGACGATTTCTTCGTAACGAGTTTTCCGCAGGTGGACGCCTATATCTACCACCTGCCTATTGTACGCACAGCCAGGGAAAAAATCGGAAGAGAGCTTGTTACGAATATGGTGGCTCTCGGGACGGTGGCGCGAGTTTTGGAGCTTGAAAAGATAGTGAGTCCGGATTCGATTCGAAAGGCGATTTGCGCCCGCGTGCCGAAAGGTACGGAGGAGTTGAACACCCGTGCGTTCGATGAAGGATATCTTCTCTTCAAATCCAGTCTGCACCTGTAGGAGCAGAATCGAAATGTGAAGCCGCCGAGAAAATCGGCGGCTTTTTTTAGGGGCTGTTGCTTATGAGAAACAGGAACAGTTTTCGGGTTGTTATTGAATCCGTCAGCAGCGATGGAAAAGGCATTGCAAGGATGCAGAGCGGGAAAGTTCTCTTTGTGGAGGGAGGCCTCCCCGAAGAAGAACTGGAGGTTGCTCTTCTTCGGGAAAGTCGTGATTATGCGGTTGCTGGAATTTCCGACATAATTTCGAAGAACAGAAGGCGCGTTTCACCGATTTGTCCCTGGTACGAAGTGTGTGGCGGATGCCGGCTTCAGCATGCCGCATACGAACTCCAACTGGAAATAAAAAGACGGATTGTTCAGGATGCATTCAGTCGGATTGCAAAGCTGGAACCTGTTCATGGAGTTGACGAATGCGTTCCGAGTCCGAGAGCGTGGAATTACAGAAATAAGGCGTCTTTCCCGGTTCGCGGTGGCGCCTCGGGTATGAGGATGGGCTTTTTTAAAGAAGGAACGCATGACCTTACGCCGATCGATACCTGCCCCGTTATGGAAAAGAAAATCGAAACACTCTTCCGTCAGATTCTCGGTATTCTTCCGGAGATTCCGCTTTCCCCGTATGATGAACGGAACCATAGCGGCCTGTTGCGGCATATCGTTTTGCGTTCAGGGAGTTTCACTGGAGATTCTCTGGTCGGACTGGTGTGCCGGGAGTTGCCGACAATGAAAACCGTCGATCGGATACGGGACATCTTTCATGCAATGGGAAAGAATGCTCCCCGTGGCTTATGCATCAATCGCAACCGTGAAAAATCGAATGTCATTCTTGGAAAAGACGTCAGTCGAGTATCGGGAGAAATGATGGTGCGTGAACGGCTCGATCCGTATTTGTTCCGGTACGGGCTTACGGATTTTTTTCAGGTGAACAGCTTTCAGGCGAAACGCCTGTATGCATACGCCGCCGAACAGGCAGGAACGGGCGAGAATCTTCTTGAGCTCTATGCGGGAATTGGAACGCTGACGATGTACCTGGCGCCGGCGTATCGTCGAATAACGGCCGTCGAAGAGTGGCCTACAGCCGGGAAAACGATCGCGGCGACGAGTTCGGTCAATCGCGTTTCGAATATCGCATCGATCGTCGGAAGCGCGGAAAACGTACTTCGTGAATTGCATGACCGGTATGAAACAGTTGTCGTCGATCCTCCAAGAACCGGCTGCGACCGATCTGTGCTCGAAGCCATCGCAGATGTCGTTACCCCTCGGCGAATCGTGTATGTTTCATGTAATCCTGCCACATTGTCGAGGGATGTTCACATCCTGCACGAAAAGGGGTTCGTTCTGGAACGGCTTCGTCCCTTCGATATGTTCCCTCAGACAACGCACGTGGAGACGGTAGCATTGATGTCGAGGGTTTAGAACGGGGCGCCCGGAATGGCTTGATAGAAGCCTTTTGTATGATTATGAGGTGTAATGGCTAACGACAATTACACTTCCCCCAAGCCTTATGGAACGTGTGTATCAAGACTTTCCTGACCAACCCGTCTATGTTATGAGTGATGTAGACCCATATTACGAAAAGCTTGGATACCGAAGAGAGGGGTCAATATTTAAGGTTAAGATATAAAACAATGCGTCCTATGATATTATTATATTCTAATTACGTTGATTTGACCATTTGTTATATGTTTAATTGTAAAATTCATATTTATGTAAACATGTAGAATCATTAATCATGCAAAGGGGAGGCGAGTTATATGGAAAGAAAAATCAGTCAACAGGCTAGAGGTTTTAGAACGAAGGACGGAGCCGGAGTGAGTTTAGTCAGGGTATTGGGAAATCAAACTGTTCAGGAATTCGACCCGATTTTAATGCTCGATTCCTTTGACAGCACAAATCCTGATGACTACACAGCGGGGTTTCCTATGCATCCGCACAGAGGGATCGAGACAATCAGTTATGTGTATCGTGGATTTATGACTCATAAGGACAGCCTGGGCAATGAGGATACGATTGGTGATGGAGAGGTCCAATGGATGACAGCGGGTTCCGGTATTATGCAT
>CAZVUT010000172.1:0-5964 GCA_964630155.1 uncultured Synergistaceae bacterium
CGATGACGTCGTCGCGCGTCGCGTGAAGGAGCGCCGCGGCTGCGTCGTTGCACTCCGTGAAAACGCCGTTCTCCATGATCAGGTAGGCGTCCGGGGATGCGTTGAAGAAGCTGCGGAAGCGTTCCTGTTCGCGCCGCAGCGACGACGCCATCCGGAGCGCGGTCAGCTGGACGAGCGCGAGAATCGCGAGGACGACCGCAAGCCCGACCGGAAGCGCGGCGTGCGCCACGAGATTCCACATCCAGTATTCGGCCGCGATTTCGATGCCAAGAACGCCGGCGATCGTCGCGTTGTTCGGATTCCGGATCGGAACCAGAACGGAAACGAACCGCCGGTCCGGCCGGCCGAGCGGTCCGCTCAAAAGCGGCTTCCCGGTGCGGAAAACGCGAAGCGCCTCGTCGTCCGCATCCATATAGAGGGTCCCCGGCGCCCGCGGCGTCATTGCGTCGTCGGTCGCGTCCACGAGGATGACAGGGCGATCCTTCGCGAGAGCAAGCAGCGTGAGTCTCGTGCACCCCTCCTGCACCGGCCTGAGGGCCGACATCTGCTCCAGAAGCCGCACGTAATCCGCGTTTCCGGAAAAGGCGTCTCCTGCGGACAGGGAGGCGACGCGTTCCGGATTGATCGACGTCGCGATAATGCGCGCGTCCTCGAGCAGCCCTGCGCGTAAAAAGCGATCGGTCAGGAGGATGGAGCCCACGACGAGCGCCGCCCCGGCGAAAAGCACCGCGAGAATCGATGCGAGCGTGGGCCGCGTTTTGCTTCGTGTCCTTCCATCCGTGCGCTTTCGCATAGGAGCCTCCCGGTGATTTGTCTCTTCACATACTATGGCGCAACCGCATTGTATCAAATCGTGTGGTGTTTTTCCCATACGGAATCATTTCGGCGTCCGTATGCCGGTACGGCCATCTCCGGCGGATGAAGAGCGCGCGAAAATGTCGTACACTGCTTTATGGAAGAAAAGGGGTGCGTATGGCGTTGAAGAACGTCGCTTTCAGCATCGGAGAGAAGCCTGTCGGAAAAGCGCGGCGAAAGGAAATCGCCGGCCGATGATCGCGTTGCACGTTTCCGTTCGGGACGGCGCGCCGCTGCTGTGGTGCGAGGGGGGCGACCTCGCGAAGGCCGCGAAAGCCGCCGGTTTCGACGTTCGCCTTCCGAAAAGGGAGGTATTTCTCGCGTGGCTTCCCGCGAAAGGCGGGCGCGCGCTGCCGTCGTCGCCGCTGATCGGCGACGTCCCGCCGGGCAGGAGCGCCGTCCGGATCGCCCCGTTTCCGGTTTCGGCCGCTCCCCTGACGTTCGACCTGACGGCGGCTCTTGCCGGGATCGTCGGGAATGGTCCCGTCCCCTGCAGCGGCGTGATGTTCGGCGCGTCGGCGCAGTGGTTCGCGCGGGCCGTCCTGCTGGCGCGCGAGTGCGCGGCGTCCGGCGGCTTCCTGCCGGGCCTCGCTCCGGCGGCGGACGGCTGGGAGGCCCGCTGGTCCCCGGCGCCCGACGAACGGCTCGGCGCGCGCGCGGACGAGCTTGCCGGTTCGATGCCGGGCGCGTGCCGGTGCCTCGGTCGTCCCGGCGAACCGGCGCCGGACAAACCTGCCCGGACTCTCGCGGCAGCGTTCCTCGTCCGGTGCGTCGACGCATTCGTCCGCGCCTCGGGCGCCGACCTCCGGTTGTCCGCAGACGAACGGCGTTACGCGAGCCTCCACGACGCCTGGATCGCCGCGCTGACCTCCCCGGATCCCGCGGTTCGCTGGGACGACGCGGGAGAAGTCGCCGCGTTCGCGCACTCGCTTGCCGAGTGGAGGCGGAAGGAGGATCTTTCCGGCGCGTCGCCGTTCCGCTTCTGCTTCCGGCTGGAGGAACCGGGCGACGGGGACGGAGAGCAGTGGCGCGTTGCGTGCCTGCTCCAGCCGAAGGCGGAGCAGAGCCTGCTGTTTTCCGTTTCGGACCTGTGGAGGAACGAGGCGTCCGTTCTCCGGCAGGCCGGGCGCTTCGGCGATCCCCGGGAGTTCGTCCTGACGGCGCTCGGCCGGGCCGCGGCGCTGTGTCCGCCCGTCGGGGAGGGGCTGAAGGCCGGAGAACCCGGCGACTTCACGCTCGACGGAGCCGGTGCGCTCGAATTTCTTCGCGATCACGCGCCCGCGCTCCACGGGGCCGGGTTTTCGGTCTTCCTTCCGTCGTGGTGGGTGCGCGGCGCGGGGCCCTCTCCGCGCCTGAAGCCGGTCGCGAGGCAGTCCCGTTCGGAGGGTTCGGGGGAGCTGTCGCTCGAGTCGGTCGTGGAGTTCGACTACCGGGTGACGATCGGCGACGAGGAACTTTCGCCGGAGGAACTCCGCTCCATCGTGAAGCTCAAGACGCCGTTCGTGAAGCTGCGCGGCCGGTGGATGCAGGTCGACCGGGAACGGCTTCAGTCGTGCGCGCGTTTTCTGGAGCGCATGCCGTCGGGATCGAAGACGGGGCGGGAACTGCTGTTTTCGGCGCTCGGAGCGTCCGGCGACGACGAGGACGATCCGGTCCGGGGAGCGGTCCTCGTCGGGGAATTCGGGGATCTCCTGAAACGGCTCGCCGACGCGCGCCCCGATCCGCTTCCCGCGCCCGCGGGGCTGAACGGGACGCTGCGGGAGTACCAGTCGCGCGGCTACTCCTGGCTTGCGTTCCTGCGGAAGTGGAGGCTCGGGGCGTGTCTCGCGGACGACATGGGGCTCGGCAAGACGATCCAGGCGCTCGCGCTCGTCCAGCGGGAGCGCGAGAACGGCGAGACGCGGCCGGTCCTTCTCGTGTGCCCGACGTCGGTGATCAACAACTGGCGCCGCGAGGCGGAGCGGTTCGCGCCCGGTCTTCCCGTGACGATTCATCACGGCGCGACGCGGCGGAAGAAGGGGTTTGAAAAGCTCGCGGAGTCGAGCGCGATCGTCGTGTCGAGCTACGCGCTGCTCCAGCGGGACGCCGCGCTCATGGCGCCCGTGAGGTGGGCCGGGATCATCCTCGACGAGGCGCAGAACGTCAAGAACCCGGACGCGAAGCAGTCGCGGGCCGTCCGGTCGCTGGAGGCGGACTACCGCATCGCGCTCACGGGGACGCCGGTCGAGAATCACGTCGGAGACCTGTGGGCGCTGATGGACTTCCTCAACCCGGGGCTTCTCGGGAGCCGAAGCTCGTTCGACCGGAGGTTCCTGAACCCGATCCGCCGGTCCGACGACGCGGAGGCCGCCGCGAGGCTGAAGCGCCTGACCGCGCCGTTCATCCTGCGCCGGCTCAAGTCGGACAAGGCGATCATCTCGGACCTTCCCGACAAGATCGAGATGAAGACCTACTGCACGCTGACGAAGGAACAGGCGACGCTCTACGCCGCCGTCCTCGCGGACCTCGAAGAGCGGCTTTCCCGCACGGAGGGCATGGATCGCAGGGGGCTCGTCCTCGCAACGCTTCTGCGGCTCAAGCAGGTATGCAACCATCCGGCCCAGTTCGCCGCGGACGGCTCGGGGCTCGAAGGGCGCTCCGGCAAGCTCCGGCGGCTCGTCGAAATGCTCGAAGAGGCCCGGGAGACCGACGGCCGGACGCTTGTCTTCACGCAGTTCGCCGAGATGGGGGAGCTGCTGAAAACGTATCTCCAGGAGTACTTCTGCGAGGAGGTCTTCCTGATCCACGGAGGCGTCGCACGGAAGAAGCGCGACGAAATGATCGCTCGCTTCCAGGAGGACGCGCGCGCCCCGCACGTCTTCGTGCTCTCGCTGAAGGCCGGGGGATCGGGGATCAACCTGACGCGGGCCGACCGGGTCATCCACTACGACCGGTGGTGGAACCCCGCGGTCGAAAACCAGGCCACGGACCGGGCGTACCGGATCGGGCAGACGAAGAACGTCCAGGTGTTCAAGTTCCTTGTCGCCGGAACGCTCGAAGAGAAGATCGACGGGATGATCGAACGCAAGTCGGCCGTCGCGGAGAGCGTCGTCGGCGCGGGCGAGAGCTGGATCACGGAGCTTTCGGACGACGATCTGCTCGACGTCGTCCGGCTGGAGACGGAGGCGACGGGGGAATGAGCCGGGATTTCGGGTGGAGCGACGGATTCTATAAGCCAACTCCGCCGATCGCGGTTTCGGGCGGCATCAAGGCTGCGAACGCACGAGGGGCGTTCGCGAAGAACTGGTGGGGGCGGCGCTGGATCCAGGCGCTCGAGAGCTTCCACATCGGCGCGCGGTTGCAGCGGGGCCGGAGCTACGCGCGATCGGGACAGGTGATCGGCCTCGACATCGGCGTCGGCCGCGTGACGGCCCGCGTCCAGGGGTCGCGCCGGACGCCCTACGACGTCGAAATCCGCATGCGCCCCTATACGGACGCGCAGTGGGAGCGGATCGCCGGGGCGCTCGCGGGACAACCATGGCATCTTGCCCGCCTGCTCGGCGGCGAGATGCCCGAAGGGCTCGAGGAGCTTCTCGCGAAGATCGGCCTTCCGCTCTTCCCGACCGAATACGGCGACCTCGTCACCGACTGTTCCTGCCCCGACGTCTCCAACCCGTGCAAGCACATCGCGGCCGTCTTCTACATCATGGCGGAGGCGTTCGACGCCGACCCCTTCCTGCTGCTGCGCCTGCGCGGACGCGACCGCGACGCGCTCCTGGAATATCTCGCACCGGCCGCCGCGGCGCAGGAGCCGGAGACGCCGCCGGAGCCCGAACCGCTGCCGGCGGACGTCGCGCTCTTCTGGGGCGACGCGGGCGACGGGAGGTCCGCGCCGCTTCCGGAAGAACCGTGCGCCCTTCCGGCCCCGGCCGCCGGACGTCTCGGGCCGCCGCCCTTCTGGCGCGGGGAGAGGCCGTTCCTCGCGTGCATGGACGAAATCTGCCGCGCGGCGGCGAAGCGGGCGCAGGAGTGACGGAACGGCGGCGGCATAGTGTACAATGTACGGAGCAATATGCCGACGGTCCGCGGTTTCGGAGGTCGTTTCCGCGCTTCGCCTCCCTTCTTGCGGGATCGTCGGAGGAGAGCGTCACGAGTTGGATTCGACAAAAGGAGAGAGATCGCATGAGCACCGCACTGGAACGTTTCCTGCGCTACACGACATTCAGCACCCAGGCCGTCGAGAAGACCGGCAAGGTTCCGAGCACCGAGGGGCAGATGGTCTTCGCGAAGGCCGTCGCGAAGGAGCTTGAGGAGCTGGGGCTTTCGGACGTCCGCGTCGACGAACACGCCTACGTCACCGCGACGCTTCCCGCGAACACCGACAGGAAGATCCCGACGATCGGCTTCAACGCCCACCTCGACACCGCGCTCGAAGTGACGGGCGCGGACGTCAAGGCCCGGGTCGTGCATTACGAGGGCGGCGACATCGTCCTCAACGAATCGCTCGGCGTCGTCATGTCGCCCGTCGACTTCCCCGACCTGAACGACTACGTCGGCCAGGACATCGTCGTCACGGACGGAACGACGCTCCTCGGCTCGGACGACAAGGCCGGAATGGCCGCGATCGTCGCCGCGGTCGATCACCTCGTCCATCATCCGGAGATCAAGCACGGCGCCGTCAAGATCGCCTTCTCCCCCGACGAGGAGATCGGACACGGCGCGAGCCTTCTCGACATCGAGGCCTTCGGCGCGGACTTCGCCTACACGGTCGACGCCGGCCCCGTCGGCCAGATCAACTACGAGACGTTCAACGCCGCGCGCGCGGACATCAAAGTCCACGGCCGCGCCGTGCATCCGGGAACGTCAAAGGACAAGATGCTCAACGCGACGCTTCTCGGAACGGAGCTTCTCGCGCTGCTGCCGCCGGCCGAGACGCCGTCGCACACCGAGAAGTACGAAGGCTTCTTCCACGTCACCTCGTTCAAGGGGGCCGTCGAGGAGGCGACGCTGTCGTTCATCATCCGCGACCACGACCGCGCGAAGTTCGCGCAGCGCAAGGAGTTCGTGAAGCGCGTCGTGAAGTGGATGCAGGACAAGTACGGCGCGGAGCGGTTCGAGCTGGAGCTGTCC
>CAZVUT010000173.1:0-5911 GCA_964630155.1 uncultured Synergistaceae bacterium
CGGAAAGAACGTTAACCTTGGTGATGAGGTCGACATAGGGATCGGCGACGACCGTCCGTCCCTGGTCGGCGGCCTGACGGTACCAGGATCGCTTCCGGCAGTCGTACCCTTCGGGCTCGCGCCAGCCCGAACCGTCCGCAAAGGAGCCGTCCGCCTCGATCCCTACGAAGACATCCTGAATCCCCGTATTCACGTGCCTTTCCAGAAACGACGAAACGAGCGGCTCAACGTGAGCGTCCATCGAGACGCCGGCATGCCCCTCGCGCATATGAAAAGACGTCGCTGCGGCCGTCGTTTCCGCAAGCATCCGGAGTTTTTCAAAGTACTGGACGACTATTTCCGCGCCGTCGCGCGCCGAGGCCTGCCCCGACTCTTCCAGACGGCTGCCGAAAAGATCGTTCGCCCAGAAATACGTCAGAACGGACATTCCGATGACGGCGATACAAATTCCCACTGCGAGAATCCAGAGCTTCGATCGAATGGACATCCGACGACCCCTCCAGCATGATTCGATTAAATTATACCCCACGTCCGCATGGTTCGGGAGAAGAACGCAAAAAAAGAGAGCCGGAGACGTTCCCCTTCGGGGAATATCTCCGGCTCTCTTTTCCGTTCGCCGACCTCTCTAGTCGAAAAGGACGGGGCGCAGCAGCGGACGGATCCGCCGCAGCCTGGCGCTGACCGCCTGCTGCGAGATCCCCAGACGGCGCCCGATATCGGCCTGCGTCCACCCCTCCGCGATCCATCGGACGATGTGCAGGTCTTCCCCGGAGAGCAGCCGCTCGAACACGGGCGACTCGCCGATCTCCTCCGGGGGGCAGCAGGGCTCAGCATCCGTCCCTTCAAGCTCGCATACATCCATCGTCGCGTCGCGGCGCATCCGTTCCGCGGCGTCGCGCACCATCGCGGGCAGGCGAAGCTTCAGGAAGCGGGGGAGCGGTTCCCCGGGAGGACAGCGCGGAAGCAGCCGGATCAACGCGAGATACCCTTCCTGCTCCAGATCCTCGAACTCCGCCCCGCGCCCCAGATACCGCCGCGCCGTCGCCCGCACCAGGGGCCGGTAGGCGGCGCACGCCGCCTCGACCCCAGCCCGGCCTTCGATCATGAAGCTCCCGCGTCCACCGCAAGATGGACATATCCCCGGTCGCAATGTGGAAGAATCCGGTGAAAGTGCGCGTCCGCCGCGGCGAGCACGAACGCCTCCTGATCCTCCCCCGGAACCGCCACATCCGCCGCCAGGCCCAGGCGGTGGGCGCTCTTCGGAACGCCCCCCACCCGCGCGTTGTGGGGATCGCACCGGTAGCCGCTTGTCAGCAGCAACGGGCGCCCCCACGCCTCGCGAAGCTCTTCGAGGCGGACCAGCAGAAGAGGGTGTAGCCGGACCCTGTGGCAACAGGGGCACTCGAATTCCCGCAGGGAGAAGTGAAGCGAAACCCGAAGGTCGTTCAACCTCACCGGGCGCCCTCTCCCTCTATGGCGGCCCGCAATTCGCCGATGGCCGCCGTCAGGTCGTCCAGCCGTTTCTCCATCCGGACCAGAAGGTATGCCGCCACGGCGACCGCAAAGCCGCTCTGAATCGACGACGCAAGAATCTCTTCCATGTTCCGCCTCCGACGACTATCCCTCGATCAGATCGGTGACCGTCCGGTCCACCAGCTCCGCCGACCTGATGCTCGCCGGGGCCGTGACGAAAATCGGATTATCGATCACCGCCTGCATCGCGGTCCTGACCTCCGCCTCCGTCAGGGAATCCTTCGCGTATCCCAGGGAAAGCGACACCGTCGCGCCGTCCGCCGTTCCGAAACGCATCCGCACCGTCTTCATCTATGCTCGCCTCCTCACGGAAATCGCCTAGGCGATCTCCACGGTATTGTTGTCCACCTTTTCGGTGGAACGCACCGTATGGGCCAAAAGCGCCCCGAGCGCGTCGGAAACCGCCTTGACGTTGTCCGCCGCAGCGGACGCCGCCACCTTCATCAGGGAAATGCTCCGCAGAACGGGCTTGCCGCCCGAATCCGTCCCCGTCTGCACGCGCAGAACAACCTTGCTGTCCATCGGCGAATACGTCGCCATCCGTATCACTCCTTCGGAAAAAGTGTTCACCCCTCGCCGCATCGTCTGCGGAACTTCCTGCGGGTGACGCCTATAAGAGTGCGTTGGCTTCGTATTATATACAAATAGTTATCTTTTTAGGAGGGCGTTCTCTTCTTGTCGGTCGTGTCGGAATAGACTATAATGTTTGAAGTTTTTTCAAGCGAAGGGGAGTCCGGGCGTCGGTCCGGCATCTCCGAATCGTGTCGAGGAGGGATCGTCGTGAGGATCAGGCGCTTTGCATTCGTGTCGTGCGTGTGTGTTCTCCTTCTGGTCGGAACGGGTGCGGCCTTCGCCCATGCGCCGAACGGCATCGACCTGCACTGGGACGCGAGTCTGCGCGTTTTGGACGTGAACGTGCTTCACCCGGTCAGCGCCATCAACGAGCACTACGTCAGCCGGATCACCGTGCTGGCGGGAAAGAGGGTCGTCGCTTTCCGCGACTACACGATGCAGACGAATTTCAAATCCCAGATGGACGTCTTCTACCTGAAGCCGCTGCATAACGGGATGAAGGTCACCGTCATCGCGAAGTGCAACAAAAAGGGCTCGAAGAGCGCCTCGATGGTTCTCGGCCGTCCCCGGAAAAAATAAAGACGCCGAACGGGAAAAGGGCGGGCCTCCCTCAGGGGAAGCCCGCCCTTTATTGTCGCTCTCTTGATCCCGAAAAACGGGAACATGCGAAGGGGAACGGCATGGAGCCGGGAGCGGCGAGATTACGGCGTCTCCCGGCTCCATGCCGGGGAGGGTGCTATTTCTGCAGTTTCTCGATCGCGTCGAGTTGCTGTTTCAGGCGCCAGTTCTTCAATTCGTTGCGAAGGTCGGAATGCTTTCTATGGAGCGCCTCGATCTTGCTTCGATCGATCGGCTTTCGCGAAATCTCGTTACGCATGTCGAGACGAAGCTTGTTCATTTCCACCTGCTTGTCGCGAATCTCCTGCGGAATCTCCACGGATGTCCCGGGAATCCCGGTGCAGGCGCGCATCATTCCGCCCCCATGCATCATTCCTCGGCCGCCCATTCCCCGCATCATGCCCGAGCCGCCGCAAACGCCGTTGTCGCCCATCATTCCCTGGCCCGCCATTCCACGGCCTCTCGATCCGCCGTATGCGAACGCACTTCCGGCCGCTGCCAGAACCAGTATGAGCACCGCTGCTCCTATTGTCTTTTTCATTGTCAAATCCCGCCTTTCAGAATGTGATGTGATGTGAGCAGGATACCCCGTCCCGTTCAAAGGGACATTGTGAAGAATGACAATTCTTCGATTGTAAGAATTGACAATAACGCTCGGGAACAAATCTGTTACTGTAGTCACAATGACGCAGTCGTTGCGGGGGGTTCCGCCCTGTGTTGAGAGAAGAGCTGAAAGGAGGGGGTGATATGGTTCGGATCGTGCTTGCGGACGATCATCCTTTGACGCGTTCCGGCCTGGCTGCATGGCTGGATACGGAAGACGGCATCGAGCTTGCCGCCCAGGCGACCGACGGAGAGTCCGCATGGCGGGAAGTTCTTCGTCTGGAACCGGACCTGGCGATCCTGGATATAGAGATGCCGAACGGCAACGGCATCGAGATCGCTTCACGGATCATGAAGCACAAACTCAGGACGAATGTTCTGATGCTCACGGCGTACAGCGCGCAGCAATACGTCATGGCCTCCGTGCGGGCGGGCGCGAAGGGCTTCGTCCTGAAATCGGCTCCGCTCGATCAGTTGCGGAAGGCGATCTTCGACGTGGCGCGGGGAATTTTTTACCTTGACCCCGCAGTTTCTCTGGCGCGGGAAGAGACGACGAGGGAAGAGCTTTCGGACAGGGAGAGGGAGGTCCTGATCCTTTCGGGACAGGGACTCTCGGCGCACGAAGTGGCGCGATTGCTCTCCATCACGGAACGAACCGTTGCGGCGCACCTGAGTGCCGTATACGGCAAGCTGGGGGTCCGAAACAAGACGGCGGCGATTCTCTTCGCGCTGAAGAAAGGAATCGTCTTGCTGGATCAGCTGCATTTCGTCGATTCCGGGGAAGTGCGGCAATGAAGAAAAACCTTCTGCTTCTGCTCATGATCGTCGTAACGCTGTTCACCGCAATCTCCTTTTTCATATCGGTCTATGCGTTTAGGGCGCAGGAACTGGCGATGGATTCGATGATGCGTTCCTACGCTCTGGACCTGGCGGAGAATTTTGCAAACGCCCCTGTCCCCGGTTCCGGACACCCTTTTGCGGGAAGAGGGCAACCGCAAAGGATGATGCGTTTCCGGATGCTCCTGACGACCCCCGCTTTGCAGAGCCGGGACGCGGGGGGCGTCCTCCTGCTTTCCCGGGAGGGGAACATTCTGGCCGCTTCGCCGGGCGCGGAACGATTGCTGCCGCTTTGGGAACGCAGACCTCCCCTTGGCGAACCGCAGGAGGTGCGCGATTCGAAAGGAGACAGCTATTACGTTGTCGTGAACACGCTTCAGGATGACGGCTACGTCCTGGCGGCAGTTTCCAAAACCTATCTTCTGGCCCCGCTGATTCGCATCTGGAGATTCTGGCTGTTTTCCGCCGCAGGCGCCTCCGCCGCAATCTTCGTCGGAATTGTCCTGCTGTGGCGGTACCTCGCGGCTCCGCTTCGCCGGATCGTGGAAGAACTCAAGGGCATGAAATGGGGAAAGGACCGCATCGTGCGGCTCTATGCCGGTCCCGTCTCCGAGCTGGAAGCGCTTTCGGCCGTTATCGGACGGTTATCCGTGGAGGCGATCGAAAAGGAAGCGCTTAAGGTCCGCTACGTGACCGATCTGGTTCAGGCGCAGGAGAACACCAGAAAACAACTTGCCCGGGAACTTCATGACGGCGCGCTTCAATCTGCCGTTGCGGCGATCAAACGCATTCAACTGGCGAAGGAAGCGGCGGGAGGGAGCGTGAACGCGACGCTGCGGGAACACCTCGACAATGCGGAGGATGTCGTCCGTATTGCGGCGGACGAAATTCGGGGCTACTGCGACGAGCTTTCTCCCTCCTGGGTCAAGCTGGGGCTTGTCAGCGCGATGTGCGAAATCTCGGATCGTCTTTCGGGGGCGTATGGCGGCGTCGCAATCGACATCGACGTTGACGAGACGCTGGATTCCCTTCCCGAAGAGCACATGCTGGCGCTGATACGCATCTTTCAGGAGGCGGTGTCGAACTCGGTCCGACACGGAGATGCCCATACCGTTCGGGCCGTCATCGGAAGAGAGGACGGTATGATCCGTTGTTCCATCGAAG
This sequence comes from uncultured Synergistaceae bacterium, assembly GCA_964630155.1. Classification (GTDB taxonomy): domain Bacteria; phylum Synergistota; class Synergistia; order Synergistales; family Aminobacteriaceae; genus CALFXN01. The sequence goes on from CAZVUT010000173.1 coordinate 5,329, forward strand.
ACGACGGCTCCGGGTTCGATTCGGATGCGTATTCGGAAACGGAATATGAACGACTTCGCACGACAGGACACCGGGGGCTGGCGAATATCAACGAACGCGTCCGGCTGCTGCGCGGGACGATGCGACTGGAATCCCGGCCCGGGAAGGGCTGCCGCATCGACATCACCTTTCCGGACATTCCTGTTGCGATGTGACGAACGGACTCGCGGCTCCCGGGAGCGGGAAGGGCGCGGGCGAAACGCCCCGCACGATTCCCGCTCCGCTCCCGGCTTCGATGGTTTGCGGCGTTACGACACCCGAATCTCCATACAGGAGACGCCTTCCGGGTTTCAGGCAGGCGCGACGGACGATGATTCGAGAAGCGCCTGCGGCAGCGACGATCGCTCGACGGCCGCGAACCCGAGGCGCGCGAAGAAGCGCGGCGCCGTCTCGGTGAGCAGCACGACGCGTTCGGCGCCGGCGTCGCGCGCGCGCTCCACAGCCCATTGGACCAACCGCTCGCCGAAGCCGTACTTCCGTGCCGACTGGCGCACCGCGAGGCTCCGGATCATCGCCGCGCCGCCGCCCCATTCGAGGCCGACGC
>CAZVUT010000174.1:0-5839 GCA_964630155.1 uncultured Synergistaceae bacterium
GAAAACGGTACGGATCGTCCTCGATCAGGATCGTATCGTGTTTTCGCAGGACGGCTAGGATTTCGCGCTTGCGCTCCGCCGTTGTGCTGCGTCCGGTCGGATTCTGGAAGGTCGGGACCGTGTAGAAGAAGGAGACCTTCCGCGACGAGAGGATCTTCCCGAGCGCCGCGGGATCCGGCCCGTCGTTGTCGAACGGAACCGTCAGGAGCCCGGCGCCCTCTTTCGAGAAGGACAACATGGCGTCGGGATAGGAGGGGTCTTCGACGACAACGGCGTCCCCCGCATCGAGAAAGAGCTGGGAGACGATATTGATCCCTTGCTGCGAACCGGTCGTGAGCACGATGTTGCGCTCCGAAATCCCTTCCGGGATGACGCATTGCGCCTTGAGCCACCAGGCGATCCATTCCCTGAGCTTGATGTCGCCGAAAGGGTCCGGGTATGCCAGGAGTCCCGGCTCTTCCCGGAGAACCTTGTGCAACGCGGCGTCCAGCGCGTCGACGGGGTAGAGGTCTTCCGAGGGTTGCCCGGCCGTGAAGGAAATGACTCCGGGTTTCGACGCACGTTGCATCATTTCCCGGATCACCGACGGAACGAGCCGTTTCGCCCTCGTGTTCAGATGTGTTTCCCAATCCATGAACCTCGCACTCCTCTCGTGTCATGTTCATGTTATTATACGTTCATCATTCAAAAAAAGGGGATGAATGATGTCGTGCGTTCATTGATATGGATCACCGGAGCGGCAGGCGCCGTGATTCTTTACGGCGCATACGTCTATAACGGGCTGGTCCGCAAATCCGAGAACGCGACAAACGGGTGGAGTCAGATCGACGTCCAGCTCAAGCGGCGGCACGATCTCATCCCGAATCTCGTCGAAACGGTGCGCGGATACGCCGATCACGAACGCGACCTGTTCGAGCGGATCGCAGCGCTCCGCTCGGAAGCAATGAAGGCGGCGTCCCCGGCCGAATCGGGTGAAACGGAGGCGCGGCTGTCGGGTGCGCTCAAGACGCTCTTTGCGGTCAGCGAAGGATACCCGGAGCTGAAGGCGAATTCCAATTTCCTCGCCCTCCAGGAGGAACTCGCGTCGACGGAGAACAAGATCGCCTTCGCCCGGCAATACTACAACGATTCCGTCAAGGAATACAACATCGCCGTATCGTCCTTCCCCGATTCGATCCTCGCGGGAATGATGGGCTACCGCAGACGGAGCATGTGGTCCATCGACGTTCCGGAGGAACGAAACGCCGCATCCGTCTCCTTCCCCGGAGACTCCGCCCGGACGTAGCGCCGGAAGAAGGGAGCCCGGAGCACATGGCGAGTTTCGATCGTCTGATCACACACAACAAACGCGTCAGCATCCTTCTCTTCGTCGTGATGACGTTGTTTTTCATCGTCGTCGGCGGCGTCGTCGGGACCTATTTCGCCGGATCGTGGCAGGGAGGGCTGGTCATCGCCGCGATCGTCGGCGGCGTCTACGGCCTGATCGCATGGTCGCAGGGCGACAGCATCGTCCTGTCGATGAGCGGGGCGAGGGAAATTTCCCACTCGGACTATCCGCAGCTCTGGAACGTCGTCGAAGAGCTTTCGATCGCGGGGGGGATTCCCATGCCCCGCGTCTACCTCATCGAGGATACGGCCATGAACGCATTCGCAACGGGCAGGGACCCGGCTCGATCGAGCGTCGCGATCACGCGCGGGCTGCTCGAAAAATGCACGCGCGACGAACTCCAGGGCGTTATGGCGCACGAGATGTCCCATGTCCGGAACTACGACATCCGGTTCGCGACGCTCATGGCGGTCATGGTCGGCGCGATCGTGCTTCTGTGCGACGTCATGCGCCGGAGCTTCCTCTGGGGCGGAGGACGCCGGCGCAGTTCCGACAAGGGAAGCGGCGGCGGCCAGGCGATCGTCGCGATCGTTGCGGTCGTCCTCTCGATCGTCGCGCCGATCCTCGCGACGATCATCCAGTTGGCCGTCAGCCGGCAACGGGAGTACCTCGCCGACGCATCGGCGGTCGAACTCACGCGAAACCCGAAGGGGCTCATCTCGGCGCTGAACAAGCTGTCCTACGACATCGAGCCGCTGGAGGCCGCGAACCGCGGGACGCAACATCTCTTCATCGTGAACCCGCTCAAGGGAAAGAAACTCGGGCGCGACAGCATCTTCAGCACGCACCCGTCGCTCGAAAGCCGCGTCGCCCGGCTCGAAGCCCTGTCTGCCTCCGCCCGCCCCGCCGAATGACCCTCAGCGGGGCGGAAAAACTCTTTCGCCCAATCGTTCCGTCTCCGCTTTTTTCCCCTGTATTACCGCCACCAGATTGTGTAAAATTCAATTAATATCGGCTGCATCCCGCGGGGGCGGACCTCGGGCCCCGGAAACGGGAGCGGGCCATAATCGAGGTGAAATCTGATGCGTAACGCAATGCTGTCCCGACGCACCATATTCGCGGCGCTTCTCGTGAGCATCCTCGCAGCAGCCGCGCCCGCCCGGGCGGCGTTCAATCCGTCGCATTACTACAACTCCCGCGGAGACGGTCACGCGGCGATGGAGATCGTCAGCGGCGACGCTGCGCGGTCTCCCATCTTCGTCCCGCTCAAACGAACCGAACTTACGGGATCCCTGGCCGGACCGCTGGCGTCGGTTTCGGTCACGCACACCTTCGGCTTTTCGACGGAACAGTCCGAAAAGGTCATCCAGGCGGTCTACCGCTTCCCGAATCCCGGGGACGCGGCCGTCACGAAAGTCGCCGTCGCCTTCGGCGACGTTCGCATCGACGCCGTCCTGAAAGAACGCGGGCAGGCCGAAAAAGAGCATAAGCAGGCCGTCTCCGAGGGGCGCCAGTCCACGCTCCTCACGCGCGAATCGCCCGACGTCTTCACGCTCTGGGTTTCGGGCATCGCCCCCGGGCAGGATGTCCGCGTCAGCACGGAGTACGTCCAGCTCGCCCGTCCCGAGGGACGCGGGTGGAGCCTCAGGGTTCCGCTCACCACGGCTCCGCGGTACGTCCGGAGCGACGAGCTCACATCTCCCCACGCGCAGGGGCAGCCGCTCTTCACATTGCGGGACCCAGGCCACAGGTTTTCGCTGAACCTTCTCGTCACGGGATCCGGGCGGATTGAAAGCCCGTCGCACGCGATCGAAGCAATGCCCGGCGATTCGGGAACCGTCGTGCGCCTGAAGGACGGCGACGTCCTCCCCGACCGGGATTTCGTGCTGCTCTGGACGCCGCCCGAAGACCCGAAGACGCCGCGCCTCCAGGTCATACGGCATGCCGACCCGAAGGACGGGAATTTCTTCCTCGCGACGCTGACGCCGCCGGCGGGAGAATCGTCCGCGCAGCAGCCGCGCGAGGTCATTCTCCTGATCGACCACTCCGGGTCCATGCAGGGGGCGAAATGGGAGTCCTCCGACTGGGCCGTGAAAAGCTTCCTTTCCGGGCTGACGGAACGGGACCGCGTCGCCGTCGGAATCTTCCACAACGTCACGAAGTGGTACTCGCGAACCCCGATCCCGGCGACGAAAGAGAACGTCGCAAAGCTCACCGATTTCGTGCTGAAGAGCCGGGACGACGGCGGAACGGAACTCGGCGTCGCGCTCGAACAGGCGGTGGCCATCCCTGCCGAAAAGGGCCCCTACGCCAGAAACATCCTCATCGTCACGGACGCGCAGGTCTCCGACGAAGGCCGGATCCTGCGGCTCGCCGAAGAGGAATTCGAGCGGACGACGCGGCGACGGATCAGCGTCCTCTGCATCGATGCGGCGCCGAACTCCTTCCTCGCTGCGCAGCTTGCGGAGCGGGGAGGCGGCGTCGCGCGCTTCCTGACGAGTTCGCCCGAACAGGAGGACATCACGACCGCGCTTTCCGAAGTTCTGAGCGAGTGGTCGAGCCCGGTCCTCGCGGACACGAGTCTCGAAATAGAACGCGGCGGGGCGGTCGCCGCAGGACGACGTTCCGTCAGGGCCGGAGCCGGACGGACGATAATCGATCTCGGCGACCTGCCGCCGAACCGGACCGTCACAGTCGCAGGCTCGTACCCTGCCGGGGACGGGACGCCGAAATTCCGTCTGACGTCGCCGCTGATGGATACGCGGATTGACGCCGTTGTCGTCGATGCGACGCCCGAACAGGGCCGCGCGATCCGGGCGCTCGTCGGCGCGCGGCTCGTCACCGGACTGGAATTCCTGATGACGTCCGGCCGTCACGGCGTCGCGTTGCGCCAGTCGCTCCGGAATCTGGGCTACGATCCCGATGCGCTCGCGCTGGCCGGACCGACTCCAAGACCGAAAATTTACGCCGAAAATGTCCGCGCGGAAGCGCGGGCGTTCATCCGGGATCTTCTCGTCGAGGAATCCCTCCGCTACGGCGTCGCGTGCGCCGAGACGGCCTTTGTTGCGACCCGCACCGAAGCCGGGAAGAAGATCGAAGGAACCGTTCCGGTCGCGAATGCGCTTCCTGCCGGATGGTCCGACGATTTCGTCGCGTCGCCGGCCCCGATGCAGGCCCCTGGCGGGCGGAAGCTCTTCATGAAACTCGACGCCGCAGTCGGCGCAGGCGCGCCTCCTTCCGCGTCAACGACGGCGAACGAAGAGAAGACGAAACAAGTGTCCGCCGGATCCTCGGAAATCTATTCCGGAACTCCGGCGTTCTCGGGGAAGGAATCGATTCTCGTCGACCTGAGCACGAAACTGACGGGATTGCCGATGCAGGCCTACCTTTCGGGAATCGCGGCGGAGTATTCCGGAGACCCGTTGCCCCGGGAGCTTCAGTTGCTCCTGTATCTGAGCGACGACCTCGTCACCCCGAGGGCGCGGATGAACCTCGCCGAACTCGTCGCGCAGGGGAAACGCCCGCTCAACATCAGCTACCGGAAGGGGCAGCTTCTGAAGGTCGTCCTGCTCGACCCGTCAGGGAAAGGCGTCAAGGGAACGCTCCGAATCACGCTCTCCTGGCGTTGACAAGCACGGAAAAGCGGGTACACTTTCTAGAATAAACATGAACCTAATTTTACTGAGGAGGAGAGATTCTATGATCAAACGTCTTTTGGGAATCGCCGCGCTGCTGTGTCTCGTGGTGACATCCGCCGGAGCCGCCGTTTTGGACAACGCCGTCATAAAGGTGGGAACGGAGAGCACGTATCCCCCGTACGAGTCCCGCGACGACAAGAACAACCTTGTCGGCTTCGACATCGAAATGACCGAGGCGATCGCGTTGAAACTCGGCAAAAAGGTCGAGTGGGTGGACATGCCCTTTGACAGTCTCATCCCGGCCCTGCTCTCGAAGAAGATCGACCTTATCGCGGCCGGCATGAGCGCCACCGCCGAACGGGCGAAGAAGGTCGCCTTCTCGGCCCCCTACGAAATCTCAATGAGCGCCTTTCTCGTGAAGGCCGACAACGACTCGCTGAAAACCCTGGCGGACATGAAGGGCAAGACCGTCGCCGCACAGCTCGGCACCGTCCAGGAGACCTTCTCCAAGACGATCGAGGGCGTGACCGTCAAGGCGTTCCAGAAATTCGACGACTGCGCGCGCGAAGTCTCTCTCGGCCGCGTCGATGCGACGCTGATGGATATCCCGGTCGCAAAGAAGTTTGTCGAACAGAAGGACTTCGCGGGAAAGATCAAGATCGCCTTCGAACAGGAGATCACCGGCGCAGGCAAGGCGCTCGCGATGAACCTCGACGACAAGGCGTTCGTCACGGCTGTCGACAAGGCGCTCGACGAAATGAAGGCGTCCGGCGAACTCGACAAGATGAAGGCAAAGTGGTTCAAGTAATATCAGAATCAGAATCGGAACGAACCGGGCCGGAGGCTTTGAGCCTCCGGCCCTTTTTTTGCGCCG
>CAZVUT010000175.1:0-5819 GCA_964630155.1 uncultured Synergistaceae bacterium
GGGATTTCCTCCCCCTGAGGTAGGGAACGAGGACCGACGCGAACGCGAGCAGCAGGAGCGCGAGCGACAGCGGGCGGCTGAAGAACAGGCCGACGCCGCCCATCATGATGGTCGTCCGGAGGTTCTGTTCGATCATGGTTCCGAGGATCATCCCGAGGACGACCGGCGAGACCGGAACATCGTACCGCGTGAGGATCCATCCGATGACGCCGAATGCGAGGCAGACGCCGACGTCGAAAATCGACGACCGGACCGCGAAGCTCCCGATGAACGAAAACGCGAGGATCATCGGATAGAGGGCCCGCTTCGGGATCAGGGCCGTGCGGATCCAGAGGCGCGCTCCGAGGAGCCCGAGGATGAGGATGAAGATGTTCGCGACGAACAGGCTCGAGAAGAGCGTATAGACGATCTCGGGGTGTTTCGTGAAGAGTTCCGGCCCGGGCTGGAGTTCGTGGATCATGAGCGCGCCCAGGAGGACGGCCGCAGACGAGCTGCCCGGAATGCCGAGCGTGAGCAGCGGCACGAGGGCGCCGCCGACGGACGCGCTGTTCGACGCCTCGGCTGCGGCGACGCCGAAGGGCGTCCCCTTGCCGAAGCTGTCCGGGTCATTGCTGACGCGCTTTTCGACGTCGTAGGCGATGAACGACGCGATCGTTCCGCCGGCGCCCGGGAAGATCCCGATCACGGTGCCGATGACCCCCGCCCGGAGCATGGCGTACTTGAGCTTCAGGTAGTCGCGGATTCCGGGCCACGGAGATTTTTCCCTGTCCGGGACCATCGGCGGGACGTTCACCTCGCCGGATTCAATCCCCGAGAAGACCTCGCTGAGCGCGAAGAGGCCGATCAGGACCGGAATGAACGAGAAGCCGTCGTACAGCCGGACGATGTCGAACGTGAATCGGCTGACGCCGCTCAGGGGATCGAGCCCGATCGTGTTCAGCAGAAGGCCGAGAAGCACGGCGATGAACGACTCGAGCCAGCGGCCGCCGCCGAGCGAAGCGATCGTCGACAGGCCGAGGATCGCGAGCGCGAAGTACTCCGCGGGCCAGAACTTGAGCGCGAGCTTCGCGAGCGGCCCCGAAAAGAGGATCAGGATGATGATCCCGATGAACCCGCCCATGACGGAGGCGATCAGCGAGACGCCGAGTCCGGTTCCGGCCTGCCCCTTCCGGGTCAGCGGATACCCGTCGAAGGCCGTGACGACGGCCGACGGCGTCCCGGGCGTGTTGATCATGACCGCCGTGATCGAGCCGCCGTAGTTCGCGGCGAGGTAGATCGCGCAAAGCATCACGACGCCCATCGACGCGGACATTCCGAACGTGAACGGCAGCAGGAGCGCGACCGCCATCGATGGCGAGATGCCCGGCATCGCGCCGCCGAGGATTCCGACGACGACCCCGGCTATCACGACGAGGATCGGCGTGACGCCCGCGAGATTCTGAAGACCGTAGAGAAGATGATCGAAGATTTCCATCCGCCGTCACCTCATCCGAAGAGCGCGCCCGTCGGGAGACTCATCAAAAGCAGGCGGGCGAACACGAAATACGAGAAGACCAGCCATCCTCCGGGGAGAGACAGCAGCAGCATCGGGCGCCTTTCGCCGAGCAGGAGAAGCAGCAGGAGGATCATCCCGCCCGTGGCGATGTAGAATCCGACGTATTCCATTCCCCATATCGCGAGCGCGACGATGGCGATCGCGCGAAAGACGCGCGAGAGATCGCCGCGTTCCGGGTCGGGCTTCGCGTCGCCCGAGAGAACACGCCGGAGCTGGTCGAGTGAAAAGAACGCCAGGAGCGAGGCCCACAGACGCGGCGCGGTTTTCGCGCTGCTGCCGACGGCCTCGATATCTTCAAGTCCGAAGGTCAAAAGGAAAAAGACGCCGCAGAGTTCCAGAAGCGCCGCGACGATCAGAATCCGTCCGCTCCGCGGCGCGAATTTTGTGGTGCGAAGGAGAAAAGAGAGGACGGCGAGAGCCGCCGCGCACGCGCCCAACAGCATCACCGCGCCCGTCCCTTTTCCGAGAAAGCCGATGACATCCATTCCGGAGAACACCTCCACGCCGCAGTCGCCGCGGGGGATGTCGCGCCCCCGCGGCGTCGTGCGCGTCGCTCTACTTGATCAGTCCGTACTTCTTGAGATACGTCGTCGAGTCTTCGAGATCCTTCTTGATCTGCTCCGTGAATTCCTTGCGGCCGTAATCGACCACGTCGATGCCGTCCTTCTCGAGGAAGCCGCGCCATTCGGGATCGGCCGCGACCTTCTTCAGGAGCGTCTCCCACCAGACGATGGCCTCTTCGGGGGTCCCCTTCTTCACGGCGAATCCGCGCCACATGATCTCGTCCTCGAGCCCCTTGACGCCGAGTTCGGCGAACGTGGGGACGTCCGGGAACTGCTTCATGCGCTCGCCGCGCGCCACGGCGATGATCTTGAAGCCCTCGCGTCCGCCGACGTCGGCGGGATTGCCGACGTAGACGACGCCCTGACCGCTCAGGATCGCCATCATCGCCTCGGGGCCCGACTTGTAGGGGATCCACTTTCCGGAGAGCCCCGTCTTGTCCCAGACCTTCATCGCGATCAGGTGGTCGTTGCCTCCGGCCGCGGGACCGGTCCAGAGCTGCGCGCCGTTCTTTTCTTTCGCGTCCTTCACGAGCGACTCCCAGGAGTTCACGGGCGCCTTCGCGGCGGCGACGAGACACTCGGGGTCTTTCATGAGCATCGCGATCCACTCGAAGCCCCAGACGTACTCGTCGACGTTCTTCTTCGACGTGAGAACCTTCGCGATATTCGACGTCGTGGCCGCGAAGACGGTGTAGCCGTCCGCGGGCTGTTCGAGGACCGCCTGCATTCCGACGAGACCGCCCGCGCCCTCCTTGTTCTCGATGACGAACGTCGCGTCGGTGAACTTCTTCGCGATGGAGACGAACTTCCGGCTCGTGACGTCCATGAGGCCGCCGGGGCCGACGTAGTTGACGACATGGATCGGTTTCTCGGGGTAGGCCGCGAACGCGGCGCAGGCGGACGCAACCAGAATTGCGACAACGGAAAGCAGGAGCATCATTCGTTTCATGTGACACGTCCCCTTTCGTGAAATGGCCGGTGTTCCGGCTCGTGAACCCTATTTCGTAAACAGCTCGTAGACGAGACCGTGGCGAAGGCCGCGGTCGCTCACCGTGAACGACGCGACGCCGAGAAGCGTGCAGATCGCGCGGACGATGCACGCCCCCGCGAGGATGACGTCCGCCCGCTTGGGCTGGAGTCCCACGATCGCGCGGCGCTGTTCGAGCGTCTTCCCCGCGTAGTCGGCGATCTGGGCGTTGATTTCATCGAGCGTGAGCGTGGAGCCCTGGACGATGTCCGGATCGTAGACGGCCATCCTGAACTTGACGGACGCGAGGCTCGTCACGGTCCCCCCCATGCCGACGAGGAAGTCCGTGCGCCCGGAGACGCCGCCTTCCTTCAGGCTCTTCACGATCTCCGCGGACGCGCGATCGACCGAGCCCGGGAGCACGGGATCCTCGCGGAAGAACTCCTCGGTGATCCGGACCGCGCCCAGCGTCACGCTGAACTTGCGAAGCATCGACGCGCCCTTGCCGTAGACGAATTCCGTGCTGCCGCCGCCCGTGTCGAACGTGACGAGTTCGCCTTCGCCCACAGGCAGGCCGGACATCACGGCGAGGTACGACAGCCGCGCCTCCTCTTCGCCGCCGATGACGCGGAGCGTCGCGCCGGACAGCTCCTTCACGCGGACGATGAAAGCGTCCGCGTTCTTCGCGGTCCGGAGCGCCATCGTTCCGACGATTTCCGGATTTTCGACGCCGAGCGACCGCGCGCGCGCGACGAACGCAGCGACTGACTGCGCGTTGCGCTCGAGCGGTTCGGGCGCGATCAGGCCGGTTTCCCGCAGCCCTTCGCCGAGACGCGCGATGTCGTTTTCGTCGACGACGGTCCCGAGCATCCCGTCGTCCATCTTTTTCGCGACGTGGAACTTGATCGAGTTCGTTCCGACGTCGATGACGGCTCGCAGAGCGTCCATTACGCCATCCCCACGGTCTTCTTCATCGCCTGGATGTAATTGATATTGGGATAATCCTCGCACGCGAGTTCCCGCACGGTCTTCAGAACGAGTTCCGGATCCTCGTGCTCGACGCACAGCGTCCGCAGCGCGACGCCGTCGAATTCCGTCTCGGCGATCTCGCAGATCGCGCCGTTGATCACGTAGATGTACCGCTTCTTCTTCACGTTGACGAGGCGAAGATTCTGGTTCGGCCGGACGAGTTCGTTCAGGAACTGCCCGAACGAGTACTCCTTGCGTCCGAAGATCGGCTCCGGAATTTTGAAGACCTTGAAGAGTTCGACAAGCTGCTCCCGTCCGATCGGGAAGGTCGCCTTCATGGTCGGAAACCACTGCTCGAGCTTCGCCTCGTTGACATTCTGGAGCGACTTGATGTCGAGAAGGTCGTCCCGGACCTTGATGTTCTCGTCGCTGTTCCGGGACAAAATATACACTTCCTCGCTCTCCTTGAAGTTCCCCTGTTCGTGCGCTCGGATCCGCTTCTCCGGTTCCTCGAATTCCGCTCCGAACGTTCTCCACTCCCACCGTGCGACAATCGGTTTGGCCATACTGTCCCCTCCATGTCATCGAGATCGCCCCCGGGCGATGCGGGGCGTATGAAAAAAGGGGGGGAGCCTCAGGCTCCCCCCCATCAAACGACACCTATTATCTATGGGCAGAACACCCTGGACATGAACACGCGCAACCTCATGCAGAATATTCTGTTCTTTCAAGTTTCACGAAACCATACCCTTTATAGCCCCAAGAGGCGGGCGTTGTCAAGCCGAACGGCCGCGAACCCGACGCCGCGACGAACTGCGCCGTTGCGTCAGTCCCCGTAGCTATGGGGCTCCTCGCGCCCCTGAAGCACGCGAAACGCGCCGTCCGCGAGCGCCTTCATCTCGTCCTCTCCGGGGTAGACGAGAACGCGAGCGATGAAGGAAACCTTCGCCGAGATGTACTGCACGAGGCGAGCGCTGTACGCCAGGCCGCCCGTCAGCGCGATCGCGTCCACCCGGCCGCAGAGCGCGGCCGCGCACGCGCCGATCTCCTTCGCGACGTGGTATCCGAGCGCCTCGAAGATGAGCTTCGCGCGCTCGTTGCCGGAATCCATCATCTTCTCGACCTCGCGAAGATCGCTGGTTCCGAGATGCGCGACGAGTCCGCCGCCGCCGACGATCTTCTTCATGATCTGCTCGAGGTCGTACTCGCCGCTGTAGGCCATCCGCACGAGCGCGCCGGAAGGAAGGGATCCCGCCCGTTCGGGGGAGAAGGGGCCCTGGCCGTCGAGCGCATTGTTCACGTCGACCGTCCGACCGTGCTCGTGCGCCCCGACGGAGATGCCGCCGCCCATGTGCGCGACGATGAGACGGCAGTCCTCGACGGGCTTTCCGAGATCGGCCGCCGCGCGCCGGGCCACCGCCTTCTGGTTCAGCGCGTGCCAGATCGTGCGGCGCTCGATCTCCGGCAGCCCCGTGATGCGCGCTTCGGGGATCATTTCGTCGACGACGACCGGATCGACGATGAACGCACGCTTGCCGGCGGACTGCACCGCAACCCGGAGCGCGAGCGGCGCGCCGAGGTTGCTCGCATGAGAGCCGTAACAGCAGGAGCGGACGTCCCGGAGCATCGGTTCGTTCACCTCGTAGGTTCCTCCGGGGATCGGACGCAGCAGGCCTCCGCGCCCGACGACGCCGTCGAGTTCCTCCGGCTTTGTCCCGTGGGACGCCATGGCCTTCATGATCTCCTGGAAACGGAATTCCTCCTG
>CAZVUT010000176.1:0-5806 GCA_964630155.1 uncultured Synergistaceae bacterium
CGCCTGTCGCACGAGATCGGCCGCGTTTCCTTCGACTCCCATGAGGATGGGTTTGCCGACAGCCATATACGCCTGCGTTTTGGACGGAATCGTTATCCTGAAGAGCGGATCGTCTTTCAGATGGACCAGAAGAACGTCCGCGCACGCAAGAACGTCTCCCATCGCCGACATGGGCTGTCGGGGGAGGAAGACGACATTGGAGAGGGGAGAGGCGCGGTCAGCGGCTTTCGCTTTGAGTCGGTCCGTTTCCACGCCGCCGCCGACGAATGCGAAGATGACGTCGTTGGCGCTCCGCGCGACGATTCGCGCCGCATCGAGAACAGCGCCGAGCGCCTGCGCCCTGCCCATCGTTCCGGCGAACATAACGACGAATTTATCGGCCAACCCCAGCGCCTGTGCGGTTTGAGAGTTGCGGGGACGAGGCGAGTGCGCGTTTTCCTCGGTCCAGTTATAGACGACCCGGATTTTCCCGGCGGGGACCCCGCGTTCGATCAGGAGATCCCGGAATCCGGGCGAGAGCACGGTGATGACGGACGCTCGGCGGTAGGCGAAGCGGCATGCTTTTCCGATCGTGCGCAGGGTTCCCGGATTCGAGAGCATCCCTGTCGCCGCGATGGTGTCCGGCCACATGTCTTGGATGTCCAGAACGAAGGGAACCCGCTTGAATGCGCCGATGACCGCCGCTGCGAGTCCGGTCGTCAGCGGCGGGTGGTAGGCGTAGATGACGTCGGGTTTGCACGTCATCATGCCCCCGAGAACGGATGCGGACGCGAAGAACGAGAGATAGTTCACGGCCCGTCCGAATCTCGACTGGTCATGACTCGGATAGAGGGGAACCCGCAGAACCGGAACGCCGTCCATGATCTCGCGCCGGCGCCAACGGATCCTGTATCCCGGATAGACATGACCGCCGGGATAGTTCGGAAAACCTGTGATGACCTGGACGTCGTGTCCTCGCCGCAGGAGTTCGCGCGCGAACGGGAGTCCCTTGAAATCGGGCTCCGGGGTGAACCATTGCGTGATCAGGAGGATTTTCATCGACTAGATGACGCGGACGTGCGTCGGACGCCAGCCCGAACCGCCGGCATTTCGGCGAAGATCGAGAACGTAGCACCGCTCCCCGTCGGATGATCCGGCCGCATCGCAGCGGGGCGGATCCGTCGGTTCGTAGCCCATGCGAGGCCAGAGATCCGCGACGGGAGCGTTTTTCGGTGTCGGGACGTATCGGGCGAACAGGCGTTCCACACCGGCGTCCCTGAGCTGGTTCTCGAAAACGTTCAGGGCGGTTTCTTCGACGCTTCGCCCCATGGCCCGACAGCTCATCAGAAACGTATCGACCGTCGCGTCGGGCGCGTCAATGTGTGCGATCAGAAGCAGAATCTGCCCGAAATCCCCGAAACGGTCCGTCAGGGAACCGATCCGGATGAAGCATGACGGATCCCGCGACATGCGCGCGAGGTCCGCCTCCGTGTATCGCTTCGTCGTTACGTTGAACTGGTTCGTCTTCTGCGTAAGCTGCGCCGCGCGGGGAATATCACTTTCCGAAAGAGGGCGAAGCGTAAGCTCCATTTGCAGGGATTCAAGAAATGAATCGAGCGAGTCGAACCGCGATTTTTCGTCTTCACGCTTTGCTTCGCTCCGGTACATCGCCGTCTTTTCCGCATCTTCGCGGGTCGCGCGCGGGAGAAGGAAATACTCCCGGCTCAGTTCGGCGACGAACGATTCGAGCGTGCTCGTGTCGACCGGAAAGTCCGGGACGGCGACATCCGGAAGCGACGCGCGGACCGCCTCGCGTTCGATGGGGCTGTCGTCGAGAAATACGAACGAGTCGAGACCGATGTTCAGGGTTTCAGCAAGATCCTTCAGATTCTGCGGTTTGGGCAGCCAGTTGGCTTTCACGGCGACGAAATCGCTTTCGCGAAGCGGCATGTGCGGATGATTCCGGATGGCGTCGAGCGCATCCTCGGGATTGTTCTTCGACACGATTGCAAGCAGGACGCCCATATCCGCCAGTTCCCTTATCCGCTTCTGAAAGTCATAAAAGCGCGCTCCGGTCCCGGTCGGCGCGAGGTCAAGTCCTCCGACGCCGTCCTCTCCGACGACGCCGCCCCACAGCGTGTTATCGAGGTCGAGCGCGAGAAGTTTTTTCCGCGAACCGGCGAACGCGTTTCGAATCCTCTGCATTTCGCGTATGATCGCCTTTTCTCCGGTGTGGGAAAACCGGAGTCCTCCCAGATACCACATCTTTGGACTGTAGCAGTGCGTCCGTCCCAGCGTTGCGACGATATCGGAGAGATCGAGGACGGCGATCCCCTCCGTGTCGAGCCCTTCGCGCCAGCGCGCCTGGAGCGCTTCCTCGATGCGGGGAGACGCCAGCGGCGCGAGCGACCGTCGCGGAATGTCGAGGGTGGAGACGACGAACGATATGTCCGTATGCGCACGGATCGCCGCAGAAAGGGCTGCGAGCGTGGAATCGAGCCCGGAAAACGCTTCCGACTCGCTCCAGGCGTCGGGGAGGAGTTCCCGTCCGTCGAGGAGAACGAACACGATCGCGGGGGCGAAGGCGTAGAGATCCGAAGACGGAGCGACGAGTTCCTGCATCCATGTGTTGTACCCGCGAGAGACGAAGAGATCGTCTCCGGCTTCGGAGCGATATCTGGATGCGAGGCTTTCGATTGTGATGTTCGAGAGAAGGGCGATCTTCATTATGAATGTCTCCTGTGGGTGCGCTATTTCTCGGGGATTTCCGCTTTTTCCGGGCGCTTGACGATGCGCGCCGGGTTTCCGAGAACGGTGCAGCCGGCCGGGACGTCGGAAACGACGAGGCCGGCTGCTCCGACCGTCGCGCCTTCGCCGACGGAAAGTCCCTGAAGAATCGTCGCCTTGACGCCGATGAACGCTTCGTCGCCGATAACGACGTTGCCCGAAACGTTGACGCTCGGCATGATGGAGACGAACTTTCCGATCCGACAGTCATGCCCCACCTGCGCGCCCGTATTCATGAAGACGAACGGATCGAGGCGGGAGTCGAGCGATACGAAAGCGAATTGCGCGATGACGCACCCCTGCGAGAGCGTCGCGTCGGATGCGATGCTCGACAGCGGGTGGCGCAAAACGGGGTAGGAGAGGTTCGCGTTGGCCGACAGGGCGCAAACGAGCCGTCTCTTGATTTCGGGCGACGCGATGCCGAACGCCACGTCAAGGGGCGTTTCCCAGAATTGCAGTCGGGAAAGTCCGCCCAGGACGGGATACCGTCCGAAGAGCGTTCCTTGGGGAACGCCGTCGTCGAAGAATCCAAGAATGCTGCTGCGTTCCGAAGGACTCCGCGTTGCGTTGATGTCCTCCGCGATCCGGAGCACCTCGCGACCCAGACCTCCTGCGCCGTACACGACGAGATCGCGCACGGTCAGACCCCCCTCACGGAGCGTCCTCCGTCGAGAACGAACGGCTGACCTGTGATCCAGCGGGATTCGTCCGAAAGAAGGTACCGGATAAAGGATGCGACATCTCCCGGGGCTCCGAGTCCGAGCGGATATCCGGCTTCCATAAGCGCCCGCTGTTCGGCGGTCATCTTGTCCATGAATTCGAGGGACATATCGGTCCGGACAACGCCGAGAACGAGCGCGTTGAGTCGGATGCGCTTTTGCGCCAGCTCAGCGGCGGCGGCGGGGATGAAGCCTTCCAGAGCGGCCTTGCTTGCGGCGTACAATGCTTTTCCAAGAGCGCCTTCGTGCGCCGAGACGGACGAAAGCAGGACATACGAAGCGCCATCGGCGAGAAGTAGTTTTTTTTTCGAGAGAACCCGAACGAGTTCGATGGCCGAAAATGTGTTGAGATCGAAAATATCCCGCGCGACGGCCGGTTTCGAAAGGGTAATCGGGAGCGTCTTCTGTTTCCCCGCGCAATAGACCATTCCGGAGACCGGCCCTGCCTTTTCGGCGACCAGTTTCGCGTACTCTTCGAGCGATTCCGGAACCGAGAAGTCCCACGGAATCATCCGGCGCCGCTCAGGCGAGTACAACGCGGCGACCTCTTCGAGCGCTCGTTCGTCGCGTGCAGAAAGAACGACGCGCACGTCATCGCTCGAGAGCCGATCCGCAACCGCCCGGCCGATTCCCCGCGATGCTCCCGCGATGACGATCCAGCCGTCATTCCACATATTCGACCACTTCCGGACAGACACACGGACCGATCGTCAGGGAGACCGACGCGATTGAGAGCCCTGCTCCGAAGCCGGAGAGAATCATTCGCTGCGGACCCTTGGCGATCTGTTCGCTCAGGTTCGCGCATATCGTCAGCGGGACCGTGGCGGAACTCGAGTTTCCGAAGCGATCAATGCTGATCGGAACCTTCTCCTGCGGGAAGCGGAGTTTCTTGCCGACCTGGCGAATCATGAACCTGTTCGCCTGATGCAAGACGAGAAAGTCGAAATCGTCGGGAGTCTTGCCTTGCGCGCGCAGCAGGCTCTCGATGGTTCCCGGGACGCGGCGGACGACGAACGAAAAGACATCCATGCCTTTCATCTGCATGTCGATGGGGCGACGACGTCCTCCGTCGGGGTAGTCGATATACATGGCACTGTCGGAGGTTATCCTGTTTCGGTACCCTCCGCCGGGGATGATGAGCGCATCCCTGCCCGCCCCGTCCGTCTCGAACTCGAAAAGCCAAGACGAGGCGTCTGCGTCGGGTTCAAGAACGGTCGCCGTTCCGGCGTCGCCGAAGAGGAGCGCAGTCGCCTTATCAAACGGGGAAGCGAAATGCGAGTTCGTCTCTCCGTCGAGCAGAAGTGTCCGCTTTCCGGTCGATCGGGCGCACATCGCTGCGACCCAAAGACCGTAGGGATACCCGGAGCACGCGAGATTGACATCGAAGGCG
This sequence comes from uncultured Synergistaceae bacterium, assembly GCA_964630155.1. Lineage (GTDB taxonomy): Bacteria > Synergistota > Synergistia > Synergistales > Aminobacteriaceae > CALFXN01. Next base: position 4,876 of record CAZVUT010000176.1, read on the forward strand.
AAGGAAGAAACCGGGAGTCCCAGAATTGTCTGCGCCTGTGTTGCGTTATTGGGCATGAGATAGTCTGGACTCTCCGTAACGAAGACGATCCCTCCGAATGCCGAAAAATCGAACGATCCGGCTTCCTTGAGCGCTTTCGCCGCCTTGATGCAGAGGTCCAGCGATGTCGTTCGTCTCTCGGTCGATACGCGTCGTTTTTCGACGCCTGTCGTCGAAACCACGGCTTCGATCTCGTCGCCGAACAGCGCCGCGCCGAAGACGCGATTGTCGATCTCCCGCTGGGGAACACAGGCGGCGATTCCCCTGATCGATACTCCTTCGACGGTTCCGGTCATTTCGGTTCCCCGGAAGCCAACGCGATTATGTCGGGAACTCCTTGGATATCCGCTATTTTTTCAAGCGGCAGACAAATCCCGATCTCGTCGAGCGCCATGATGATCTGGAGCATCTTCAGGGAACCCCATTCCGGGATGTCGAGTTTTTGCGTTGTCCTTGAGACGGGACAGTCGAGAACCTCACTCACGGTTTTCAGGATGATTTCTTCCATGAAATACTATTTCACCCCGCCTGTTTCGCAAGCAACGCCGGGAGCGACCAAGGAATACAATTCGCCGAGCGTATTCAGGGAGGAGAACCGATCTGGATCCACAGAAACGCCGTATGTGTCTTCGAGGTAAATGATCATTGCGAATCCTGTCATTGAGGACCAGGAATCCACAACATTGCGAAAATCTGTTTCCGGAGAGAGAGACTCCGCATCGACTTCGAGAATCTCCGCGATATCCTTGAAATATTGTTCCTGCGACAAGAGTGTTCCACCTCGCTGTGCGTTTCGTCTGCAACGGACGCTATTATAGCAAATCTGAAAGGGTGATCCTTCGACATTGTCGCATCGTTCACGAGCCCTTGACGAAATTTTCGCTTCGTGTAG
>CAZVUT010000177.1:0-5774 GCA_964630155.1 uncultured Synergistaceae bacterium
ACGGCGACGGGGTTCAGGTCCGAGGCCCAGCTTTCCAGCCCAAGGCGCTGGGCTTCGAGCGGCAGCGCGCCGCCCCCCGCGAACGGGTCGTGGAACGCGGGCAATCTGTCCGGGTCGAAGAGGTCGGCCGCACGCGGATGGTCGCGGTTTTCCGCGCACGTCCGCCGCCACGATTTCCATATCTCGTCGCGGGCCTGGGCGAGAACCTCGTCGTTCGTCGTGTTCTCCCAGAGCACGAGCTTTTCGATGAGGCCGAAGAGTCGGTCGCGTTCCATCTCCTGCGCCTCGGGCGTCGGGAAGATGTCGGGGTGCGACGAGGGGTCGTCGACCATCTGCGCGAAGATCACGGCCCGCGCAACGGCAAGAGGTTTTCGCGACCACCAGAGGTGCAGCGCGCTCGGGTGCCCGTGCCGGATGGTTCTTTCCTGCGCTCCGCTCTTATTGATGGCTTCAAGCGGCAGAGCGACTTCGATGAGTTTCTTCTTTTGCGTCATGGATTCACGGTCCTTTCCGTCAGGAGGGATCTTCGGAGGTCGCAAGCAGTTCGGCGAAGTCGTAGTTCACGCTCGTGACGGCGAAGTCCGGCTCGCGCCGGAAGGGCCGCCTGACGTAGCGCACGCGCTCGCTTCCGTCGTCGCCGAATTCGACGAGCGCGAGGATGAAGTCGTCGGGCTTGTTGAGCGAGTACAGGATTTCGTTGCGCGTCACGGTGACGGCCGGCGCCCCGGCGACGCGCCCCTTGACCTCGATGAAGCGCAGGCGACCGTCTTTCGGGTCGCGGCTTTCGACGTCGTAGCCCAGGCGTTCGAATTCCCGGTCGACGGGCTCGAAGCCGAGCGCGCGTTCGGCGCGCATCACGGCCGCGCGCGCCCGCGCCGCCGATATTTGCGTGTCGGCGCACCGCACAGCCTGCGCCGCCTTGCCGCTCCATGCGTCGAGGAAGCCCTTCGGGACGACGACGAGCCCGCCGAGGACGACGGGCGGCAGGGCCGATATTCCGGCCTCTCGGTCGAGTTCGTCCATGCGCTTCGCGAGGCGCGCCTGTAGGTCGTCCGCCCGGCGATGGGCTTCGCCCGAGTTCATCTGCGCGGCGGGGCGTCCGGCCTGCTCCTGGAGCTTGAGTTCCTCGCACCGGTGGTCCCAGTAGGAGATTTCCTTGGTCAGGCGGTCCCGGACGGCCGCGCGCGTCTTCGTGATCCGTTCGAGGCGGCGCGTGCGCACTTCGGTGACGTGTTCGGGGACCACCGTTTCGATCGCGTGGTTCTGCGCCCGGTCTTCGAGGGTCCGGGAGATCCACGCGCACTCCGGCCGGGCGAGGATGTCGCCCGCGGAGGGCTCGCCTTCCGCAAGCGGCCGGTAGTCGAGGTACGGCGCGTAGTGCAGATGGCGCGTCCGCCCGGGCGCGTCGATTTCGACGTAGAGCATCCGCCGCGAGATCGTTCGGCGTTCGCCGGACGCGAGGACGACGGCGTCCTGTATCGCGTGTTCGAGGAAGAAGAGCACGCGCGGCTCCGTTCCGAAGTCCCGTTCGTCGACGAGGACGGTTCCCCGTTTCAGCAGGTCACGGCAGCGCTCCAGCGTGAGGTCGAGGACCGCGTCCAGCAGCGGGTGCCCGGGGCAGACGAACGCCGCGAGCGGTTGTCCGGGGGGCGCGATGAGGTCTTTCTCGAAGGCGACGCGCTCGTATTTCGCGAGCACGGGGTCGCCCGTTCCGGTCTGGCGATCGCGGTTTCGGACCGGGGCCGGGACGTGCGCAATTTCGTACCGTCGCGGCTCCCGCATTCGGACGGTTCCGCCGAGCCGCCGGAAGGCTTCGAGAAAGAACGATTCGACGTAGTGCGGCTGCAACCGCCGGGCCTCCGCGCGCTCCATGTCCTCCCGCACGCGGGCGACGCGGCTTGCGTCCATGATGTCGTGCGCGACGGCGTGTTCTTCGAGGAGCGCTTCGATGGCGCGCCGGTCGACGCAGTTTTCGACGGCCCGCGTGAGCTTCGCGCGGACGTCGGGACGGTCGCCGTAGCGGATCGCCTGGATCAGGAGGTCGCGCAGCGGACGCCCTTCGAACTGGAGTTTGCCGAGCACGTCGAAGACGCGCCCGCCGAGCGCGGTCCGCGCCTCTTCGAGTTTTTCGAGCAGAGTCCGGTAGACGTCGCCCTCGCGGGTTTCCTCCGCAACGAGGTTCCAGAGATGGCAGACTTCGGTCTGCCCGATGCGATGGATGCGGCCGAAGCGCTGTTCCAGCCTGTTGGGGTTCCACGGCAGATCGTAGTTGACCATCAGGTGCGCGCGCTGGAGGTTGATGCCCTCCCCGGCGGCGTCGGTCGCGAGGAGCACCTGGACGTCCGGGTTGTGCAGGAAGTTCTCCTGCGCCTTGCGGCGTTCCTCGCGCCCCAGTCCGCCGTGTATGGTCACGACCGACTGCGGGCGGCCGAGCAGCGATCCGATCCGCCCTTCGAGGTATGCGAGCGTGTCGCGGTGTTCGGTGAAGACGACGAGCTTCTGTCGCGGCGAGGGGACGGGCTTCGGGATCTCGCTCTTCGGCTGCGCGACGCGGCCCTGCAACGCGGCGGGCGTGAAGAGTTCGCCGAGCAGCGCGGCGAGTTCGCGCCATTTCGCATCGAGCCCCGACCGGCGGACCTCTGCGGCGAGGGCTTCGAGGCGCGTCAGCGTTTCGATTTCCGCCTTCAGTTCGACAAGCGTCTCCGAGGCGGTGGCCTGGTCGAGGATCTCTTTCTCCACGTTTTCGACTTCGGTCTCGGGGGCGTCCTCGAGATCGTCGACGTCGTCCGCGTCGAGGAGGGTTCCGGAGATTTCGGGGATCGACGCGCCCCGCTGCAGAAGCTCCAGCTCCCGGAGCCGTTTTTCGAGCCGGTCCCGGCGGCGGCGGAGTGACTGATAGATGGCTTCCGGCGACGACGCGAGCCGCCGTTGCAGGATCGTGAGGGCGAATCCCACGGTTCCCGATCTCTTGCCGTTTTCGAGCGCCGCGGCCCGGTCGAATTCCTTCCGAACGTACTCGGTGACGTCCCGGTAGAGCCTCGCCTCGTCATCCGACAGCCGATAGGGGACCGTGTAGGCGATCCGCTCGGGGAAGAGCGGCGTTCCGTCCATTTTGAGGATGCTCTCCTTGACCATCCGGCGCATGAGGTCCGAGACGTCGACCTGATGCGCGCCGTCCCGGAAACGCCCCTCGAAACGGTCGCCGTCGAGCAGCGCGAGGAAGAGCTGGAAGTCTTCCTCCTTGCCGTTGTGCGGCGTCGCGGTCATCAGCAGGAAGTGCCGCGTGATTCCGGAGAGGAGCTGTCCGAGTCGGTAGCGCTTCGTGTATTTCACCTCGCCGCCGAAGAAGGTGGCCGAGAGCTTGTGCGCTTCGTCGCAGACGATGAGGTCATACCGGCAGTCGGGCGAACCGAGCTTCCGCCGGACGTCGTCGTCGCGGGCGAGTTTGTCGAGCCGGGCGATGGCGAGGTCGTTTTCGACGAACCAGTTTCCTGTATGGGCCGCTTCGAGTTTGTCGTTGGTCAGGATTTCGAACGGGAGGTGGAACCGCCGGTGAAGTTCGTCCTGCCACTGCTCCGCGAGGCTGCCGGGACAGACGATGAGGCAGCGCCGGAGGTCGGCCCGGGCGATCAGCTCCTTGATGAGGAGCCCCGCCATGATGGTCTTTCCCGCGCCGGGGTCGTCCGCGAGCAGAAACCGGAGCGGCTGCCGGGGCAGCATGGCTTCGTAGACGGCGGTTATCTGGTGCGGCAGCGGGTCGACGAGCGACGTGTGCACCGCAAGGAGCGGGTCGAAGAGGTGCGCGAGGCGGATTCGGTGCGCCTCGGCCACGAGCCGGAAGAGCGCTCCGTCGCCGTCGAAGGCCCACGGCCGCCCCGCCGTGACGATTTCGAGGCGCGGCTCGTCGTGCCGGAAGACGATCTGTTCCTCCGCCCTGCCCGTCGGCCCCCGGTACAGGAGCGTGAGCGCGTCCGAGCCGTGCCATTTCGCGCTGACGACCGTGACAGGGGCGTCGGGCAGGATGCCCCGGATCACGGATTCGGGCTGGAGTTCTTCGAGCCTCACACGTGCCACCTTCCCATCGGGAGCCTGTTGTGCGCGCATCGCCGGGGCTTCCGGCGCCGCGTTCGGAGCGGGTATCGCTCTTTGCGTTTTTCATGAAATGTTCGTTTGGGCCCTTCCAGGTGCGGAATATCCGACACCGCTCCATACAATAATCATGAACCGGCGATAAAGCAAGAGCAGGAAAAAAGCGAGGCGCACGGGCGGCGCCGCGAACCGCCGAAGACGCGTCGGGCTCCGTGAACGATGGGACGATGCAACGGTATAATAAATCAAAGGGCGAGAGGGGTGAAGGCAGTGATCGAATATGCAAGCGGCGATATTCTGAAATGCGAGGCGGAAGCGCTCGTCAACACGGTCAACTGCGTAGGTGTGATGGGACGCGGCATCGCGCTTCAGTTCAAGAACGCCTACCCCGATAATTTCAAGGCGTACGCCGCGGCGTGCCGCAAGGAACAGGTCCGGCCCGGACAAATGTTCGTCTTTGAGACGGGGTCGCTCCTTCCGCCGCGATACATCGTCAATTTCCCGACGAAGCGACACTGGCGCGGCAAGAGCCGCATCGAGGACATCGAAGCAGGGTTGCGCGCGCTCAGGGAAGTCATTCGCGAGCGAAAGATCCGCTCGATCGCCATTCCGCCGCTCGGCAGCGGGCTCGGCGGACTGAGATGGTCCGACGTGAGGGAACGGATTGAATCGGCCCTTTCCGATTGCGCCGGTGTGACAATCATCGTGTATGAACCGTCCGGGGCTCCGGCCCCGGAGAGTATGGCGCATCCGCTTCAGGCGCCGTCGATGACGCAGGGACGTGCGGCGCTGGTCGGACTGATGCAGCGCTATCTCGCCGGTCTGCTCGATCCGTTCATCACGCTTCTGGAGGTTCACAAGCTGATGTATTTCATGCAGGAAGCCGGCGAGGGACTTCGGCTCAGTTTCGTACAGGCGCCGTATGGTCCCTATGCCCAAAATTTGCGGCACGTGCTGAACGCGATGGAAGGGCATTATATCGTGGGGTACGCGGATGGCGGAGACGGGCCGGACAAGCAGCTGGAACTCGTTCCGGGGGCGGTTGAGGACGCGGCGCAGCTTCTGGAGCAGCACCCTGACACGCGAAAGAACTTCGAGAAGGTCGCAGAGCTTGTCGAAGGGTTTGAATCCCCGTTCGGCCTTGAACTTCTGTCCACGGTTCACTGGATTATAAAACACGCTTCCGTCGGCTCCCGGGATGACGTCGTCCGCAAGGTCCACGCGTGGAACGAACGGAAACGCCGCTTCTCGCCCCGGCAGATCGGCATCGCGATCGACGTCCTCACGAAAAAGGGTTGGAGCAGGGCGGTCCGGACGGAATAGCAAACCGTTCGGTTATGTCGAAAAACAAGGGGGCGGGGACTGCGTAGCGGGCCTTGCCCCCCATTTTTCCGTCCGCGCCTTCTGTCTTACCGCTTCTCGGCCCCCGCCTGGCGGGCGAGCCGTTCGCCCAGCTCGAAGGCCTTCCGGCAGTCCACGGGGAATTGCTCCTCGCGGCGCTTCGCCTTCGCCGCCGCGTCGAACCGCGTCGCGACGTACTTCGAATAGTCGTCGAACTGATACATGTCGTGCGCGAGCAGGCTTTCCGAGGAGCCGAACATCCGTCGCATGACGAACTCCACCAGCATGACGGGCTGGTCGTGCCCCCGCTGCTTCATCCACTGTTCGGTCAGCCCCATCGTGTA
>CAZVUT010000178.1:0-5763 GCA_964630155.1 uncultured Synergistaceae bacterium
CCTCCCGGAAGCTTACTCCATATCGACCAGATCGGTCGTCGCGTTCACGACCTCGAGCCTCGAATCGATCGCGTCCTCGAGATCCTGCCACTTTCGGATGTTCTCGAGTTTTTCCCGTTCGTCGTAGAGGACCTCGACTTTCGGGGTCTCCCCGTCGAACTTCGGGGCGTTTCTGAGGCGGCTCTGCGCCATGCAGTCGTTCAGCGAGCGGTAGGTCGCCACCATCATTTTCGACAGCTTCCGCTTGATCACGAGAAGGTCGGAAATGCAGTAGGACTTTCCCTGAAGCTCCACGGTCACCTTCAGGTTCGTGTATTCGATCGAGCGCTTCGTCTTGAGGTATTCCGCGCACAGATCGTTGTTCGACTGAATGAGGGAGGCGACCTCTTTCGCCTGATCCTCCTTCGTCCGGAAGCGCGGCATCTCAGTGGAGAGCTTCGATGAATACTCGGTAATGGCTCGCTCCTGCGATTCCATTCGCTTTTCGATCACTCTGAGACGTTTCATGCCTTCGATGATTTTCATGTTCGAGCCCTCCTGGTTGGTTCGTCTCGGGAAGCCCAAGCCCCCCTGCGTTCGTCCTTCCGACAGGACTACAATACCGCATTCCGGCGACACTTTACGGCGTCATGTCGGAAAGCGCCGCATGTCGGAAAAAAATGATGCCGGCTCCCGTGATCGGGGCCGGAATCATTTCCGGACAGAGACGATGCTCTCCGTTGTTACAGAAGATGTCGGAGACAGAGGCACTCGCTTCTTTCACGAAATGCGCGGGCGCAGGCCATCCGGAGAACGTTCCGGAGTTCCCGGAAATTCCCCGGATAGTCCCGTTGCTCGAGCGCGTACACCGCATCGAGACTGATGCGTTTGACGGCCCTCTGCGGATTGACCTCGTCCTCCTGCAACGTGAGGCTGATGAGGAGCCGCATGTCCTTCCGACGTTCCGAAAGAGAGGGGATGCGAACGACGTGATCGAATCGGTGGAATAGATCCCGTCGGAAGGCTGCATCGTCCGTCTCGGCAAGACGGTCGACGGGTTTGTTGGTCGCGGCGACGACCACACACGGCGCAGGGATTGGGTCGCCGCTCCATCCGAGCGGACGGACCATTCCCTCGTCGAGATAGGTGAGGAGACGCACCTGGCACCGGGGATCCATATCGCCGATTTCGTCCAGAAAGACGACTCGGCCCCGGTTTTTCAGAAACTCACCGAGCTTTTCGGAATCGGCACCCGTGTACGATCCCTTCGTCACTCCGAAGAGTTCGCCGTCGATCAATTCCTTGTTGAAGGTCGAAATATTGACGCGGTGGAACGCTTCGTCGCCGAGAATCTCTCGCGCGATCCAGCGCGCGAGCAGGGTCTTCCCCGTGCCCGTCTGTCCGAGAAGCAGGATCGACGGGATGCGTGCGCCCCTGACGGCCGCGGTCGCCGAGCCCTTCTTTCGTTCCCGTATCGCCGTTTCATATCGTTCAAAGCAGTTGCCTTGCGGATCGAAATGCTCTGCGGCGATGTCGAACGACCGGGCCTTCTCCCGCATCTGCGAGATCGCGTCCTTGACGGAGCGCGACATTGATTGCGTTCCCGGATCGGCGAAGAGGCTGGTATACCCCGGAGACAAATTGTCTTCAGAGACCCGCGCCTTCCAGTGGATGTCCTTAACCATTCGTTCTTCGCCGATTTCGAGACACCGCAATTTGTTCCGCCAGAGCACCTTGAAAACCTCAACAAACATTCCGAACTCTTCCGGATCGGGCCACTCATTTCCGGGGCCGGTGAGAAGGCGACGGACCCTGCACACGCACCTGACATCGAAGACGCTCGATTGCAGCACGCCCGTCAAATCGGCGTCCCATATTTCGTGATCCCGAGGAATCAGGACGATCGTCGGAATGGAAGAGACGACCGGTCGTGCCGTTCGGTTGTTGGAATCCGCAAAGATCCTGAGAGGACGGGGCGTGCCGATCAACAGATCAAAAGCCGGACGATCCTGATCCGTGATATCCGAATTCCTTATCCCTTCAAACTCCGATTTCTCGGACGCCGTTCCCTCAAGATATTTGATGACTCGCTGAACAAGGTCGAGAATAGCGTCGCCAGCAGCGTCTTGCCCCATACGGATTCCGACTGTCAGACGTTTCAGGTCGTCGTTTTTCTGTTGCGGGATTCTTGTCGTTTCAGTGCTTTCTTGTCCCCCGGAAGCATTTTTCTTTCTCATGGCGATTCATCCCCTCCGATTTGAAGAAGGGACGTTCGAGATCCATTGCCGGTATTGCGAGAAGCGCTTCCTCTGAAGCGTCGATGCTTCCAGAACGTTCGGAAGAGCGTCTTCCGGCAACAGATCTCCGAAGACGCCCCGTAACGCCTTCGCCGCAAGCTCGACCGTACGCGTGTGGACGTCAAGGATTCGCTCCGGAACGTCGCTTTTCCAGAGGAGCTTCCCGGTCCCGCGTTCGTTCAGATCCGCGCAGTAAAATTCGATCATCCTCCGTTCAATCACCGTGGGCAGACTTGCGGCTCCGCGCCCCTGTCCGGCGAAGAACCTGTCGAGCCGGATCATGCCCCGTTCTCCGGGAACGAGGAGACCTGCCTTTGAACAGTTTTCGACCCAAGACCCCTTCTTCTTTCCGACGTTCGCATTATCGAGGAGAGGGAACCAGGATCCCCGAAAGACGCCGAGAGCGTATGCCGGATGCGCGGGATGAAAGGCGGCGTCCTCGGAAAGGATGCGAAGAAAGCGCTCTATGGCCCGGCGGAACGTTTCGCGATGCCGCAGGCCCCAGCCGAACTTCCCGCAACTCCAAATGATTCGTGATCCCGTCCAGAGCCAGATCGGCATAACGTTTCCGGTTTCGGCGTCATGTCGGTCTTCGTCCTCCGGGATGAACGAATCATCCTCATCGTCCGCGAAGTCCTCGAAGTCGGGCGACTCCGCCTCATCTTCGACTACCGGCTCGAAGAGATCCAGCGGCAGCGCCTCGTCTTCCTGAGTAACCGAAAAAATCGACGAGACTCCGCGTCGCCGCTGGTGTTTCCGTGCTGTTTCGGTCGTCGTTTTGCGCTGAACATCTCTCTGTCTCTCCGTGTTGCGTTCTCCGGACCGGTTTCGCTGAATCGGCGTCATCGATCGTCCCTCCCGTCACGCGGTTGGTTCCAGAGCAGACTGCTTTTGAAAGACGTTAACGTGTCGGTCCGGCTCTCGGAAGGGGCAATTTTTCCCAGGACGGAAAGCCCCTGTTCGTAGGCGAGTCGGGCCAGAATATCGCCGTCTCCCCGAGCCAGCGCCGCTTGCCTGAGCCCACGCGCGTCGCGCAGCGCGATTTCGTAGTGGATGAACTGCTGTGGCAGATCCTTCCGGGCTGTTCCCGGCTCTTTCCCCGATTCACATAACACATCCGTCAAAAGTTCGCGCAATCTCATGTGCAGCGCCTCGCTTCCGGAAAGCTCGGAATGTTTCAGAAGAACGGATTTCAATCTGTCGATCGGCGCGGCGACCGAGCCGACGCTGTGGAAGCGTTTCATCGCAAGCTGTGTCCCCCGTTCTCCGATGGCTTGCGCTGCGTTCACGCCGACGTGTGTTCCAATCGGGAGCAACGTTCTGCGGTCGTATGGCTTCCCGGAGATGTCGGCGCCGCAGCACAATCGGCACAGCCCCGGCGCCTCCGCCGTGCAGAAAAGCGGAGAGCGGAGCTGCAATACGCCGGAATTCCGAACGAGATGATCGATGAGAGGCGAGTTCTGTGCGTTCTCCGGACGAGCCGAGCCGGCGTTCCAGAACGACAGAACGGTCTGCAGGTCGCTCATGGAAAGCGGCGTGTTCAACCCCGTCGGGACGCGCCCCCAGGCCAGACGTTCCAGATCGGCGGCCGTATTGTTGGAAGACGGGAAGGGAATCGCCTCGCCGTTCGCCCGGATGAACAGACGGCCATCCGCGAACGAAACCGACAGCCCCTTCGTTGCGCCGCAGTCTTCCTGCGTCACCGCGGTCTCAAAGAGCCCCTCGGCGAGCAGGCGTGTGAGATACCCGGCCTCGGCGACGGAGAGCTTCTTCGACGTCATGGCGTCCCGGCAAACGGAGGAAAACCGGAACAATTCGTCGTCCGTCAGCCCTCTCCACAGGTTCCCTTTGATCCACGTATCGTTGTTCCAGATGTCCTCACCGAACCGGTCTTTCGAGTACACGTCCTGATGCCCCAGAAAACCCGTCATCGCCCTGAGCCCGTCGGGATCTCCCTTTGCCCCGCTTGTGACGAGAACGCTGATGTCCGATCGGCCGAAGCGTCGCAGGGCGGAATCAATCCGTTTGTCGGCGTTCTGTTTCGCCTTCGTCTCTTCTTCCGGCGAAGCGGGAACGGGTGTATCGGAAAGCCCGAGCGACGCCAGGCGTTCAAAATCGAGCGGCGGAATGCTCGCGGCGCCGGTTGAGGCGGCGCACAAATCCATCTGCAAGTCCCGAAGAATCTCGCCCCGGGCATCGGAGGAAATGTCGGCAAGTTCGCGGATCAGCCGCGGGAGGTATCCTTTGAGTTTTTCCGTCTTCTCCGGAGTTCTGTCCTCCGGTTTCAGGCGGTCGATCCAGGCTTTTCGGCGACCGGGGGCCATCGAATGCCAGCCGAGCGCAAGATCGAGGCCGCTTTGGAACGCGATTTCTCCCGTTCCGACAAGGCCCGGGTTCTCAAGGATCGAAAAAGCCTGAAGGTCTTTCGCGTAGGGTTCCGGCGGTAGAAAGACAGCCATTGTATCGCCGTCGAAATCGGCGTTGAATCCTGGTGTCACAAGGGGGGGAATGCCGATGACCGGCCTGTCCCACAGGCGTGCGCGAAAAGCCTGGACGCTGTGGCGGTGCAGGCTCGGCTGCCTGATGAGAAGGACCCAGACGGGGGAATCCTCGAAGGCCTGCCGGAGAGTGTCGCAGTCAGCCGGCCGGTGCTTGAGATTCAGACGCCTGGATACGTCCGGAGCGCCGGAGAGGATCTCGGCAGCCATGACGCAGGGGAGCAACACTTCGTCCGGACGGAGAGACGGATGCGGGATGATGACGGCGCGCCCGCTCGAAGAGAAGCGCCGCCCCATCATATCCGCGCGAAGAACGCCTTCCTTTCCGAAGAGAAGACTCGAAAGGAATCCCCTGTATCGCTTCAGTTCATTCTTGAGTTTTTCCTTGGTGCTTTCGGAGATGGACTCTCCTGTTCCAAGCTCGGCGTCACACGAATAGAGCGCGTCGGTGAGACGGCGCAACGCCAAAAATCCTTCGTTCCCGATGCGTTGGAGGACGGATGGGACGACGCAAAGAGCCCCGTCGGCCCTGAAGGGAAGCGGGATGTCCGCTCCGCCGAGCGCCGTGCGGGCGACATCGCCCGGAGTCCTTGAAGACGGGAGTCGTCGGCATACGAGCCGAACATCCGGTCCGCCCTTTTCATCCGCAGGAATGCGAAGCGCCCACGCGTCGCATTCGCGTTCCGCCGTTGCGTCGATTCCGGGATCGCCCGGGCGGGAGATTGAGAGCGATTCCCCGTGTTCTCCCCGAGTCGTTGAAACGGACATCCCGAGGCGCCTCAGGACATCCAGGACGAAGGAACGCAAAGAATCCGTACCTGAAGAAGATACGGATTCTTCTCTCCCCGAACGGTTTTTCCGCAAATCGAACAGCAGTTTCTCGCCGAGAGGGAGAGCCCCGCTGTTCACCGGATATCCCGCTACAGACCAATGTTCCATCTCGCCCATTCGTTGGGCCGTTCTCGCGCCGCCGCGCTCCGGGAGGCCGG
>CAZVUT010000179.1:0-5733 GCA_964630155.1 uncultured Synergistaceae bacterium
GCCGTCCTGCGAAAACACGATACGATCCTGATCGAGGACGATCCGTACCGTTTTCTGTGGTACGACCAGATGCCGGAGCTTCCCTATTCGGCTGTCGCCGAAGACGGGGATCGCATCATTTCGCTCGGGAGTTTTTCGAAGATCGTCGTTCCGGGCGTCCGGTGCGGCTGGATGATTCTCCCGGAAATCCTCGCGCCGAAGGTCGCGATGCTGCGTCTGACCTTCGAGCTGGGGCTTCCCGCGTTTCTCCAGCGGGCCGTTTTCTCCGTCGTGTCCGGGCCGAGCTTCGCGGGGCACCTGGAGCGGTTGCGACAGGTCTATTCGGAGCGCCGGGACGCCCTCTCGGACGCGCTCTCGAAACATGCCGGAAGCAAGGGCGTATCGTTCGAACGACCGGGCGGCGGTTTCTTCATCTGGGGACACGCGCCGGAGATCCGTTCGATCGAGTTCTCCCGGTTCGCGGCGGAAGAAGAGGCTGTCGGCGTCATTCCGGGGGCCATCTTCTTCGCGAATCCCGGGGACGGAGAGACGGAGCTTCGTTTCTCGTTCTCGAAGGTCACTCCCGAGCAGGCCTGGGAAGGCGCCGAACGCTTCGCGCGGGCGCTGGAACGGTACCGAGCGGGGGAAGGTCACGCCGGCGGGAGGTAACCATTCGCGCGCTTCTGCGAAAAGTCGGAGAATGATTCATTGACGCACCTTCGAAGCTCCTGTATAATCACCAGGACTTCATAGTGAAAAAGCGATGAGGCGGAGTGTTTTCGTGCGATCTCGCCACCAGAGATGGGGTTTCGCCGGCTGGAAGAACCCCTTGGCGATGTGCGGAAGCGTAAAATCCGCGGAGCCTGGACGGAAAGCTTCGTTCTGGAGCGGAGTACGTTCACGGGCTGGATCTCCGTTATCGGATCCGAGCGGAGCGCAGACGCGCTCAAGTTGGGTGGTACCGCGGGTTCAGGCCCGTCCCTTTGGGGACGGGCCTTTTTTGTATTCTGGGGGGACGACGATGATTCGAGAGGGACGGCTTGTATGGGGCGGCTGCGACGCCGCCGGGCTTGCGGATCGGTTCGGGACGCCGCTCTATGTGATCGACGAGACGCTGGTTCGGGAGAAAATCGAAGCGCTCCGGCGATCCTTCCTCGACCGGTGGACCGATACCCAGGCCGTCTATGCCGGAAAAGCTTTTCTGCCGCTGGCGATGTGTGCGCTTGTCGCCTCCGAAGGACTGGGGCTGGACATGGTTTCGGGCGGGGAAATCCATGCGGCCCGTGCGGCGGGGTTTCCGATGGAGCGGGGATACTTCCACGGAAACAGCAAGACTGAGGCGGAACTCGAGTTCGCGCTCGAAGCGGGCGTGGGGCGGATCGTCGTGGACGGAATCATGGAGCTCGATCTGCTTCGCTCGATCGCGGAGAGGAAGGGGCGCCCCGCGGATATCCTGATTCGCGTCGCTCCAGGCGTTGACGCGCACACGCACAAATACGTGATCACCGGACATACGGGCTCGAAGTTCGGCGTTCCGCTGACCGACGACAGCCTCGCGCGTTCGGTCGAGCTGTGCATGTCGTCGAAAGGTCTGCGACTCCACGGCTTCCACTTTCACGTCGGATCGCAGATCCGTGAGAACACCTCGCATCTCCTTGCCGTCGACATCCTGATGGAGCATATGAACGAACTCCGGAAAATACTGGGCTTTGAAACGAAAGAACTCAACGTCGGCGGAGGGTTCGGCGTCGCGTATCTTCCCGACGAGCGGACGCCTGATATCGCGTCGTTCACCGATCCCCTGATGGAGCGGATCGGGGCGGGATGCGCCGCGTACGGAATGCCGCGTCCGAAGGTGATCATCGAACCAGGTCGATGGCTGGTCTCGGAGGCCGGCATCACCCTGTATCGCGTGGCGACGGTCAAGAAGATCCCGGGAATCGTGACGCACGTCGGCGTCGACGGCGGCATGACCGACAATCCGCGTCCCGCCCTGTACGGCGCGAAGTATTCCGCGCTGCTCGCCGAACGTGCGGATGCGCCTTCCGGCGGGAAGGTCTCCATTGTCGGAAAGTGCTGCGAATCGGGGGACATCCTGGCCGAAGGCGTCGAACTCCCCGAGCCCCGGAGGGGAGACATTCTCGCGGTCCTGAACACCGGGGCGTACACCTTTTCGATGGCGAACAACTACAACATGACCCCGCGGCCGGCGGTGGTCTTCGTCCGGGACGGGAAGGCGGACATAGTCGTTCAGCGGCAGACGTATGACGATCTGATCCGGGGGCAGTCGATCCCGGATTTCGTGTCGGGCCGGAATCCGGCGGGCCCGGCGAGCCTGTAGCGGACGCGGAGGTGATCGGCCGGCGCGACCGAAGAGATCCGTGCTCCTGCGTTTTCCCGTGAGTTTTCCTCGGGCCGGAAGCCGGAGGAATATGCGCGTCACACAGACGGAACAGGAAAGGGGAGTTGTTGCGTGAGGAATATGATTCGGGTTCTTGTCGCGGCGGTGTTGGTTCTTTCCTTCGGAGGAACGGTTATGGCTGCGGATGTCGTCCGCATCGGGCATACGGTTTCGCTGACAGGCGGAGCGTCGATGTGGGGACAGTCCGAAGCGCGGGCGATCGATATGCTCGTGAAGAAAATCAACGATGCGGGCGGAGTTCTGGGAAAGAAAATCGAAGTCGTGCGGTACGACAACCGGAACGATGCGGTTGAGGCGGTCAACGTCGCGAAGCGTCTCGTGAGCGACGGCGTCGTCGCCGTGATCGGACCGGCGCAGAGCGGAAACTCGATCGCTTCGGCTCCCGTTCTCGAAAAGGCGTCCGTCCCTATGGTCGTGACGACGGCGACGAATCCCTACGTAACGATGGATCAGCGCAGCGGCAAGGTCCGTCCGTTCGCGTTCCGTCCCTGCTTCATCGATCCCTTCCAGGGAACCGTCGCCGCGCGTTTCGCGATCACGGACCTGAAGGCGAAGACGGGCGCGATTCTCTATGACGTGGGGTCCGACTACGGCCAGTGGCTTGCGAAGTACTTCGAGGAAGCCTTTGTCGCGAAGGGCGGCTCGATCGTCGCGAAGGAGGCGTTCCGGAGCGAGGAACTCGACTACAGGGCGCAGCTCGGCAAGATGAAGGGCCTCAACCCCGACGTCATCTTCATCCCGACGAGCCAGAAGGAAGCCGCAATGGCCGCGAAGCAGGCCCGCGATCTCGGCATCAACGCCGTCCTGCTCGGAACGGACAACTGGGGGAGCCCCGACCTGATCGACCTCGGCGGCAGCGCGATCGACGGCGGATACTTCGTGAATCTCGCCGACCTCGCCGACCCGGATATCAAGGATTTCGTCGCGGAATACAAGGCTGCCTTCAACGAGGATCCCGTACTGCCGAATCCCGTCATGGCGCAGGACGCCCTTCTCATGATCGTCGATTCGATCACGCGCGCGAACTCCGTCGAAGGCGAGAAGATCGCGAAAGCGATGGAGACGATCAAGGACCTGAAGGTCACCAGCGGCCCGCTGACCATCAGCGCGACCGACCATAACCCCTTCAACAAGCCGGCCGTCATCCAGAAGGTCGATGTGAAGAACAAGACCTTCCAGTTCGTCAAGAAGTACGTGTCCGTGGAATAGCGGTTTTTCGTTGTTCGCGCCCGGACGCATGGCGCCCCCGTTTTTCCCGCGGGAGCGCCGCGTCCGGGACTCATTTGTGAAAGGACTGTGACGGGTGTTCCTGCAAACCCTCGTAACCGGGTTATCCATAGGCGGCATCTACGCGCTGATGGCGGTGGGGTATTCCCTGGTCTTCAGCGTGCTCGGCTTCAGCAACTTCGCTCACGGAGCGGTCATCATGCTCGGCGCCTATCTCGGGCTGGCCCTGGCGGTGAAACTGCATCTGGGGATCGGGCTCGTGCTGGTCGGCAGCATCGTCGGAAGCGCCATCCTGGCCGTGACGAACGAACGTCTCGCCTATTCCGTGCTCCGTCGGCGCAAGGCGCCGTCGCTCTATCTCATGATCAGCGCGATGGGGTGTTCGGTCTTTCTCGAAAATCTGGTGTACGCCACGATCGGATCCCGGTTCTACGCCTTCCCCGAGTTCTTCTCGCGGCAGGTGGTGCAGTTCGCCGGCAGCTCGCTGAGCCTTCTCGATCTCGCGGCCTTCGTCGTCGCCTTTTTCGCCATCCTTGCGCTTCACGTGTTCGTGACGCGAACGAAGACCGGCATAGCGATCCGGGCGGGCGTGTGCGACATGACGATGTGTTCGCTCATGGGCGTTAACGTCGATCGCCTGATCATGGTGGTCTTCCTGCTCGCGGGGGCCTTCGCGGGCGTCGCGGGCGTCTTTCTCGGGGTCAAGTACCTCGTCTATCCGACGATGGGGTGGGTGACGAACAAGGCCTATATCGCGGCGGTCATCGGGGGGCTCGGAAGCCTGCCCGGCGCGCTCGTCGGGGGGTTGATCCTCGGCGTCGTCGAAACCTTCGTGTCGACGTATGTCTCGAGCGTGATGCGCGACGTCTTCAGCTTCACGCTGCTCATCGCCCTTCTCGTCTGGATGCCGAACGGCCTGTTCGGTTCGGACACGGAAGAAAAGGTGTAGGCGCATGGATTACGTCCTTTCGGTCGTCACGCTGGCGGCCATCAACATGATCGCGGTCCTGGGTCTTTCGATCTTCACGGGGTTCACGGGGCTTTTCTCGTTCGGACACGCCGCCTTCGTGGGCGTCGGAGCGTATGCGTCCGCGATCCTGACGTATTACTACTACGTTCCGTTCTTCATCGCGCTCGTCGCCGGGGCGTTCGCGGCCGCCGCGGTGAGCCTGATCATCGGCGTTCCGACATTGCGGGCCAAGCTGCGGAGCGACTACTTCGCCATCGCGATCCTCGGCTTCGGGGAGGCGTTCCGCGTCATTCTCGAAAACCTTGAGATCACGAACGGCGCGCGTGGACTTCCGGGGATCGATTCGTTCACGACGCTGCCGATCGTTCTCGTCGCCCTCGCGTTTTCCGTATGGATCACGCGGAACTTCCTGAAATCCCGCTACGGTGTCGCGTGCATCGCGATCCGGGAGGATCCCGTCGCCGCGGAGATGTCGGGAGTGGGGCTTTTTCGGACGCGGCTTCTGTCTCTGGTGCTGAGCGCGTTTCTGTGCGGCCTTTCCGGCGGGCTCATGGCCCACTTCCTGTCGTTCATCCAGCCCGTGATGTTCACGCTCGTGCAGTCCACGCAGCTCCTGGCGGCCGTCATCGCGGGAGGCATGGGGAGCATCACCGGACCGCTGTTCGCGTCGTTCCTGTTCATCGTGCTGCCGGAAGCGCTCCGGGTCGCGAACATGTGGCGTCTCGTGGCGTACGGGCTCATGCTGGTCCTGATCATGATCTACCGTCCGCAGGGAATTATGGGCTATCAGGAACTTCCCGACCTGTTCCGCCGGAAAATTTCCCGGTCCGGAACGAAGTGAGGGGGATGTCCGATATGGCTCATCTTCTCGAAATGGAAAACCTGACGAAGGATTTCGGAGGCATCCGTGCGGTCGATTCCCTCACCTGTTGCGTGGACGAAGGGAGCATCACCGGGATCATCGGCCCCAATGGGGCCGGCAAGACGACGGTGTTCAACCTGATCACGGGCGTCTATCGTCCGACGACGGGCGCTATCCGTCTCGAAGGCGCCTCGATCGTCGGCGACCGGCCCGACGTGATCGTCGGGAAGGGAGTGACGCGCACCTTCCAGAACATCCGGCTCTTCAACCGGC
>CAZVUT010000180.1:0-5705 GCA_964630155.1 uncultured Synergistaceae bacterium
CGCTTTTCCGGAGCACGGCCGCTCCGAACACCTTGTCTCCCCTCCGAACGCCCATCTCCGTCAGAGGAACGATGTTCTCCTCGATGACGCGCAGCATCCGGTCGAAAAGAGTTCCCGACGTCATACCCGCACCCCTCCTGTCAGCGTCGCGACTCGATCAGGAGTCGCGCGTTCACGTATATCAGCCGCTCTATCGAATCCGGAGATACGGGCCTCCACGAGGCCCATTCGGGCTGAACCGCTCACTGATCGACCAGAGAACCGTCCGAGCCGTAATCGTACGTGTCCTGCACCCTGTATTCATTTCCGCCGGTTCGAAAGTTCCATTGCTGCACTTCGACGATGCCCTGCTCCGGGAAATCGATCCGGATGTAGGATTCCAGAACATTCGAGCCGTCGCAATCCCGGACGACCCGGGTGCGCGCGGCATCGAAAAATACGGCGCGCCCGCCGTCCCGTCCGACGGAAAGGTAATCGCCGGAAAGAACGGATTCCGCCTCCGAGGCGAAAAGCATCAGAAAAAGCAACGCCACCCGCAGCATGAACAGTTCCCCCTCAAGATTCTCCGTTTCCCTCCGCGCCGCGGCCGCAATCCTCAAAACCGCCGCATGGAGGCTGTCTTTCCTTTCGGGGTTATTGTACAATACCGATTGATGGAATGAATCCCCCCGAAGGGAGGTGCGGATATGACTGTCGGAAGCATCGCGGCGTCCGGTCTCCGGAAGGATACGGAACTCCAGAGATCCGAGGCGCAGGTTCTGGCCCAGGAACGGCGAATCCGCGCCCAGGCTGCGGGGGCCGACGTTCGGACGTCGACGCGTACGACGGTCGGCTCCGACGGGAAACGGTACGTCACGTCGATTTCCATCACGGTCACCGGCCCGGAGGATGTCGTCGACCGCATCGGCGGCGGATCGAAGGGCGTTTCCGTCGATACGGCCCGGAAAGACGGAAAAACAACCTCCGCTGAGAACGACGGATCCGGACAATCCCCGGACGCGACGCGGGACGCTACCTATTCCCCGAAAGTCCGTCAATCCGTCGAGAAGCTCAAGGCCATCGAACGGGACGTCATCGCCCATGAAGCGGCGCACAAAGCGGTCGGAGGGCAATACGCCGGAGCCGTTTCCTACAGCTACACCACCGGCCCGGACGGGAAACGATACATCACCGGAGGAGAGGTTCCGATTTCCGCTCCGGCCGGCCGCACCCCGGAGGAAACCATCCTGATCATGGAGCGGGTGCAACGGGCGGCCCTTGCGGCAGGATCTCCGTCATCACAGGATATCTCCGTCGCCTCGTCCGCCGCTGCTCTTCAGGCGGCCGCGCGGCAGGAACTCACCCGGGGGCAGGCCGAAAAGGCATACGGCCAATGGCCCCTGACACAAGACGACTCCTCCCGAAGACCGGACGATGCCCGGCGAGCCCCCTGGTCGATCGTCGCCTGAAGACTCCCCCCGCCCGTCCGGACTTTTTTTTCATTTGTACAAATTGCACTTTTGCATTTCGCCTTGAACCCACCCCCGATGTATGATATTGTCTCTCCGAGAGATTGATAATGATTTTCACTTTCATTGTGCTTTCCCCTCAAAACATCCGGGATCGTTTTGACGTTCCACCCCATATTCATCGCGAGGAGGTGGCATATTTGAGCACTCCTGTGGCCATTTGGCTTGGCATCATGGCTGTCATCGGCGTCGTCATGATCGTCATGAAAATACGAAGTAACTCCCCGAAATCATAGAACGACTAGCTGCACCGCACGATTTGCAGCGGAAACCGGAAGACCGCGCGCGGTCCGCTGCGATACTCCTTTTGAATCAATCCGTTTTTGCATATTTTCGTTCATGTTTCGCCTTTTCCATCCGATTCGTATAGGACGGTTCCAATCATCGGCGAAACGGGGGGACGAACATGGTCGGAAGAATTGACTTCCTTTCTGAAGACATGTTTTTTAATCGTGAGCGCAAAGTTCAGCCGAAGAATCGCAAGAGCGGCTTCCTCGACGGACGGAAACCGTTTGAGTACACCCTTTTGAAGCGCCTGCATGCGGACGAAGAGGACGAGGAACAGGAGACGGACACCGGCGCATAAATCCGGCGCCGCGGAAACGCAGCCTGGGGACGACGGAGTGGAGGAGTGCGGCGTGCGACGGGAAGAGCTTGCCGGGCGAATCGACAATACGTTGCTGCGGCCGGATGCGGGCCGGGAAGATGTGCGTCGTTTCATCGAAGAGAGCGCGCATCTCTGTTTTCGCAGTCTGGTCGTTCCTTCATGGGCGGTTTCCATGGCCGTATCTTCAGTCGCGGGAACCTCGACGGGCGTATCAGCGGTCGTCGGTTTTCCGCATGGAACCGTTCCCCTGGCCATCAAACTCAGGGAAATCGAAACGTATTCCGCGCTTGGCGTCACGGACCTCGATGTGGTCGCTCCCGTTTACGCAATCCGTTCGGGCGACTGGAACGCCGTCGAAGAAGAGATCCGTGTCGTCAGCGCCGCCTGTCGTCCGAAGGTATTCAAGCTCATCATCGAAACGCCGCTTCTCTCCCCCGACGAGATCATCAGGCTCTGCGAACTGTCTCTCACCTGCGACGGCCCCGATTTTCTCAAGACCGGAACAGGTTTTTCCGGCAAACCGACGATTCCGGAGCACGTTCGTCTGTTGCGGGCGCATCTCGGAGGCAAGAGGAGGATCAAGGCGTCCGGCGGCGTCCGGACGCTCGGAGACGCGCTGGCGTTTTTCGATGCAGGCGCGGACGTCATCGGAACGAGCGCCGGAATCTCCATCCTTCGGGAGAACGATATCGACTCCTGACCCGCTTCCCATCTTCTTCCTCCGTTCGGCGCGACCGCCGTTTCGAATGACTCAGTTTCGCCGCTTCCCCGAAGCCCCTCTCCGAATGCTTCTTTTTCCAGCGATATGATGTAAAATTTTTACGTGAATGAAACAATGAATCCGCATCCGGTGTTGCAGTTCCGAGGGACAATGTGTTTCACTCTCTCCCGAAGAGTGCAAAGGAGGCTGGCCCGTGGTTCGTCGCGCCCTGTGGGGAACACTGATCTGTCTTTATTTCGCGTATGTTCTCGCACCGATCATTCTTCTCTTCGTGGGCTCCTTCGGGGAAAAATGGTTCGGGACGCTCCTGCCTTCCGGGTTCACCTGGCGCTGGTACATCGATCTGTTTTCAAAAACCATGTACGTTCGCGCCATGACGATGAGCCTTCTCGTCGCCTCGCTTTCGGCCGTGCTGAACGCGATCATCGGAATCCCCGCAGTCTACGCGGTCCATACGCTGCGAAAGCCCTGGCTCCGGAGGCTTTTCGATTTCGTGATCCTGTTGCCCATAGCGATTCCGCCGGTCGTCATGGGGCTCGGTCTCGTGCAGGGATTCAACTGGTCGTCATTTTCCCTCGTCGGAACGTGGTATCTCCTGCTCGCGGCGCACGTCGTCTACACCCTCCCCTTCATGTTGCGCCCTCTCATGGCCAATCTCGAACTGCTCCGCTGGAACACCCTCGAAGAAGCCGGCCTCTCGCTCGGCGCCTCGCCGTGGCGTCTGACGCGCAGGGTCCTCATCCCCAACCTGCTGCCGGGGCTGACATCGGGCGCCCTCATGACCTTCGCGATGTCGCTCGGAGAGTTCCAGCTCGCCGTCATGGTGACGGGCTCCGCAAGCCAGACGTACCCGGTCGTGCTCTACCAGGCGTTCTACGTCAGCACCGGTTTCGCATGCGCGGCGACCATGCTTCTCGTGCTCCTGAGTCTCTTCAGCCTGACGGGCGTCCTGATACTGCGAAAAGCCTTCGGAAGCGGCGGACAATCCGATATCGTCGGAACATAAGCATCTGCTGCGCATGAGGAGGATGTCATGAACGCCGTGAAACGGATCATCAGCGTCATCGGAACGTCGACCGCAACGCAGGAACAATATGTCCTCGCCCGCCGGGTCGGGCGTCTCCTCGCGGAAGCGGGCGCCATCGTCGTCTGCGGAGGGAAGGGCGGCGTCATGGAAGGAGTCTGCCGGGGCGTTTCCGAAGCCGGCGGCGCTTCCGTGGGAATTCTCCCGGAGAAGCGGAGCGAGGCGAATCCCTACGTCACGATCCCGATCACGACGGGGATCGGCGAGGCGCGAAACGTCGTCGTCGTCTCTTCCGGCGATGCGGTCATCTCCATCGGCGGAGGCCCCGGGACGCTGTCCGAGATCGGCTTCGCGCTGAAGATCGGCAAGCCGGTCGTCTCCCTCCGGACGTGGCTCCCGCTCGACGAAAACGGCGCAAAGGCCCCCCTTCACGAGGCGGAGTCCCCCGAGGAAGCCGTCGCGCTCGCGCTTCGACTGGCGGAGGCCGAAAGCGAAAGGGGGTCTCTGCGGTCATGATGGGAGTCGAACTCGCGGCCGTCACGAAACGGTTCGGAAAGTTCGAGGCGCTCAGGAACATCTCCCTCGACGTCCGCCAGGGGGAGTTCCTGTCGCTTCTGGGCCCGTCGGGCTGCGGGAAGACCACGTCGCTCCGCCTGATCGCCGGTTTCCTGGCCCCGGACGAGGGCGACGTCCGGATCGGCGGCCGTTCGATGAAGGGCGTATCCGTCAGGGAACGCCGCGTCGGGATCGTCTTCCAGAACTACGCGCTCTTCCCGAATCTGAGCGTCTACGACAACGTGGCGTTCGGACCGCAGTCCCGCTCCGTTCCGGAAGCGACGATTTCGCAAAAGGTCACGCAGCTCCTCGAACTCGTCGGACTCGCGGACCGTTCCGCCGCATTCCCGCGGCAGCTTTCTGGAGGGCAACAGCAGCGCGTCGCGCTCGCGCGGGCGCTCGCGATCGAACCGGACGTTCTCCTTCTGGACGAACCCCTCTCCGCGCTCGACGCAAAGGTGCGAAACGCGCTTCGTTTCGAGATCCGGCGCATCCAGCGGGAATACGGCATCACGACGATCTACGTCACGCACGACCAGGAAGAGGCGCTTTCCATTTCCGACAGGGTCGCGCTGATGTATCGCGGGAGCATCGAGCAGATCGGCTCCCCGCATGAGATCTACACGGCTCCTTCGTCGTTCTTCGTCGCGGATTTCATCGGCGTCAACAACCTTCTGCGCGCCGACTGCCTCGGAGGCGGAAAGATCCGGTGGCGGGAACGCATCCTTTCAATACCCGGCGTCGCGCAGCACGCGCATGGGCCGTGCAGGCTCGTGATTCGCCCGGAACGGGTTTCGGTCGCGCCGCGCGCGCATCCGGACACGACGCCGGACACGGAGGCGTTCGCCGTTTCCGGAACCGTCGAGGGACGCATTTTCCTGGGCCCGCTGATCCGCGTCGCCGTGGATGTCGCCGGGGAGCGCATTCTGGCGGACGTCCTCAATGCGGAAGGAGCCGTTTTCGACGCCGGAACCGAGGTGGAACTCCGTTTTTCCGCGGAGGACGTCCGCGTCCTCCTGGAATAGAGGAATTCGTCGCCTGCGGGCGAACGACGGGAGTCGAGGACTCCCGAACCTGATACGGAAACTGAGGAGGGAATGTCGTCATGTTCCGGAAACTGGTGTTGTGTGCGACATGCGCTGCGCTTTTCGCAGGATCTTTCGCGGCGGTCGCGGCCGCGAAAGATCTCGGAACGGAGCTGTACCCCGGGGAAAAGGCGCTTCTCGAGGCGGCCTTGAAAGAGAAGGGGATCAACAGCTACGATACCGGCCCCACGTGGGCGAACTGGCA
>CAZVUT010000181.1:0-5683 GCA_964630155.1 uncultured Synergistaceae bacterium
TTCGGCCACATCGGTGGCGAGGACGAATCCGTCCGACATGCCGCGAACGGCGCGTTCCCGGTCGACTTCAACGGCCGAAAGGAGTGGGGGGAGGACGGCGAGGACCGACTCGACAACGGCAAGGGAGGATTCCATGCCGCGTTTGTCTTCCTGAAGGTCCCGGTCATAGGTCATTGGAAGCCCCTTCAGCGAGACGAGCAGGTCGAGCAGATGCCCGATGACCTGTCCCGTCTTTCCCCGGATGAGTTCCAGGACGTCCGGGTTCTTTTTCTGCGGCATCATGCTCGAGCCCGTGCAGAAAGCGTCAGGCAACAGGATCCATCCGAACTCCTGCGAGCTGTACAGGACCAGATCCTCGGAGAGACGGCTCGCGTGGACCGCAAACATCGCCGCAAAGGAATGGTAATTGAAGATATAATCGCGCTGTCCCACCGAGTCAAGGCTGTTGTCCGTCGGTCCCGAAAAACCGAGAAGCGCCGCGGCGCACTCCCGGTCAAGGGGCAATGTCGAACCCGCCAGCGCTCCGGCGCCGAGCGGACACTTCGTCATGGAGTCGAGCGCAAAGAGAAGGCGCTCCAGATCCCTTCGGAAAGCCGCGAAATGCGCCATCCAGTAATGCCCGAGCGTTATCGGCTGGGCCTGTTGCAGATGCGTGTACCCCGGGACGATGCATTCCCGGTGCTTTCTCGCCGCGCCGAGCAACGCGTCCAGCAGGCGCAGCATTCCGTCGGCCAGCAACAGGAGCCGGCGCCTCAAAAAAAGCCGCATCGTCGTCGCAACCTGGTCGTTTCTGCTGCGTCCCGTATGCAGGCGGGCTCCGGCGGAGCCGATCAGTTCAGTCAGGCGATGCTCGATGTTCATGTGGACGTCTTCCAGGTCGGCGGAAGGAATGAACTCGCTGGAACGAATTTCCGCAAGGATTCGTATCAGCCCTTCACGAATTGCACCGGCTTCGCCGGGCGATATCAGCCCCGCCTTCGCAAGCGCGAGAGCGTGGGCGATACTGCCCTGTATATCGCACTCCGCAAGACACCAGTCGATATCGAGGGATTGCGTAAAGTTCCGGACAATATCTGACGTTTCCTGGGAAAAGCGCCCCTTCCACATGAAAATCCTCCCTTTCCTGTAATGGTCGGAATCCCCGGGGAATTATACGCCGCAGTGACACCTGCGTCGTTCGGATTCGCCGCACGCGCCGCCGCCGACTTGTTCCTCCAGCCAGTCTCCGGCCGGATGCATCCCGAGGGCGAGCCACGCCGCGACCTGCAGGTGAAGACATTTAACGCCGATTTCGCCGGCTTTTTCGGGCGGCATCGTCCCTCCGACCCCCGTCGAGCGAAGCGATCTCAAGACAGTCCCCCGCCTCTTGAAGAGATATGTGCGCGTAGCGGGCTGTATCAGGAGTGACCGCAGAGCCGCGTAGATGCGGTGATATCGGGCCCATTCTCCTTCACGCGCCGATAGCGCTGATTCCATTTCCCGCACGCCTCCGGCGGTTTCGAGGGTCGCGCATTTCTTGCGAAGAAAGGGACAGGAAAGCCAGAAAAGCGTCGGGAAGGGACGTCCCTCGTGAAGAGGATTGCAGAGGAGAACCCGGGGCAAGCCGTGCGAACAATGACATCCCGCCGAAAGAACCATATCCCGGCGGAATTTCCGGTCTCGCATCTGTCGTGTGATCAGACGCATATCCTGGGTGTCGCAGGGAATAAAAAAAAGAGGGCGAAATATGCCCTCCGAAAAGGAAAATGAAAAAAACGACCGCATCACTTCGGCTTCGCGGGCCGCTTTTTGCTTGATTTGGACGCGTTCGCCTTGCTGTTGAGATCGGCGATCTTCTGTTCGCTGATCTTCAGGAACGAGGTGATCTTTTTCTCAAAGGTATCCTCGCGCCCGGCTCCCGAGTGTTGCCGCGACGGCCGATCTTCGAGACGTTTGATCGACAGATCGATGCGTCCCTTTTCGTCGATCTTGATAACCTTGGCGCGAACCTCCTGTTGAAGCTGCAGGATATCTTCGACTTTCTTGACGTAACTCGCGGAGAGTTCGGAAATGTGGATCATGCCTCTCTGGCCCGATTTCAAACGGACAAACGCGCCGTACGGCATGATCTGTTCAACGGTGCACTCCGCAATTTCCCCTTCCTGAACCGGAGGCGTTACGGGTTTCTTCTCTTCGGTCATAGGTTCATCGACCCTCCAGATAGGTGATTGTGAAGCCATGTTCCATAGTCGATTTTCCCGGACACTTTCCCTTGAGCCTCAATCACCTCCGGCTGCTACACTCCACTGGGACCGTCCGCGCGGGACCACTCCCATTCGAAGCCGCCACCCTCGCCAAGCTTTTTCATGAGAAACGTTCCATAGGGCGTTTGCGCTCTGCTTTCGAGATTATACCAGATCAAAAGCGTTCCCTTCTGTCGATTGAGCGCAGTTTTGAGGATCGCCTCGTAAATCACGGGGCTGTAGAACGCGAGGAAAATCCGTTTGCCGGAAAGAGGTCTCCGGGTGACGTACGAAGATCGGTTCATCCGCTCCTGGGGCAGAACGCGCATAAGCCGCATGCCGTTCCGAACGCCCGAAGCGAGTTCCCCCAACGCGCGTCCATGAGCCTCGGCCGGAAACGGGACGATGGAAACGCCTTTCGCTTCGCGGGAAAGAGACCGTAACTGAAAGGTTCTGCTTGAACACAGGATGGAACGCGTCCCGATGAGAGAGACGCCGACGACTCGCGCTTCCGACGCTCCCTTATGCACCGCGACCGTCCGCTTTCCGGTGTGAATCTCGACGGCGGAAGCACTCCCCGGGGTTGACAGCGAATGAACGCGAACCTTGCCGAGAAAGAGGCGCCGGAAATAATCGCGAAACTCCTCAGTGCGAGTTGCCGGTTCCATCCGTTTCTTCTTCGACGACGCCAAGCGCCTTGTCTATTCGGGAAAACGGTTCGAGCAACTCCATGGTCGACGCCGCTTCGACAAGCAGACGCGACACACCCTGGGCCTCATCCTCGCGAAGATCGGGAAGATACAACCGCAAGGGGGCGCTGACCGCATCCGCCTGCAGCAGAAAGACTCCGGGCTCCTGCTGCGGCTCGAGATCCCCCGTTGCTCCGAGAGGGCGGTTCGTGCTCGCCGACAGGGCGCAGACCTTCGCATTCACGACGCGCTTGAGCGGGGCGAGAAGCGACGCATCCGATACGATCCAGAAGACGGGACGGACCTCGCATGCCTTCGCCAGGCTTGTGAGGATGAGCTCTTCACGCAAGTAGACTTCAAGAGATTGTCCGTAAAGGACCCGTTCGAGCTTTGTCGGACGGATCGGCTCCGTATATCGAAAGTCAAGAGGGATGCCGCGAAAGTCCACCGCAAGGAGCGCGCCCCGGAACAATCCGCGGTCTCCGCTGACGGTGACGTATCCCAGGACCTTTGAAGCGGCGTCACGCATAGAAATCGAGCCTCCCCGGGTTTTCCCGCGCGACCTCGCCGTCCGCAGTTTCGTCTTCCTGCCCGGCCGCCCGTTTCTTTCGCCCTTTTTCGCGACCTTCCTGTCGTTCACGCTCCTTGCGCACCCGCACGCCCGAGGGCTCTTCCGACGCCTCGAAGGGCTGAACCGTCTGGTCCCGCTGCACCGCCGCGGCCACAGACTCTCCTTCCCGTCCGGTCTGGAGGGCTTGTGCGGTCGCTTCGTGAACGTTTTTTGCAGCGTGTTCCAGATTCAGGTGTGACAGTTGCATTTGAACCGGCTGTACCATGCCGTCCTCCTTAAAGGAGCAAGCGGATTTCTTCTCGGGTTTTTAGCGTCAATAGTCGTAGGGTTTGACCTTGATTTCCCCTCCGTCATAGACGAACGCGCAGAACTTCTGTTCCTCCCTGACAATGTAGGTCAGTCCCCGTATGGAGACGGTCACGCCGGGGTAACAGATCCCCTTGACGCGGACCGCCCCCTGCGTCTTGCTTTTTTCGATGACGGCTTCAAGCTCCTGAAACTCGCTCTGTTCCGCCTTGAGTTTGGACTGGAGCTGAAAGTTCGCCTTCATCAGGCTGATAAGGATGCCTCGTTTCGTCTCGTCGAGCTGACCCGTCGCTTCGAGCTTTTTCAGATACTGGATATTCGTCTCGATCTTCTTGTGATTGACTTCGTCCGCATCGAGAGCCGCCAGCAATTCCTTTCTTCGCTCGACGTACTCGGGCAGGATCCCGACCGTCACCTCGGTGCGGGTTCCCATTTCACTCCCCAGATTGAGGCAGATGACTTCGCTTCCGGCTTGAACTTTTCCGCCCGCGATCTGGGCTTTGCTCCCTCCGACAACGATTACGGAGCCGTGCGCGCCGACATCGCTGTGAAGCACCGCGTTCTTGACGTTGAGGTTCTTCTTGGCCCGAACGTTCGCCTGGTCGATGAATCCCGCGGAAACATCCCCTTCGGCGGAGATGTGCGCCTTCGACATCCCACGGATTCCGCCGTGGATCAGAATGTTTCCGCCGCTCTGTATCTTCGCGCCTTCGACGACTCCGTTGACTTCCACGTCCCCCGAGCAGACGATCGAAAAGCCTTCCCGAACCGAGCCGCGAACGAGAACCGCACCGACGAATTCGATATTCCCGACGCTGAAGTCGAGATCCTCGTCGACCTGGAAAATCGGAAGGACATTGAGCTTGCCGTTCTTGAGGACAAGGTGCCCGTCAATATCGGCATAGAGTTCATTTCCCGTCTCCGATATCCGCACGCCGCTCCCGGAAGGAATCGTTCGTTCGCGCCCGTTTTTCGCCCGGATCGGCGCCCCGAGGACGTTCATCCCTTCCCTGCCCTCCGTCGCCGGCGTTCGGGTTGCGAGAAGCTGGTCTTTCAGGATGGACGTCACCGAACTGGTGTCGCGAAAGTCGACATTCCGCCCTTCCTCAACCTCTTTTGGTTTCGAGGAACCGAAAGCGATCTTGTATTCCACCTCAGAGTCAACGCCGTCGATCGCCGGCGTCCCCTCGGCGATCCGAATCCAGCGCCCGGAATCGCGTTGTTTCAGAAGGTCGCGGACGGCATCCTGCAAAACGCCGTGAACGACGCCCTTTTCCTGCAGTTTCAGGACCACCTCTTCTTCCGTCGGCCAGGGAGCGTTTCCGAGAGGCGGTTCAATCCAAATGTCCGCGGTGAGTTTATCCGATCCGATCTGTACGTCGATTTCAGCGGCCTTATCGGTCTCCTGACCTTCAACCCGCTCCGCAACTTTTACGGACTTCGCTCCGTGACCGTTAACGAAACTCGCAACGGCGTCTCCGTCAAAACCGGTGATATTCTCCGTCTTCAGGAGAAAGACGACTGACGGGACGGACAGGGATGCATTCGGTTCGGCGACCAGATATACCCCGTCTTCGCGGCGCTCAACGCGGACATCATTACTCATAGTCTGCATTCCCTCCTAGTGCTCTGTTCCCCCAAAACCTGTTCTACGATCGCAGGAGACCCCGCAGAACGGAAAGGGCCTTCCCGTGAATCTGGGAAACCCTCGATTCCGTCACTCCGAGGATTTTTCCGATTTCCTTGAGTGTCAGTCCCTCATAGTAGTAGAACGATATGACCTGCATTTCCCTCTCCGGCAGCCGGCGAAGCGCATCCTTCACGCGATCGACGTCGTCTCCGTCTTCGATGCGTTCCGAAGCTTCTTCGGCGTCTTCGTCGGCGATGACGCCGTC
>CAZVUT010000182.1:0-5653 GCA_964630155.1 uncultured Synergistaceae bacterium
GCTTCATCAGATCTGATCGCTATTTCTCCATTTCCCGGGGAGAATGGGAAATCCGCTGCGTTCATCCGACTCCACTCCCTGAACGAGGACATCGACCGATGAGACGTCCATGCCCGCCAGATATCGAACTGCGAAAACGATTCGCCGTCTCAAAGCTCTGCCTGCGGCCAAGAGACTGAAACGCCCAAGGTAGAAATCGACAAAAATCTCGATTCGTATCGAGTCCTCCATTGGGAAAATCTTGATTTCACGGATTTCTTTCGACTGAACGCTACGGCGTGAAACGTGATCGACAATATCCGCCACGGCGGTCGGAGCGATGCTGAGCGTCCCGTAAAAACTGAACGGCGGACATACGATCGTGCGTTCTCCTTCGTCACGTCCTGGGTGCTTAAAAAAATCGCGGATATGCCCTACGAGCTTCCCCGTGAAATTCCTGCGGACCTGGGCGCGAATGACGGGAATGATATGTTGCCCCTTTTCGTGACGTTGCCGGAGGGCGCATCGAATTTCTTCCTTCGTGGCCACATCTGTGATGTCGATAATCTTTTCCGGAAGGGGAAGTCCGAGCGCCGCGATAATTTTATGGGCCATAGAAAGGGATGTGGCGATCACCATGACTTTACAGGGACATTCTTTTGAAAGAACGTCGATTACGGTCTCCCTGTGATCTTCGTATTGAAAAAGAGCACGTCGTATCGCGCGTACAAGGTTCTTTTCGCCCTTGGCGCTTTTTCCGGCAAGAATCCGCCCGTCAGCAATCAACAATCCGTCGTCAATAATAAAATCGACATCATTCCAGCGGGCGACGAGTTGCGCCCGCAAACTCTTTCCCGTTCCCGCCGGACCGACGAATGCGACAACGCGAACCGCCGACAACTTGATCTTCATACGAGACGAAAGCGTCTCCTTCCGGATTTTATTGATGTTCTTTGGCCGGATCGCCCGAAAGAGCCGATGTCTTTGCATTCTGGGGATCAATCGGAATAACGTCGACTCGTCCGCCCAGGGATCGCAGCTTCTCTTCGATGTTCTCGTATCCTCTCCGGAGATGTCCCAGCTGGCACACTTCCGTCGTATCCTGAGCGGCGAGTCCCGCGAGAATGAGAGCGGCGCCGGCGCGAAGATCGGTGACGCAGACATCCGCGCCGTAGAGACCGGCAACACCTGTAACCACCGCCGACGTTCCCTGAATTTCGATTTTCGCGCCCATTTTGTTCAGTTCGCTTGCGTGCAAAAAACGCGACTGAAAAATACTCTCCTGAATAACGCTCGTGCCTTCGGCAAGACACAGAGTCGCCATGATTTGCGGTTGGATGTCGGTCGGGAAACCGGGGTACGGAAGTGTCTTCAAGGAAACGGCCTTGAGGCGTCCGTCAGGACGAACTGTTGCGCTGTCTTTTGTCAGTTCTATCGATGTTCCTGCTTCCTCAAGCTTTGCGACAAGAGAATCGATATGGCCGGGAATGATGTTTTCCACTGTCACGTTGCCGCGGGTAATCACTCCGGCGAGGAGATAGGTGCATGTCTCGATGCGATCCGGGATAATCTGCGTTTCGGCGTCGTGAAGCGAAGACACTCCCTGAATCCGGATGATGCCGGTTCCTTCTTCCCTGATGATGGCGCCCATCGAGGAAAGCGCTTCCACAAGATTGTGAATCTCCGGTTCACGAGCCGTGTTCTCAAGGACGGTTTCTCCTTTTGCGAATACGGCGGCCATGATGAGGTTCTCGGTTGCTCCGACGGATGGGAAATCCAGATAAATCCGTGTGCCGACCAAGCCGTTCGTTCGTGCGTGTACGGCTCCATGAACGAGTTCGATACTGGCTCCCATTCGAGTCAGTCCTTTGAGATGCAAGTCAATCGGCCTGCTTCCGATGGAGCATCCCCCTGGAAGCGGCATGATCGCGCGACCGCATCTCGCCAGCAGCGGGCCAAGAACGAGCGAAGACGCTCGCATCTTGCGGACAAGGTCTGCGGGAGTCTCCCAGGAAAGGCTTTCGGGTACGGAAATATCCATGATGTTCTTTGTGTATTCAACTGTTACGCCCAGATGTCGCAACAGATCGGCCATAGTCAGAATGTCCTGAAGAACCGGGACCCTTTTTATTCGAAGCGTATTTCCCCTGAGAAGCAGGGAAGCCGCCATAACCGGAAGAGCCGCATTCTTGGAACCTTGTGCTTCTATAACGCCGTTAAGGGAAATTCCCCCATGGATTCTCATCTTACAGTCCAAACGTTATCACTCCCGCAAGGATAGTAAAAACACGAACTTTATGCAACGGAGTCTCGCTAGTGAATTAGATTATAAGGCAAAAAGTCGAAATCAGGAGCGATCATTGAAATATTTCACAATAACGTCAGCTATTTTTTGGGAAGCGTTCCCGTCGCCAAATGGATTGTTCCGAATTTTGCGATGCACCTCTTCGGGGAAACGCACGCCGGAAAGGATTGTGTCGGCGGCATTAAAGATTTCTTCCGGAGAGGTTCCTGCGAGTGTCGCAGTCCCTTCCAACATCGCCTCGGGACGCTCAGAGACATCTCGAAGCACAAGCACCGGTTTTCCCAGTGCTGCTGCTTCTTCCTGAATTCCGCCGCTATCGCTGAGGATGAGCGAACAATGTTGCATTGCATTGACGAAGCTGCCGTAATCGAGCGGTTCGGAAAAAACGACACGCGGGTGTTTCCCCAATTCCCTACGGATGCTGTCACGAACGGAGGGATTCTTATGGAGCGGGATAAGTACGAAAAACTCTCTATGGGCCTCCAGTATTCGCCGTATCGCGTTGCACATTCCGATCAGAGGCTCTCCCCAGGATTCCCTGCGATGCGCGGTGAATACAATAAAGGGCGAGTCATTGCCCGGTAGCGCCGAGTCGTGTCGAGACTCCACGCCATGTTCGATGGTCCATACAAGCGCGTCGATAACGGTATTACCCGTAATCGTGATAGAGTCTTCAGAGAATCCTTCCCGGATCAGATTCAAACGGGCGTTCGGAGTGGGCGCGAAAAGCAGAGAGGAAAGTCTGTCCGCAAGGATTCTGTTCGCCTCTTCCGGGAACGGAATATCCATTCGTCGGCTGCGCAATCCGGCCTCGACGTGTCCGACGGGGATATGTCTGTAAAAAGATGAAAGCGCGGCGGCGAACGTGGTTGTCGTATCTCCATGAACAAGAACCATAGAAGGGCGAACGGCGTCAAACAGTTTCCCGCTCTCCTCTACGACCCGGGAAGTAATGTAGTCGAGCGACTGTCCTTCACGCATGACGCGAAGGTTATGGTCGGGTTCGATGTGAAAATGCGCAAATGCCTGATCCAGCATATCGCTGTGTTGTCCGGTCGCAAGTGTGTAAACAAGAAATTCCGGCCTTTCCCTGAGGGTCAGAATGACCGGAGCCATTTTAATCGCTTCAGGGCGTGTCCCGGCGACACAAATGACAACTTTAGGAGCATCGGCGGTACATTGCTTCTCCGGAATCACAGAATCTCTCCTTTCAAAAGAAAAAGACCCGCTATGACACAAATCGCCTGGAGAGTTGACAGAAGCGAGACGGCGCATATTGTCGATACGCCGGCATCAAGGAGGCGGTGATGAATATGTCCCCGGTCAGGGCGAAAAGGAGAGCCCGAAACCAGAAGTCGCCGGAGGATGGCGAAAACCGTATCGATAACGGGAATCGCTCCCAACAGTCCCAATGTGATGATCAGAAACGCGGGCGACGCGGCGCGAAAGTACGTTTGGTACGAAAAGACAATATGTGAGGCGAAGAGGAACCCTATAAGCGTGGCTCCTCCATCGCCGAGAAACGTCCGCGCTTTTGGAAAATTCCAGGGCAGAATACCCGCGCACAAAGAAAACAACGGCAGAAAGCCATACGTTTCATCGAGAAATACGAGACATGCCGAAGCCGTCATACAAAGCAAAAGACAAAGCCCGTTCGCTCCGTCGATGAGATTGTAAGCGCTTGTTGTTCCGGCAATCCATATAAGGCATATGAGTTTCAAAGGTACGGGCAGCTGTAACGTTGCGGATACGACGGCAGCGGCAAGGAGGTGGATACAAAAACGGAGGAAAGGGTTCACCGATACCATATCGTCCCAATACCCGGCAAGAAATACTACAGTTCCGCCGGCAGCCGTATAGCGAAGAACAGGCTGATCCGAGACGGCGAGAAGCGCCCAGACAAGATAGCCGAGCCAGAGAACGATTCCTGCGCCCCGGGGCATTATCGTCGTATGAGTCTTTCGTCCGCCCGGCATATCGACAATACCGTATCGATCCGAGAGGCGAATTGAAAGGGGCGTAATGAAAAGCGCCCATAGGAAAAGACAAAGAGGGAGAACGATTCGTGTTGTCACGTTCACTCTTCCTATTTCGTCCCGAAAAGCCTGTCTCCAGCGTCACCAAGACCGGGAATAATATACCCGTGATCATTGAGATGTCTGTCAAGAGCCGCTGCGAATATTTCGACATCGGGATGTTCTTCGTGCACTTTGGAAATTCCCTCCGGAGCCGCGATGATCGAAACAAGGGAGATGCGTCTGCCGCCGCGCGATTTGACAAGAGAGATCGCCGCAGAAGCGGATCCTCCTGTCGCGAGCATCGGGTCGAGGATATAAATGTCTCGTTCGGGAATATCGCCCGGCAGTTTGCAATAATATTCGACAGGCAAGAGCGTTGCGGGATCACGATACAGGCCGATATGGCCGACAACGGCGTTCGGTATCAGACGCAGGATTCCTTCAACCATTCCGAGACCCGCACGGAGAATCGGGATAATTGCCAGTTTTTTCCCTTCGAGCGTATACGCGCGCGTCTTTTCGAGAGGGGTTTCGACTTCGATCTCCGCCAGTGGGAGCGAACGCGTGACCTCGTACACCATGAGTCCCGCGATTTCCTGTACAAGCTCCCTGAATTCCTTTACGGACGTATTCTTGTTGCGAATAATACTGACCTTATGCTGCACTAGAGGATGATCGCAGATCGTCGCCTTGCCCTGATAATTTGTTCGACATCCCTGATCTGATTCGATCCGGCGTATTTTTTGGATCCTGACATCGTGTCGTTCTCCCTCGAATTCGGTGTGTATCCATGTACGCACGATGCGGAGAGCCATTTCGTGCGACACGATGCGAGCTCCGAGGGTGAGTACGTTCGTATCATTATGCTTCCGGCTGATTACCGCCAATTCTTCGTTGTTGCAAGCAGCCGCATAGACTCCAGGAACCTTGTTCGCCGCTATCGCCATGCCGATGCCCGTGCCGCAAACGCATATGCCTCTGTGCGCTGCGCCCTTTGAAACAGCCTCCGCTACTGCAAACGCGGCATCGGGATAGTCGTATGGAGCTTCCGACTGAGCACCGAAATCAAGAGTCTCGAAACCGAGTCCCCGAAGATGCTCTGAAAGAAAAACCTTCAGCTCATACCCTGCATGGTCAGCACCGAGCGCAATAATCATTCTTATCATGGCCTCCTTATCCGTAACGGTTCATACTATAGCACGTCGGAGGCCTTCTCCAAGAAGAGAAGGCCTCCGAGACGTGAGGATTCTTTACGCATCTCTCCTGCCGGAGGAAACGGTGCGTTTACGTGAGACTAGCTGAGCAGTGTGAGCATGACGCCTGCGGCGACGGCTGTTCCGATGACGCCGGC
>CAZVUT010000183.1:0-5634 GCA_964630155.1 uncultured Synergistaceae bacterium
CCCGGCACCCGGCCGACGGGAACGTTCGAGAGTCCGAAACGGTCGAGCAACGACCGGGCGACCTGGGCGGCGGTGACTCCGCGGCGCGAAGGTATCGCTCCGAATCTGGAATACGCGCTCTTCACTCGAAACTGCGCCCACATCGCAAGAAGCAGCGCAGGCAACAACAACAGCATTGTCCGGTCAAAAAAGAACGGGTACATCCCGATCCCTCCCGAAGTCGTTTTGCGATTGGTCGCGCCGGATTCGCTCCGACCCGACGGATATCATTTTACATCCGATGCCGGGCAAGAGCAAGATTGGTCAAATTACCTATTCCTGTAGAAACGCGCAATCGCGTCCGCTATCCGGACCTGTTCGTCCGCCGTCAGTTCCGGAAAAACCGGCAACGCGAGCGTTTCGCGGCTGAGCTGCTCGGACACGGGGCAATCCCCGGCTCCATACCCGAGAAACGCGAAGCACTTCTGTCGATGCAGGGAGAGCGGGTAGTACACACGGCATCCGATTCCCTCGGCTCCGAGGAACGCCTCCAGCTCGTCGCGGTCTTTCACCCTCGGCGCATACTGATGATAGATGTGATAATTTCCGTCGAGTTCCACGGGCGGTTGCACCAGCTCCAGAAGCCCGCGTTCGGCGAAAAGAAGCCTGTAACGGTCCGAGATGACGCGCCGCTCTTCGTTCCATTCCTCCAGATGCCGCAGCCTGACTCGGAGGATCGCCGCCTGCAGGGAATCCAGGCGGCTGTTCAGCCCGACCTCATCGTGGAAATAGGTCGTTCCCGCGCCATGAACGCGAAGTTTTCGCAGCCGATCCGCGAGCTGATCGTCGTTTGTGGCCAGCATTCCGCCGTCACCGTAGCAGCCGAGATTCTTCGTCGGGAAAAACGAGTAGCAGCCGACCGTACCGAACGTTCCGGCCCGGACGATTTCGCCTTTGATTTTCCGCCAGGAGCCGAACGCCTGTGCGGCGTCCTCGACGATCGCCACACCGCGCCTTTCGAGTTCATCGGCTATCTCTTCCATCGGCGCCATCTGGCCGAAAAGATGCACCGGGAGCACCGCTTTCGTCTTTGGCGTCAGACGGGAAAGGACATTCTGCAAATCGATGTTGTACGTCACGGGATCGACGTCCGCGAAAACCGGAACGGCGCCGAGCCGCGTGATGCAGCTCACCGTGGCGAAAAAGCTGTAGGGCGTCGTGATGACCTCGTCACCGGGCCCGACATCCAGCGCCATGAGGGCCAGCACGAGCGCGTCGGTCCCTGAGGCGCATCCGATCGCCCGCGCTCCGTCGAGATATGCCGAGCACTCGTCCTCAAAGGCCGAAACTTCCGGTCCCAGAATGAACGCCTGGCTTTCAAGCACCCCCGTAACGGCATCCGTGATTTCCTGACGGATACGTGCGTAGTTTCGCTTCAGATCGAGCATCGGAATCTTCTGTGCGGTCATGGGAACTCCTCCTCGTCGCGCATTCGCATACGGAATGTCTTTTGTGTTCAGGGAATATCTTCACGTCAATACCGGGAATTTTGGCATAAAAAAAAGCGGTCGCACAAAGAGAGAAGGCCCGTGCGGACGCTCTATCGCGCGAAACGGAGGATACGGGCGGGAAGAATAGCCCCCGCCCGCGGGAATGTCTACTCTTCGGGCGCCTCTCCGGCGCGGCTTCCGGGCTCGGACACGACCGATTGCGACTGGCTCTGGTTGATTCCCGCCGCGGCTTCCTTCAGGTGACGCTTCATGAGCTTGGCGCATTTTTCGACATCATGGTGCCGCAGGGCGACCAGGATTTCCCGATGGACGTCCACTGTCGGAACCGTCTCCGTCTGATAGAAGGGATCGTAAAACACCACATAGGCGTTCGTACGGGCGATGATATCCTTCACGAGCTTCGCGAGGACCTTGTTCCCGCTCGCATCCGCGATCGTCGTGTGAAACGACTCGTTCACCTCGAGATATGCCTCAAGCTCCTTCTCGTCGATCGCACGGGCCTCTTCGATCATGGCCTCCTCGAGACGCCGAAGGTGCCGATCGTCGATGCGTTCCGCAGCAAGACGAATCGCAAGCCCCTCAAGCTGCTCCCGGACAAGGAAGGTGTCCTCGATCTCCCGCTGCGTCGGAGCCGCCAGCCGCGCACCGCTGTTCGGAATGATATTCACCAGCCCCTCAGTCCCCAGACGCCGAAGCGCTTCCCTGACGGGAGTCCGGCTCACCCCCATCCGGACGGCGATGCTCACCTCGGGAAGCCGTTGCCCCGGCTTCAGCTGCTTCGTGATGATCTGATGACGAAGCTCCTGGTAGGCATAATCCGAGGATGTGGTGTAGATTTTTGCTTCTTTCATGCGAGTTCCTCCCCCTTTGTGTGAACGACGCGAGAACAGCAACGCAATATTGTATAAGAGTCAGTATTGTCTTTTTAGGCATAATGTAACATACTTGGTTCCGATACACAAGATAGCATTTCACGCCGCTTTTCACGAAAGGGTGGTCGCATGCGTTTCACGGTTCTGATCCTATCCATAGCGACGCTCGTGTTTTTCGGATACGCACTGGCCGGAGTCGGCGGGTATCTGTTCGGACGGGGGCGGCCGGATCTGGTCGCGCTCGGTCTTTCGGGGGGCGTCGCATGCGCCGCGGCCGCTCTGTATCTCTGGCGCAGGTTTCTCTGTTCCATCGACGAAGAGGAGGAAAGAGCGAAGCGGTAGCGCGCCTACCTCCACGCCGAATGCAGCCTGCGGACAATCTCGTTCATCCGCAGGGCCGCGACCGAACTTATCGAGAGCCGTACGGCGAACGGATCTTCTCCGGATATATGAAACATCCGCCCGGAAGAGACCGATACCCCTTCCTCCCGGGCCGCGCGCGCCGCATCGTCGCCGGACAGTCCGCCCGTCGGAAGCCACGCGTAAATTCCTCCGCCCGGCATATCGAAACCGCTTCCCGGAATGTGCGCGGAGAGCGCGCCCGCAAGCGCCGCCATTCGCGCGTGCATGGTTTCACGCACCTCGGAGAGCGCCCGTTCGAGCCCTCCCGAGGCGATAAAGGCCGCGGTCATGAGCTGAACGGGCGTCGACACGGGACCGGCGAGAGCCGCCAAAGCCGTCAGGGCATGCGGGACAAGGTCGTCCGGCGCAAGAGAGTATCCGATTCGGAGCCCCGGAAAGAGCACCTGACTGAACGACCCCAGATACATCACGCGCTCCGCTCCCTCCATGGCTGCAAGCGCCGGGACGCTCGTCTCTCCGAACCGAAGCTCCCCGTACGCGTCGTCCTCGATGATGAAGAAACCTCGCTTCCGGCTCGCTTCGAGAATGCGGCTCCGGACATCCATCGGAATCGTTCGTCCCGTCGGGTTTTGAAAGCTCGGAACGAGATACACCGCATCGCCGGATCCCAGCGACGACAGCGCGGCGTCCACGCGATCCCCTCGCAACGGGATCGCGTGGACGCTCATCCCGGCGCCGTTTGCGATGGTCCTGGCGTCAGGATATGTCAGCTCTTCCATCCACATTCTTTGTACTCCAACGGCCTCAAGCGTCGTCGCGGCGATAGAAAGCCCCTGTCGTCCTCCTGAGGTCACAAGAATATTGTTCCATTTTGCGGGAATTCCCCGCGACACCGCATGCTTGACCAGAAGGAGGCGAAGTTCCTCCGTCCCCTGTGGAGGCGTCAGTTGCATCGCGTCCGCGCCGCGCTCGAGAATCGTCTTTCGCGCAATGGACGCGAGCGCCCGCACCGGGATCAGGTCTGCGGACGGCGTTGCGGAATTCATGTCGAAGATGGCGCTTTCGCCGCTCGCGGCGAGAGGGACGGAATGTTCGCCTCCGAGGACGAACGCTCCGCTGCGCCCGCGTTCCAGGATTTCGCCGCGGTCTTCCAGCGTATCGTAGGCCAGCGACACGGTCATCCGGCTCACTCCGAGCGTTGACGCGAGCTCCCTGCTGCTCGGAAGCCTCGTTCCCGGATGAAGCGCCCCGCTTCGGACCATGCGCTCGATATGTTCCGCGATCTGAAGGTACAGCGGAACCCGGGACGAAGGATCCAGCGGAATTTCCAGCATTCACATCCCCTCTTTCGTGCAGGTGGAAGAGCGATCCCGCCAATACTGTATAATCGGCGCGCAGGGAATACAAGGGAATGGAGGGACGGACATGCCCCGAACAAACTGGGATATGATCGTTTTCGACGTCGACGGAGTGCTGCTGGATACGAACCGCTCGTACCCGTGCGTCATCCGCGAGGCCATCCGGTGGGGATTCGGGCGTTTCCTCGGAGGGATCGCGGAGGGGGCAGGCTTCACGATGGAACACTTCCACGTCTCGAAGCGCC
Organism: uncultured Synergistaceae bacterium; assembly: GCA_964630155.1. Classification (GTDB taxonomy): domain Bacteria; phylum Synergistota; class Synergistia; order Synergistales; family Aminobacteriaceae; genus CALFXN01. The sequence goes on from CAZVUT010000183.1 coordinate 4,329, forward strand.
ATCCGGCCTTCAACGACGATTACGATATCGCCTGGGCCCTCCTGAGCGCCGCCGCCGGCCGGGGCGGTACGCTCGACGAAGCGCTTCCCTCCCCGGGCCGATGGGCGGAACTTCTCTCGGGCTTCGCCGGAACGGACGTTATCGAATGGGTGCGGCGCAGCTTCGGGGAACGTGTCGATCGGCAGGTCATGCGCGACCTGTGCGAGGAGCTGTACTTCGGAGACGCGGAACTCCGCCGTATTCGCGGCGTCGCTCCGAAATACCGCCCCGATGCTTCGGGTTTCTGGAGAGAGGAGCGTCCCATGCTGTCTTCCCACTGGAAGGAGCTTCCGCTCCCTGCCGGTCTCTATACGGGCAGGCCGGCGCAGGAACTCGTCCTCGCGCTCCGGACGCTTCAATGGGACGACCTGCCGGAAGAACGCGCCGTCACTGCGGATTCCGGCGTTCTCAAGCCGTCGCCGGAGGGGTTCCGTCTTCTGGGGCGCGTTCTGGGAGGCGCCGCGCCGCTGTACTTCGGAGACGCCGAAAGCGACCGGGCCGCGCTCGCGGCCTACGGGGCGGGAACGTTCGTCGCGGTCGGAGACATCCTCACGGACGCCCCGCTCCGCTTCGATACAGTCGAAGAGGGGCTCGCCGCGCTCTTCGCCTGACCTTCTCTCATGCTCCCTGCCGGTCGCGCAGCGTCCGGCGCAATACCTTTCCCATGACAGACCTTGGAAGCTGGTCGACGAACTCGAAGCTCCGGGGGACCTTGTAATGCGCGAGCTGCTCCTTGCAGTGCGCGTGAAGATCCTTCTGCGTGACGCCCGGGCCCGAGGGGACCACGAACGCCTTCACGATCTGCCCGCTCACGCTGTGCGGCTCTCCCACGACGGCGGCTTCCTTCACTCCGGGACAGGAGCAGAGGACATCCTCCACCTCCTGGGGGTATACGTTGAACCCGCCGACGATGATGACATCCGTGGCCCGGTCGATGATCGACACGTAGCCTTCACGGTCGAGACGGGCGACGTCACCGGTCTCGAACCATCCGTCCACGAACCTCTTCGCCGTCAGTTCGGGATCCCGGAAGTACCCTTTCGTGACCGACGGCCCCCGAAGCCACAGGACGCCTTCGCTCCCGGCCGGAAGGATCGTCCCCGACGCGTCGCAAATCCGGCATTCGAAACCGGGGAGCGGCGTTCCCACCGTCCCGAGCTTCCGCACTCCGACGCTTCGGTTCACGGCGACGACCGGAGAGCACTCCGTGAGTCCGTACCCTTCGGTCACCCCAAGCCCGAAGATGCGCTGCGCCCGTTCGTCAAGG
>CAZVUT010000184.1:0-5602 GCA_964630155.1 uncultured Synergistaceae bacterium
ATGGATCGGTCGAACGGGTGATATGATCGGGCAGTATTCTTTCAAGGGGGCGATGTGATGCGACGATTCCTGTTGTGCGCGTTCCTGTCTCTGTGGACGATCTCCGGGGCATGGGCGGAAACCGTCCCGTTCCGGTCGTTCGATGTCGTCGTCGTCGGGGGCGGCGCGGGCGGATGCGCCGCGGCGATCCAGGCTGCGAGGCTCGGAATGCGCGTCGCGATTCTCGAGGAATCCGACTGGATCGGCGGGCAGATGACCGGAGGGGCCGTCTCGACGATGGACGACGTCGGCCGGACGCGGACGGGGATCTACCGCGAATTCACGGAACGCGTCCGCTCGTATTACGCCGCGATCGGGCGGGGTGTCTCGACGTGCTACTGGGGCCCGGACACGATCGCGTTTGAACCCGCCGTCGGGCAGGCTGTCCTGCGGTCGATGATCCGTGAGATCCGCGCGCCTGGCTCCGTGACGATCGTAACCGAAACGCGCGTGACGCAGGCACGGCGCGAGGGATCCCGACTCGTCGCCGTCACCGCCGTGCGCGACTTCCGTCCGACGGAATACCGCGCCGCCGTGTTCGTCGACGCGACCGAATGCGGCGACCTGCTGCCCCTTGCCGGAGCCCGGTATCGCGCGGGCAATTCCGTCTCGCCGGATATCGACGTGGATGCGAACATCCAGGACATCACCTACGTCGCGGTGATCCGGAAATACGAATCTCCAACGGCCGCCGCCGCGACGGCCGCAGCAGAGCCGCCACGCGGATACGACGCCATGCTTCCGGGCTTCCGCAAGGTCGTGACGCGCGACGGGAACCGCTGGCCGGGGAAATACCCGTTCGACGTCGTGAGCCACAACGCCTACCGGGGCCTTCCCGATCCCGGCAATACGCTCCCCGTCGACAGCGGAATTCCGTCGACCTGGCCGAACATCACGAAGACCGGCGTGAACTGGGCGAACGACTGGCCCGGCCGGGGCGGCGACGTTCCTGGACTCACGGTCCGGTATCTCGAGGATCGCCTTTTCCGCAAACTCGCCGACCGCGAGGCGCTTCTCAAAACGCTCGGCTTTTTGCATTACTTCCGTTCGGAACTCGGACAGGCGGACTGGTCCGCGGACGATTCGCAGGGATACAGCGGCCGTTCGACGGCGGCGTGGGACGTATGGCCCGTAGCGAAGGACGCGTTTTCGGCAGCGCTGCGTTGCTTCCCGCCCTTCCCGTACGTCCGGGAGTCGCGCCGCCTCGTCGGAATCGAGACGCTGCGGAACGCGGACATCGTCCGGGCCGAAGGGCGCGCGCTCAAGAACTACCCGTCCGCGATGGCGCTCGGAGAGTATCCCGTGGACATCCACGGCTCGCACCTCGACCGCTTCATGGAGCACGACCTCGGAGAGTCGGCCGCGTCCTTTCCGAACGGATGGGAGCCGAGCAGGGGCGTCTTCCAGCTGCCGTTCGGCGTCTTCATCCCCGAGAAAATCGACGGCCTTCTCGCGGCGGAGAAGAACATCTCCGTCTCGCGGCTCGTGAACGGCGCGATCCGGCTGCAACCGGCCGTCATGCTCGCCGGGCAGGCCGTCGGAACGATCGCCGCCTGCGCCGTCCGAAAGGGGTGCGAGGTCCGCGACGTGGAGCCGATGGACGTTCAGATGCGTCTTCTCGACGCGGGGAGCCGCCTCTCGATGGAGACGTTCGCCGACGTTCCCGAAGGAGGCGCGGAATGGAAGGCCGTGCAGTTAGCGACGCTCTACGGACTCCTGCCGGGAATGACGCGTACTCTGTACGCGCCGTCGCTTCCGATGACCGCGAGACAGGCGGATGAACTTCTCGCCCGTCTCGCGGCCGCGTTCCCCGGGAGGTTCAGGACCGCGGCTTCCGTGAAGGACGCCGGAACATTCCCGGACGTCCGTGCGTTCCGCGAGGCGCTCGGGTCGTCGACGGTTTCCGGAGGATCGTCACGGACCTTCGGTATCTCTCTGCCGGAGGGTGTCGACGACGCCGATGCGCTCACGCGCGGCGCGGCCGTTCGGATACTCGTGAACGCGCTTCCCTGAGGCGCGGCGAAGGCGGCGCGGCGCGGTGGGAAAGCAGGTCAAGCGGGGGAGGAGAAGCCGACAGGTTTCCCTCCCCCGCTTTTTTTCCGCTCAGGGAAGGAATCAGGACGGCAGCGTCTCTTCCGGCAGCGGCGGGAGCACCCGCAGCTGCGTTCGCGCGGAGAAGCTCCGTCCTGCGGCGTCCCTGCCGCCCAGGTGGAAGTCGGAAAAACACGGGACGGCCGCTTCCGTGAGTTCCCTGACGCGGAAGCGCACGGTCCAGCCGTCGCCGTCCGAGCGTAGCGAGCGCAGCGAGCCCGTGACGGGCGCGGCCCAGAGAGGGTGCGGGACGGCCCCCTGTCCCATGCGGATCGAGCGTTCGTCGGGCGTTCCGGCGCACGTGAACCGAACGGCCAATTCTCCCGACCGGTCGCCTTTGACGAGCGACGCGGCGTCGCAGACGGCGCCTGAGGGGGCGAAGGGGCGGAGGACGGCGTCGAGTCCGCGTTCCGCGTCGGCCGTCACGCGGGCCGCCCATTCGTTCAGGAGCGCCCGCGCCTCCGAATCGTTCCCGGCGTCGAAGAGAGCGCGAGCGCGTGACCTCACGTCAGTTTCCTCCTCGGCCGCGGCCGCCTCGAACGAGGCGATCCACCCGCCGAGCGGGCCGCACGCGTCGTCCCACCTGAGATCGACGGTCGCCTGACGGCGCCTGACGCGCTGCCGGCTGCCCCCATCGGCGTCGAGAAGGTCGGGTTTCGCGGCGCAGTGCGTCTCGAGTTCCGCTGCGGGATCGTCCATCGGTTGCAGCGGCTCCGGGATGGTCGTGATTCCCGCGTGGAGCGGGAGGAACGGCGACGAGCAGGGGCGTCCCTGCGCCAGGAAGATCCGCGTCAGTTCCGGGCGGTCGTCGAGTTCGGCGATCAGCCCTTCCACCGTGCTCCCGGAGCAGATCCGGCGCAGCGGCGTATAGTGCGGCGACCGTCCGGCGAACGGGACGCGGCGGTCGTCCGGCGCGCCTTCGTAGTGCGTCCTCAGAAGTGCGGCGACCTCTCCGCGGCTTACGATCCGCCCGGGACGAACGCCGAACGGCAGGTCGTCGTCCGTGCCCCACTCGCGTCCCGTCATGAGGCGCAACGCGTGCCGGTGCCGCAGGGTGTTGACGTCCTTCCTCCATCCGGATGGATCCTGGAAGGCGCGCGCGAAGTCGAAACGCTCCGGCGACGCATCGTCCGCGTCGCACCAGCCGCGCTCGAGGGCGTACTCCATGAGTCCGTCCGACATCCGGAAGCGGTGCGTCGCGAGATCGCCCGCGCGGATCGTGTAGTGGTTCGGAATGAAGGCGGCTTCGTCGTCGCGGACGCGGATCGCGCAGAAACGCCGTCCCATGACGATCTGGACCATCCACGCCTCGTTCGCGTCGGCGATGATGTACGTCCGTCCGGACCCGCGGTAGCCGTAGCGGTCGAGAAGCTCCGCGGCGAGCGCGACGCCGTGCGCGGACGATGTCGCGCGTTCGGCAAGGATACGCCGGAGCGCGTATTCGATCCCGCCCCGGATCAGATCCGGTTCGTTGTCGAGTCGGGAATCGCGGCAGCTGTTCGTGACGATGCACACGCCGCGTTCGTTGACGAACGAATCGGCGTTCGAGAGGCCGCGGTCGCCCCGGACTTCGGTCCAGAAGAACCCGAGCGTTTCCGGCGCCTGCGGAATCCGGGCCGAGCAGTTCTCGGCGGCGATCAGCGAGTCGTCCGCGTGCGTCCGCGCGGGGACGACTCCGTGCCGGACCAGGATCAACCCCGCGTCGTCCTCGACGTGTCCGACGACGACGCGCCCCGTCGGGGACACATCCTTTCCAAGGATCAGTCCGCTGCATGCGAACGCCCTTCGCGGCGACAGGGCGACAGCGGCGAGAAGACACAGGAACATCCACATCGAAAACACCCCTCTCGAAATAGCGGCGCAGAAAAACAAGGATCCGGAAATGGATCCAGAGATATGATAGCCCACTCTCTCCAGGATGTCAGCACACGGAAAAGGCCGGAACGAATCCGTTCCGGCCCGGGGGAAGCCGGCGACGTCCTCTCCAGGGGGATGGAGAGGACGTCGCCTCTATCGGACGGGGATCGGCGCGGCGAAAACTTCCGGCCGTCCCAAATGAGATCGCGGTTCCGGCGCGGACTACGTGTTTACGCGGAATGCGTCCGCAGCCACTCCGAGGCCATTGTGGCCAATACGGCCGATCCGATCCGGAAGACGCTTTCGTCGAGATCGAATTTCGAGTTGTGGTGTGGCCAGGTTTGTCCCTTCGACTCGTCGCATCCGGGAAGGTAGAAGAAGCTACCGGGAATCTGTTCCTGGAAGAACGCGATGTCTTCGCCGCCCATTGAGGGCGCGGTGATTTCCTTCACGTGATCCTTCCCGACGATCGCTTCGGCGACGGTCTTCAGTTGGTCGGTGACGGCCGCGTCGTTCACGACCGGAGCGGGGCCTTCCCATCCGTACGTGAAGCTGACGGAGCCGCGCATCCCCTGCGCGACGGACGAGGAGATCTCTTCGATCCGCTTCGCGAGAAATTGTCTCGATTCGTTGTTCAGCGCGCGGACCGTCCCCGTGATCGTGCATTCTCCGGGAATGATATTGAACGCCGCTCCCGCGTGGATCATGCAGATGGAGACGACGGCAGGCTCCATCGGGTTCATTTCGCGGCTCACGATGGTCTGGAGTTCCGAGACGATGTGGGCCGCGATGCTTATGGGGTCGATGGACCCGTGAGGGTAGGCGCCGTGCGAGCCCTTGCCTTTGACTACGATCTCGAAGCGGTCCATGCAGGCCATGACTCCGCCGTAGCGGTATCCCACGTCGCCGGGGACGAACCCGTCGCGCCAGATCGAACCCGTGTGCAGGGAGGTGATCGCATCGACCTTCGGGTTCTGGAGAACGCCGTCGTCGATCATGCGCTTGGCGCCGCCGGGGCCGCTGACGCACCCCTCCTCGCCGGGCTGGAAGATGACCTTGACGGTTCCTTCGAGATCCTTCCGATGTTCCCACAGAATTTTCGCCGCGCCGAGTCCCATCGCCGTATGCGCGTCGTGTCCGCACGCGTGCATGCAGCCGTTCGTCGACGCGAACGACAGGCCTGTTTCCTCCCTGATCGGCAGGCCGTCGCAGTCGGCGCGGATCGCAAATACGCGGCCGGGCTTTCCGCCTTCAATAAGGGCGGCTATGCCGTGGCCTCCGATTCCCTTCCGGTACGGGATCCCCATCTCATCGAGCCTTGCGCAGATGTACGCTTCCGTTTCCGGCGTGTCCACTCCGGTTTCCGGAATCCGGTGCAGATCGCGTCGCCACGAGACGATCTGTTCCTGAATGGCGCCGGCTTCTTCTTTGAATGTCTTCATGATTTCGAGTCGCACCTCCGTGACGGATTTACCCGATGATGTGCTGCTTGTAGAGAACGCGCCCGATCAGGATGGTTCCGAAGACCGAACATACGATGACGAACCAGGTCTGCGCGATAAACGGAATTCCGAGGGCAGGTCCGCCCATGAAGAGGCCGACCGGGATTCCCAGC
>CAZVUT010000185.1:0-5552 GCA_964630155.1 uncultured Synergistaceae bacterium
ACGACTTCGTTCGCGGCCGCTGGATGGACACGGGGACGTTCGAGTCGTACCACGAGGCGAACAGGCTCTTCTTTCCCCGACCGGAGTGAACGGCGGGGAAACGACTCAGCGGAGCTCGCCGGGGAAGACGGAATACCAGACGAGATCGTTCCAGACGCCGTCCCTGAAGAAATGTTCCCGGAATCTCCCCTCGAACCTGAAGCCGAGCTCCTCGTAGAGCCTCACGGCCCTGACGTTGTCGGCGATGACGTTGAGGTAGATCTTTCGCAGGCGGAGCACCTCGAATCCGTAGAGACACATCCTCCGCGTTGCGGCTTTTCCGTACCCCTTTCCCATGTGGCTCCTCGCCCCGATCACGATCGCGAACTCCGCGTGCCGATCGATCGGGTGACGGTTCTTGAGGCTCACGACACCGACGAACGAGTCTCCACGCGTCTCCGGCCCCGTCAGGACGATCGCGAGATGGACCGACTCAGGGTGCGCGCCCCCGACGATCTCCGCGAGGACGCGTCTCGTTTCGTCCGGGGTGCGCGGCGTCCGCGTGAAGGCGAAGCATCGGGCGATCTCCGGATCGAGCTGCCAGGAGGAGAATCCGTCGAAGTCGTCCATCCGCAATTCCCGGAGGAACAGACCGTCAATCGTCGTGGGCAGCAGCATCGGTTCCATCCTCCGGCCTTTTTTCCGCTCGTGCGCGGACGCTTCCGATCACGCGCGCGGGGTTGCCGCCAATGATCGAATCCTCCGGGTACTCCCCTCCCGTCACGACGGACCCCGCGGCGACGATCGAGTTTCCTCCTATCCGGACGCCCTTCAGAATGATCGCGTCGTTGCCGACCCAGACGTTCTCTCCGAGAACGACGGGCGAATCGCGGCCCGACGACGACCGGCGCTCGTCCGGATCGACGCCGTGCGCGTCAAAGTCGAGGATCTGGACGTCCTTGCCGATCAGGCACCGGTCACCGATCGTGATGTTCCGGACGGCGATCGCGAGGAATCCGTTGTTGACGCCGACGGAGCTCCCGACAGCGATAACGGCCCCGGGCGACCGCGCCTGCAACTCGCAGCGGGAGGACGCGAACCCGCCGCCGATGTGGTATCCGATCGTCGTGCGGTCCCCGATGCGGATCGTCCCGTCTCCGCAGAGCCAAGTCGCCTGATAGAAGCGGATTCCCCGTCCGAGGCGGACCCCGGTTCCGTCCCACCAGGCGCCGAGGCGGGCGAGCGCGACGTTCTTTCGCGAACCCAGGCTCCGGATGAACTTCGTGATATGCCGGCGCATCAGAACGAAGGAGGACGGCCGCCGTTCGCCGGTATCAACGGAATCCCGCATCATGGCCTGAAGGCGTTGACGGCGTCGCAAACGACCCCGACGTCGTCGAGCGACATTCCGTTGTACAGGGGGAGACTCAGGACGCTCCGCGCGAGACGCTCCGCCTCCGGAAAGCTCCCCGCTCCCAGGCCGAGATGCGCGTAGGCCCCGGAAAGATGCGGGGGGATCGGATAGTGGATCTGCGTCCCGATCCCCCGATCCGCAAGATGCTTCTGGAGTCGGTCCCTGTACTCCGTCTCGATCACGTAGAGATAGAAGACGTGTGTCGCTTCCGGACGCATCTCGGGTTTTCGGATGAACGGCGAATGGAGCGACTCCGCATACTTTTTCGCAAGCGTCACGCGTTCCGCGTTGATTTCGGCAAGATGCCGGAGCCGAACGCGGAGCAGCGCCGCCTGTATTTCGTCGAGGCGGGAGTTGATTCCCTCTTCGTCGTTGACGTACTTCACCCGGCTGCCGTAGTTGCGCAGCGTCCGCACGCGTTCGGCTATTCCTGCGTCGCGCGCGACCAGCGCCCCTGCGTCGCCGAACGCCCCCATGTTCTTGGTCGGGAAGAAGCTGAAGCATCCGATGGTCCCGAGCGTTCCGGTCAGCCGGCCCTTCCAGAGAGAACCGTGGCTCTGCGCGCAATCCTCGATGACCGGCAGGCAGGCGCGTTCCGCCACGGCGCAGATTCCGGTCATGTCGCAGGGCTGACCGTAGAGATGAACCGCCATAATCGCCTTCGTCCTCGGGGAGATCGCCGGTTCGATCCGTGCGGGATCCAGTCCGTGCAGCGCATCCGGTTCCACAAAGACAGGCGTCGCGCCGTTGTGCGTAATGGCCAGGACCGTCGCGATATACGTGTTCGCCTGTACGATCACTTCATCCCCCGGGCCGATCCCGAGCGCGCGGACGGCGAGAATCAGCGCGTCCAGACCGGAGTTCAGGCCGACGCAATGCGGGATATCCAGATATGCCGCGTACTCCCGCTCAAACGCGGCGACTTCCTCCCCCAGAACATACCAGCCCGAGCGAAGGACGCGCAGCGCGGCTTCCTCGTATTCGGCGGCATGCGCGAGGAATCCCGGCGTCAGTGTGTTGAAGGGAATCTTTCCCGAAAGATCGCGCTGATTCGTCATCGAACAGCCCTCCCGCCCTCGCCCGTCACGAAACGGAGGAACTCTTCATAACTCCGCATGTAATCGGCCTCGTCGTAATACGACGACGCCATGACGAGAAGAATGCTTGCATCCTCGAGCCAGGTCATCGTATGCCACATCCCCGGACCGACGTAGGCGCCCGTGGACGGATCGTCGAGAACACACGATTCTTTCACCGTTCCGGAATCGAGGTCGAGCCGGATCTTCCCGCCGAGACACACGAGCACCTGTTCCAGGGAGCGATGCGCGTGCCGTCCCCTGACGACTCCCGTCTTTACGCCCGTCGAGTAGTAAATCCGACGTATCGGGAAGGGGACGTGCCGCTCCTCTTCGATAAACTGCAGTTGCCCCTCTTCCGGGATATCCGTCTTTCGGACGGGAAACTTGAAAAAGCGCATTCCATTCCCCTCTCGCCGCCGGTCGCGACCAGTCGGCAATTCTCGCTCCGGCGCCTTAAAAATATCATTTCTGAAAAAACGCCAAAACTTTTCCGTACAGTCGATGCGGATCGATCAACAGCGACAGTTCCCGCATCGCGTGAACCAGGGCGGGATGTCTCGTCGTCTCCAGAAGTCCGAAAAAGAATCGCCGCAACCGGACATGGTGTCGCAGCCAGAAAGGGAGCGACGCTTCCCGCGGCAGAACGATCCTATCATACATGGTTTTTCTGTCGCCGTTGATTCCCTTTCGGATTCGCTCCCGCCCCGCGACGTTCATCTTCTGACTGATGGATGCCGGGTGTCGCCGGTAATAGACCAGCGGGACATCGAGCCCGACGATCCTGCGCCCGTGAGCCGTCGCAAGCAGCCACAAGGGCCAGTCCTCCATCCAGAAGAACGGGTAGTCCCACAGACGCAGCTCTTCAAAGAGCGACTTTTTGAAAAAAACACCCGGAGCCTGCAACGGATCCGCAGAGACAAGCATCCGGAATTGCGCTCCGGCGTCCGCGCCAAAAAGGCGGCGTTGTTCGCGCGTCCACTCGGGCGCGGCCCCTTCAGGCCGATCCGAAAAACCGATCACCTTGCCGAATGCGATCGGGATGTCGGGATCCCGCTCCATCGCAGTCTGCATGAAACCAAGCGAGCCGGGACAGAAGAGATCGTCGCCCGCGATCGGCTTGACGATCTCTCCCGAGCAGGCCCGGACAGCCCGGACGTAGTTCCGCACCGGGCCCTCGTTCGTTTCTCCCCTCAGGAGCCTGCACGAATGGAAAAAGCGCCCGTTGCGTTCCATCCACGACGCGACGACATCGGCTGTGCCATCCGGGGAGCGGTCGTCCGATACGACAATCTCGGTCGTTTCCGCCGCAGCCGTCTCACCGTCGCCGGGCAGGAGGCTGTCGAGCGTTTCCCGGACAAAACGCTCCTGGGCGTAGGTGTATACCGCGACGGAGAGAAGCGGTCGGCGAAGCGCCGTCCTCGCGTTCACGATTTTGAATTCCCGTGAGGAGGAAGATCCGGATATTCGGCCGGATGACGGGGTTCGATACGTCCATCCGGAAGGACACGGGCAAAGATCGCCTCCAGACGGGCGAGCATCGTGTGATCCCTGAGGAACCGCCGGTATCCGGCCGCACGAACGCGCTCCCTTTCTTCGTCGTGCGAAAGATAGAACCCGATTTTGTCGATAAGGTCTTCCGTATCGCCATAGACCGCGATTTCTCGCCCGGGTTCGAAATACTCGCACAGCTCGGGGTTTTCCTGGGTAAGCAGGAAACCGCCGCACGCGGGGATTTCAAAGTCGCGCCCCTTTATCTGCAAAAGCGGCGACGTCTCCCCCGAACGGGCGTTCGGATCGGGAACGGACGCGTTGCTCAGATTGAGATTGACGCGCGATGCGCTGAAGAGCCGGATCATTCCGTTCAGGCCGATCCGGCCGTTTTCCCATCCGCGTCCCCAGAGACTTACCGGGATTCCGCGTTCGTTGAGGCGTTCGATAATCGCTCTTCGGCGCCCGTGCGGTTGTCCGACGAACGAGACGTCGTGCTCGTACGGACACGCGAGCGGACGAAAGACGAAATGATTGGCCCCCCACTGGCTCCGGATGACGTTTGTGAAGCCGGACTGCCGGTAGCGATCCGCGGCGTCGGCGCTTGTCGTGCAGATCCAGTCGTAGGGTTTCGCCGCGTGCCGGGAAAAGCTGTCGAAGCGCCAGTGATCATCGCTGAAAAATGCGACCGTCGGAATCCCGAGTTCCGAGGAAAGGGAACGCACCGTCTCCTGCGTCAATTCGTCGTCGAGAATGGCGTGAAAGAGCAGCGCCGGCCGGAACAGCAGGCATGCAAGTCGAAGCACGGATTGCGTCCTCTCGCGGCCCAGTTCCGCACGGACGGCGTCATAGGGAAAGTGGATTGCCGGGTACCCGCCGCGGACAAGAGAGTAATAGAAATGGACCGTGTCGTACCCGATCCCGAGCCCGGGCCGTCCGTAGTCCGATCCGAGACCGGCATACAGGATACGGGGCGACGCGCTCCCCTGGTTGCAGATATGGAATCGCTGATGGACGTATTCCTCGTCGCTCCAGTCGGGCCATATCCTGTTTTTCAGTACGGAAAGGCGCTTTCGGAAATCCTTCAGGACCATGCGAATCAATCCTTTCCGGCGGAGCCGTCCTGCGATCGACGGGAATCCATGCCGGGATAGAATGTGTTCCATCCGTCCGTTTCATGCCGCAGCCGTTCGATGCCCGCCCGCACGCCGCGAAGGTGTTCGTCAATGTTCTCCCGTGTCACGAGGACTCCGAAGTCCGGAGGACAATTGCCCGATCCCAGAACCCGCGACGCGATCCACTCCGAAACCTGCGGGCCGAAATGACTGGGCTCCTTGTACAGATACGGATCCGAGGTGACCGAATTGACGTACATGAAATTCCAGACGCGCCCGAATGCCCGTACCAGGTCGCGGATCCATAGTTCGTAGTCATCGAGGAGCCCCGGAGTTTCCGCGATGATCCGCAGAAAGGGCGTCCCCTCGGGCGTCGTAAACGGCAGAATCGTCGCGTCGCCGGCTTCCGCTCGGAATTCCGCGAGCTTCTCCCGATGTCCGCCGTCGTAGAGAAACGAGGCATACGAACGGCCGTAA
>CAZVUT010000186.1:0-5545 GCA_964630155.1 uncultured Synergistaceae bacterium
CGATGGTCCGGGACCAACGGAATGTTGTTCGGAACAGGACTGCCGAACAGGAATCCGGCCATCGACATGATGACGATAATCGGGTATTGTCCGCAAAAACGGAAAGGCGAAGGAGATGGGCGCCGCGATCTCCTTCGCCTTTGCCGTATGCTTTTCGTCTTTTCAGCGCCGCATCAGAGCGTGTATGTTTTCGGCGGATTGCCGCTGAAATCCGCGATCGTCGCCACGGCCTCTTCGAGATGGAACACCTCAAAGGTCGGGTTGTCCGGCGTCTTGTAGATGGACGTCACGAGGGGGCAGGAATTCAGGACCTTCGCCTTGAGCGCGAGATCCTTCGAGAAGACGGCCTTCCCGCTCAGGCGCAGCCATGAGTAGTTTTCCCCGGGCGCGCACAGTTCGACATGCGGATGCTCCTGCATCTCCCTGAATACGTTTTTCTGGTTCGACGTGCAGAAGAAGAGCCTGCCGCCGTCCTCCAGCATGAAGCCGAAAGGCCGCACCTTCGGCCTGCCGTCGAGACCGGTTGTGGCGAAATACACCGTCTTGTTCTTTTTCAGAAACGCAACGACTTCGTCCATGACGCATCCTCCCTTTTCGTCCCAATAAACGCCGCTCCGTTCACGGCGGCGAAACCATATATTCCGACCGTATTTTCCCGTATGGATCCGACTTCCGACCGACGCTGCCGCTTTGACATCAAGCCTTTGTCAGGAAGACTGCCTGTGCAGGCCGCCGACGCGACGATGCTCCGTAGGAGCGGTGGGCCCGACGCCTCCCGTTACTTCGCCTCGGCGCTCAGGCGCACCATGACGTAGTGCGGCTTGTTGTTCCAGGCGGACTCCCTGATGACGGCCTTGAAGCCGCCAAGGATATCCGTGGGATCGTCCGCGTTGTAGACCTCGCCGGAGATCTCCCAGACGCCCTTTTGCGGACTCGACGCCTTTTTCACCCGTGCGTGCCAGGTCGCTTCGCCGTCGGCGGCCTGGAAATGGAAGAACGTTCCGTCGAAGTGATATGGGGGATAGACCTGCTCAACGGACTTGTCCGCCTTGATTTTCAGACCGAAGTACTTCAGGACGGACTCCTCGACCCAGCTCGCCCTGATGCGAACGTCGCCGTGTTCGCGCGCGTTTTCCTTGTTGGCCTCGATGCGGCTCTTGAAGTTGTTGATGTAGTTGTGCAGGATGCCGAAGCGGACGAGATCGGGGTATTTGTCCGGTTGAGCCATCTCTTCCGTGACAACCTCCATGATTCCCTGTTCGGTGAAGTTGCTCACGAAGACGCCCATCGCCTTGAGTTCCTTTTCGCCCGGAGCCGCCCAGAGGCGCCCCGCCGACAACAGCGCCAGGACGCAGACCGCAAGAATTCCGTACTTTTTCATTTTTCATTCCCTTCCTTTCGTGATCGTCATCGGACCCGTTCGGGAACAGTATATACGCCCCCGTCCGCTTCCGCAGCGTTCCGTGCCCGAAGACTTCCGGAAAAACGGCGGCGACGGGAATTACTCCCTTTCGGGTATGATTTCGGCGGATGATTCGTCTTTCGTACCCGAAAGGGTGCTTTTATCGCATCATGAGATGCTTTCGCCCGACATTCCGGAAAACGGGATCTGACGTTTCCGGCATGCGGAAATCTACGACAGCGCGGAGTTCGGCGCCCGAAAAGGACGCGACATTCACGATTCCAGCCCCTATCGGGTATAATGGTTCACAAAGTCATTGCCTTTCTACCCGAAGGGGTGCGAATTTATGTCGAAGACGAGTCCCGCGGGATCGCTCGCCGATACCGTCAGACGAATGCGAAAACGCCTCAAACTCTCGCAGGCCACGGCCTCCGAACGTGCGGGCGTGGGGTTGCGTTTTCTTCGCGAACTCGAAGCGGGCAAACCCACGCTCCGGATGGACAAGGTCAACGCCGTGCTGTTCCTGTTCAGCCTGCAACTCGGCCCGGTTCCGCTGGAGCCTCTCCCCGAAAGCGCCGAAGACGCGACATTCCCGGGAGGAGCGCGACCGTCATGACGCCGGCCATTCGTAGCTGTCGCGTTCTGATGTTCGGCAGGGAGGCCGGAATCCTCCGCGAAACCGAATCCGGATACGTCTTCGCCTACGGGGACACGTACCTTCGCGACGCCGGCGCCCATGCCGTCAGCATCAGGCTCCCCTTGCGCCCGGAGCCCTTCGTCTGCGCCACCCTCCACCCGTTCTTCGACGGTCTGATCCCCGAGGGGTGGATGCTCGACATCGCCGTCAGAAACTGGAAACTCGACCGCAGGGACCGGATGGGGCTTCTCATGCGGTGTTGCAGAAATTGCATCGGCGCGGTTTCGATCGTTCCCGCGGAGGCGCAACCGTGAAGACGTTCGGGCGCTGCCTCGGATGCTACGGGCCGATCGAAGGGGACGCGATCTACCACCCCCGCTGCTCGCGGGCGCTCTTCGGCTCCGATACACCTCCGGAACTTTCGTACGACCTCGAAGAGCTGGAAAATCTTGCCGCGGCGAATGTCCTCGACAGCGTCGCCGTTCCCGGCGTCCAGCCGAAGCTCTCGATGGATCGCGAACCGACGGAAGGCGGCGGCAGGCTGACCATCGTCGGGCTCTGGGGCGCCTACATCCTCAAGCCGCCCTCCCGGGAATACCCGCATCTTCCCGAAAACGAAGACCTGACCATGTCGCTCGCGCGCCTCGCCGGAATCGACGTCGCGCCGCACGGCCTGCTTCCGCTCGCCTCCGGCGAACTCGCCTACGTCACGCGGCGACTGGACCGGACGGTCGTTCGGGGCCGAAAAATCGTTCCGCTGATGCGGCACATGGAGGACTTCTGCCAGATCACGGAACACCTGACGGAACACAAGTATCGCGGGTCGATGGAACAAGTCGCCGGAGCGATCCGGACATATTCGTCCTATGCCGGAAACGACCTCGCGCGCCTGCTCGACCTGCTGGTTTTCGTCTTTCTCACGGGAAACGCGGACATGCACCTGAAGAACTTCTCGCTGCTCTACGACGGGGAGAGCCGCTCGCTGGCCCCCTCGTACGACCTGCTCTCGACCCGTCTCGCCATCCCCGAAAGCGTCGACCCGGAGGAACTCGCGCTGCCCCTCAACGGCAAGAAGAGCCGGCTTCAACTGAAGGACTTCGTCGCATTCCTGAAAAGCGCCGGGCTTTCCGAAACGCAACTTGCGAAGACGCTGCGGCGCTTTTCCTCGAAAAAGGAACGGATGCTCGCGTTCATCGGGGAGAGCTTCCTTCCCGAAGCAATGGTCCGGGATTACCGGAACCTCGTCCGCGAGAGGGCCGCACGACTGGGGATATAGGCGTTCACGATGCGGTCTGTTCACGATGTAGATACCTTCAGCGCGGCTTCTCCGGATTTTCGACAAGAAGACGGACAAGATCCCCCGCAGGGAGATCGAAATCGCAATGGACCGTCTCGCGCTTGTGCGAACAGGGAGGTGAATCGTCATGGCGCCCATTCCCTACAGCGAAATCAAGAAGGAACTCCATAAAAATCCTGAATTCGTACGGGAATACGAAGCGTTGGCCGAAGAATTCCGGACAGCCGAAATGCTGATCCGGGCGCTCATGGCCGCCGGGCCGGCGCAGCAGGCTCCACGATGACATTGACGTTTCGATAGACCGCGGGCGGGGAAATTTCGTTTTTCGCCGCCCGGACATCCCTTCCAAAACGACTCCTGTGTACCGGAATTCTCGCCCCTATCGGGGATACTATCGACAACGCCGCGATTTTTTCTGCCGGAAACGGCGCGCGTTATGACAACGGTCCTGCAACGCTTGCCCTAGTTGATCTTCAGCTTCCAGGAATCCCCGGTCACCTTCGTGCTGCAGTTGAAATAGACCGCCCTGGGGTTCTTTCCGTCGGGGCATCCGTCGTGTTCATAGTATTTGAAGGCGTTGCCGACGACGTCCCGGCGCGACCAGCCCTCGCTCCGCTTGTGGACGACCTTGCCGCCGGACTCGACGTAGTAGTAGATCCTCTTCTGGGGATCGTGGGCGACGTCGATCGTGCGTTCGCCCGACGCATCGACAAGCCACCAGCCCTGACAGCACCACGAATTCTGGTCCACGTCGAAAAAAAGCAGCGCGACCGATACCTTTTGATTTCTGGAGTTGTCCAGGGTGATGGGAATGGCCTCGGCCATGCGGGATATCCCCAGAACGCCCAGTCCGGCGCACATGACCGCTACGAAAATTCCAAATGCCTTTCGTGCTCCTGTCATCCGTATCGTCTCCTCTTTTGTGTGCTTCTCGACGCCCGCAGCGATCCGACAGCCGATACGCCCCGGAACGCCTGAAAAAACGAGACGGGAACACGCCCGTTCCGCGGAATTGAGTCGCGGCGCAAAACTCCGCAAGGCAGGCGCATTCCCGTGACGGGTATTGTACACGAAACCGGCGGCGACGTGTTTTTCCGGGCGTGTTCTTTTCAGCGGGAAGCGCGTATTCTGTTCTCAAGCGATTGTGTGCGAGAGAGACAACCAAAGGAGGTTTCCATGATGGACTCGAAGGACGACGCCCCGCGGGGGACCCCGGCGGAATCGGCGACCGAGAGGGAGAAGATGCTCGCAGGCAGGCCCTATATCTCGTCGGGGCCGGAGCTTTTCGGCGCGCGGCAGGCCGCGAAGGAGCTTCTGTTCGACTTCAACGCGCTGCGGCCGGGACAGATCGACGAGCGCAACGCGATCCTGCGGCGGCTCTTCGGGCGCATCGGCGAGAAATTCTTCGTCGAGCCGCCCTTCCGCTGCGACTACGGATCGAACATCGCCATCGGCGGGAACTTCTACGCGAACTATGACTGCGTCATCCTCGACTGCGCCCTCGTCACGATCGGCGACAACGTCCTCTTCGGCCCCGGCGTCCACATCTACACGGCCGGACATCCGGCGCATCCGGAGCCGCGCAACGCGGGGATCGAATACGCCGCACCCGTGACGATCGGATCGAGCGTGTGGCTCGGCGGCCGCGCGATTGTGGCGCCCGGCGTGACGATCGGCGACAACGCCGTGATCGGCGCGGGGAGCGTCGTCACGCGGGATGTGCCCCCGTGGACGATCGCGGCCGGAAACCCCTGCCGGGCATTGCGCGCGGTCACCGACGAGGACCGGAAATTCTATTTCCGGCGTCTGCCGCTCGACAAGTGACCTCAAGAAGGGCGCGTCTGTTTCAGAGAAGCTCGCTGCACGCGCAGCGGGCGGCTTACGCGCGGTTTTCCAGAAACTCCCGCAGCAGCCGCCCGAGGGACGCGTCGTCGCGGATCCCGCATTCCCAGAGAATCAGGACGCGCCATCCCAAGGCCGAAAGCGCGGCCTGGTTCTTCCGGTCCCGTTCGACGTTTCGGGCGATTTTCGCCACCCAGTAGTCCCTGTTGTCTTTGGGGACTCGCGCGCCTCTGGCGCAGTCGTGGCCGTGCCAGAAGCACCCGTGAACGAAGATGACGCATTTCCTTCCGGGGAAGACGATATCGGGGTTTCCGGGAAGATCCTTCCGGTGAAGCCGGAAGCGGTATCCCATCGCGAAGAGCAGCGA
>CAZVUT010000187.1:0-5476 GCA_964630155.1 uncultured Synergistaceae bacterium
CGATCCGGGAGTTCAACGTCACCGTCACCGAGGCGCGCTGCTCCTGGCCCGGACACGAGGCGGTCTTCTGGACGGCCGGAAGCATGAAGGAACGCCTGCGGCTGCTCCGGGTGTCGAAAGAGGGCGCGGACTTCGGGGGCATCGCGGTCGGAATGACGACCGACGGACTGAAGGAGATCCTCGGCGATCCGGAGGAATCGCAGCCCGATATGTGGCTCTACACGGACGGCCGGGTGGATTCACTCTCGTTCGGCATCGCGAAGGGGCGCGTCGCGTCGATGGAATACGCCCGCGCGCTCTTCGAGTGAGGAAATGACGGCGTCTCCTCCCGAACCGGGACGGACGGACAACGACGACGACGGGCGCGACCGGTCTGCAATCTCGCGCCTGCCGCGTTTTCTGGCGTGGGGCTGCATCGTTGCGGGATCGGGGCTGCTTTTCTGGCTCGCGTTTCAATACGCGTTGCTCGTGTTCGTCTTCCGCGACGCGACGCACGCGGACGTACCCCTGTCGATCGTCATGGAAGGGTTTCTGCGCGTGCTGTGTTCGCGTCTTGCGCTCGCCGCGGCGGGCATCGTCGTGATCGGCGTATGGCTGCGGAAGCGGTTCGGATAGCGGGAACCGGGTGTCGTTTTTCCGCCGCCTGCGGCATGACGCGCTGACGCAGGCGGCGATTCCGTTCGCGCGGAAACGCGCTTAAAACGGGACAATGCCACGACTCAGGCGCCACGGCATTGCGCCGCAACAAGGCGCAACGCATCGAGGCCGCGTGACGACGTTGTCGTCCCCTCAGCACTCGATCCCGGCGCGCGCCTCAACGCCCTTCGCGTAGTAGTGCTTCACCTCGCGCATCTCCGTCACGAGGTCCGCGCGCTCCAGGACGCGCGGGTCGGCCTTCCGCCCCGTGATCACGAGTTCGGCGCCGAACGGCTTGCGGTCCATGAGGTCGAGAAGGTCCTCGACGGGAAAGAGCCGGAAGTGCGTCGCAATGTTCGCCTCGTCGACGATGAAGAGCCGATACCCGTCGCCGCCGCGGTCGAACATCGCACGGATCTCATCGAGACCGGCCCGGGCCGCGTCGATATCCTCCCGTTCCGGTTCCCTGCGGATGAAGCAGCTCCGTCCGTATTGCCGCACGGTCACGAGGTCGGACAGCCGTTCGAGCGCCGCGACCTCACTGTAGCGCATCCCCTTCACGAACTGCGCGAACAGGACGCGAAGTCCAGCCCCGGCCGCCCGCAGCGCGAGTCCGAGCGCCGCAGTCGTCTTCCCCTTGCCGTCGCCCGTGTAGACGTGAATGTATCCCTGTGTCCAGTCCGGTGCGCCCGTCATGCTCTTTCTCCTACCGTCTCAGAAACAGTAGCGGAAGCGCCAGCAGCGCCGCGATCGCGGGCAGGAATCCCGCCGCGCAGCCGCCTCCGCCGCTTCCGCTTCCCGCCGTCGGCGTTCCGGTCGGGCCCGAGGTCGGCGACGGCTGCGGCGTAGGCGACAGAGTCGGCGCGACCGTGGGAGCGGGGGCCGTCGCATCGATCGCATCCACGATCGCCTGACCGAAGAGCGGAGCGACGGCTCCCGCGAACGCCGCGTTCGGATGCGAGTCGCCCTCTCCGGCCGAGTGCTCGTCGCGGAGGTACAGCCCGCCCTCGGTCTCGAGTGCGTAGAAGTCCCAGATGAAGATATTGTCCCCCGGCTCGTCCCAGACGTTCCGAACCCAGTCCGTGAAGGAGCGCATCCGCGTCGCCTGTTCCGGAGAGATGTTCCCCTGAACGTGAACCGCGCCCGTCCAGACGATGAAGGTCTTCGTCGGGAAGGAACGCATCTTCGCCTTGAGCGCCTCGTACTGGAGCCGGTAGTTCTCCTGCCGCCGCTCCTCGGAGGTGATGTCCGGCGAGCCTGTATCCGCCTCGATCTCGCTGACCGGGTAGCAGTGCTTCCAGGCGATCACGTCATATGTCTGCGTGAGGATCTCGAGCGTGTCGTCCCCGAGATAGGGTTCGTTGCCCGCATGATTCACCCAGACGCTCCAGTAGTCGTAGGGATCGTTGCCGCCCTCGGGATACCAGCGGTCTTCGATCTGGTAGGTCGTTCCGTTGGCGGCGTTATATGCGGCGATCCATTCCGGAACGCCGTTGTCCCAGACGACGCCCCCCGTGCTGTGGCGCAGGAAGGTGATGCGCTCGGCGCCCGTGGCGGCCGGCGCTTCATTCGCAAGGAACGCCAGTATGGCGCACAGGGCGCACAACCCGAAAGCCCCTTTTCGTCTTCCGCTGCTCATGACGCATCGCTCCCCTTCCGTGATGACATCGTTGCGGCGATGTCCCGTGTTTCCGGTAGTATCGTCCATCTTCTCTCCGGAAACATGGCCGGAAGAATCAGAGAGACCGTGACTCCGGGGGACATATTCCGAAGTGGAGCGCGATCCCGATGAAGTGCGCCGCCGCCGCGGGGAACAAAAAAGGCCCCCGCGATATTCCGCGGGGGCTGCGCAAAGCTCCGTTTCTCTTGCAGGGAACCGTTTCCTCAGATCCGCTCCTTCAGCCGCGCGAGCATGTCGGCGGTCATCCGGTCGAGGTCGTACTTCGGCTCGAAGCCCCATTCTTCGCGGGCCGCCGAGCAGTCGAGGCTGTCGGGCCAGGAGTCCGCAATCGCCTGGCGCATCGGGTCGACGTCGTAGGAGATCGCGAAGCCCGGAATGTGCTTGCGGATGGACGCGGCGATCCCTTCGGGGTCGAAGCTCATCGCCGTGATGTTGAACGAATTCCGGTGGACGAGCTTGGCCGGATCGGCCTCCATGAGCTTCACGACCGCGTCGAGCGCGTCGGGCATATACATCATGTCCATGTAGGTGCCCTTGCCGATGTAGCTCGTGTAGCGCCCCGTCTTCAACGCCTCGTAGTAGATGTGGACGGCGTAGTCGGTCGTTCCGCCGCCGGGCAGCGCCGCGTAGGAGATCAGGCCGGGGAAGCGCACCCCCCGGGTGTCGAGGCCGAACTTCAGGTGGTAGTAATCGCAGAGAAGCTCCATCGTGACCTTCGCGACGCCGTACATCGTCGACGGGCGCTGGATCGTGTCCTGCGGCGTGTTCGCGTGCGGCGTCGACGGCCCGAACGCGGCGATCGAGCTCGGAAAGAAGAAGGAGGTCTTGTATTCGCGCGCGAGTTCGAGCGCGACGTACGACCCCGTGACGTTGACGTCCCACGCGAGTTTCGGGTTCGCCTCGCCCTTGGCCGAAAGGACGCCCGCCATGTGGAAGATCGTGTCGGGCCGGAAGCGTTTGATCGCGGCCGAGAACGCGTCCGCGTCGAGGACGTCGAGCGTCTGGTACGGGCCGCCCTCGGAGGCCGCCGTCAGCGGCTTGGGCTGCAGGTCGGTCGCGAGGACGTTCTCCGCGCCGTAGAGTTTCCGGAGGTGCGGGATGAGTTCGGCCCCGATCTGGCCGTTCGATCCCGTGACGAGGATGCGCTTCATGCGATGATTCCCATTCCCTTGCCGACTTCGGCGAACTTCTTCACGGCGAACGCGAGGTCTTCTTCGGAGTGCGCCGCGGAGACCATCGCCCGGATGCGCGCCGTGCCCTTCGGAACGGTCGGGAAGACGATGGCGGTCGCGAAGACGCCCGCCTCGAACAGCTTCGCGCTGAAGGTCTTGGCGTCCTGCGCCTCGCCGATGATGACGGGCGTGATGGGCGTCTCGCTCTTGCCCGTGTTGAATCCGAGCGCGGACAGTTCGCGTTTGAGGTAGCGGCCGTTGCTCCAGAGCTTTTGCACGAGGTCGTCGCCCGCCTGGAGAATTTCGACGGCGGCGAGGTTCGCGGCGATATCCGGAACCGTGAGCGCGCTGCTGAACAGGTTCGGCCGCGCCTTCTGACGCATGTAGTCGATCAGGGTCGCGCTTCCGGCGATGACGCCGCCGACGACGCCGAAGGCCTTGCTCATCGTGCCGATTTCGACGTCCACGCGGCCGTGAAGCTTGAAGTGGTCCACGATGCCGCGTCCACCGCGTCCCAGGACGCCCTCGCCGTGCGCGTCGTCGACCGCGACGATCACGCCGTACGCCTCGCAGAGGTCGACGATCTCGGGCAGCTTCGCGACGTCGCCGTCCATCGAGAAGACGCCGTCCGTGATCAGGAGCTTGCGCCCCGCCGCGCCTTTGTACTCTTCGAGCTTTTTCTTCAGGTCGGCCATGTCGGAGTGCTCGTAGCGCACGACCTTGGCCTTCGAGAGCTTGCACGCGTCGATGATCGAGGCGTGGTTGAGCGAATCGCTGAAGATGATGTCGTCCGCGCCCGGGACGAGCGTCGGGATCGCGGCCAGGTTCGCGCAGAAGCCGGACTGGAGCACGATGGCCGCCTCGGCGCCCTTGAACGCCGCGAGCTTCTTCTCGAGTTCGAGGTGGAGGCTCATGGTTCCCGCGATCGTCCGGACCGCGCCCGGGCCGACGCCGAACGCGTCGACGCACTCCTTCACCTTCGCGCACAGGCGGGGATCGTTGCACAGCCCGAGGTAGTTGTTCGAGCAGAGATTGAGGTATTTTTTCCCGCCGATGATCACCCACGCGCCCTGCGGACTTTCAAGCGTGCGAATCGTGCCGTACAGGCCGTTCTGCTTCATCGCGTCGAGTTCTTCGGTCAGAAATTTCATCGGTACACCCATGACGATCACTCCTTGTGACGATTTTGCCCTATGGTCGTTCAAATACTGATGTGACCGGATGTTTCTGTCAACGGAGTATAATTTGGGAGTGAAACGTATAATCCGGGCGCGAAGAATATATTCCCGAAGGCCTTCGAAGGGGAGGATTCCACCGTGGAGACGAACATGAACATCGAAACGCTCGCGAGCGGGATGAGCGGCGACAGCACCGCACCGCACTTCATCGCGGAGGTGCTCCGGGCGGCCATCTACCGCGGCATCCTCGAAGAGGGCAGACCGCTGCACCAGGCGCAACTCGCCCAGAAGCTCGGCGTGAGCCCGATTCCGTTGCGCGAGGCGCTGCGATTGCTCGAAGTCGAGGGGCTCGTCGCGTTCCAGGGGTACCGGGGCGCGATCGTGACGGCGCTCTCGCTCGAGGAAGCACGCGAACTCTACGAAATGGTGACCGCGCTCGAGTGCAGCCTGATGCGAATCGCGTTTCCGCAGATCACGGGGCGCGTCGTCGACGAGGCGCGCCGCATTCTCGCGTCGATGGACGGCGAATGCGACTGCATCAAGTGGCGCGACCGGAACTACATGTTCCACACGCTCTTCTACGAGCCCGCGGATCGTCCGCTCACGATGGACTTCCTCGCGCGCCTGCGCCAGAAGACAGACCGCAAGATCCGGATCCACCTCGCGTCGATGCGCGACGTCTCGCAGGAGCAGCACCGGGCCATCCTCGACGCGGTGGCGGCCCGGAACCTCGACGCCGCGATCGCCGCGCTGACCTACCACCTGACCTACACGTCGAACGATCTTCAGTCCTGCATGCGGCAGGAGCA
>CAZVUT010000188.1:0-5456 GCA_964630155.1 uncultured Synergistaceae bacterium
TCAGCTTCTGCGACGTCTCGTAGATGATGGAGTCCATGAGGCGCAGCGATTCCCGATCCAGCGGCTTGCCGCTTTCCCCTTCGAGCCGCATGAGGACAAGTCCGTTGAGGGCGTTGTTCACGATATCCTGTACGGTTCGCATCGTCGCCTTCAGGACGCGGAGCCGCTGCCGCTGGACCTCGAGTTCATGGTCGCGCCGCCGCCGCGTCCGGACAAGGTCCGCGAGCAGCCCTCCGGCGAGCATGACGGTTGCAAGGACGATTTCGTCCGCTTCCACGTGTTCGTGTTTTTGAAGAAGTTCGAGCGTCGCCTCGAAGATGTCGATGTCGAACGCGAGCGACAGGACGTAGAACGCCGCTCCGAGGGCTGCGCAGACGCAGGTTGCGCGGTATTCGCGGACGAATGTGCGGATCGTCTTCATGACGGCGCGGATTCTCCTTTTCCGGATGTCTTCCGCAGCGCGACCTTCTGGAGCGTCGGGCCGTCGAGCATCCGCAACAGTATTTCCCGGACAAGCAGCGTGTCACACATACTCGGCCTCGTCCCGTATCCGGTTTTTTAGAAATTCGTTCATGGTCCGGCTGTATGGAATGAGATCGACGGGGCGGCGCAGAATCGCGCGCCAGGAGCGCAGTTTTTCGGCGTATGCAGGGCCGGTCGAAGGCAAGCGTCGCCCTGCGTGTGAGGCGGTTCGTGCGCCATCCGTTCAAATGAGGTTCGAAGTGAAGGTATATGATTCCTGCATACGGAATAGACAATCTCCGCATTGGTGTCGAAATAGTGGTGGCTGATGATATCCCGGATTCCCTTCACGCCTTTCCAGTCCACTTCAGGATACCGGGGGAGAAGGACTCCGCCTGTAACTTTGTCGAGATTCTTGCAGCTTTCTCCGATGGCTATCAGCATCATGGAAATGCCGTCGAGGCGATCGATTCCTTCGTCGCTCGATATCAGGTCCTCCGTACAGGAAATGCCCGAAAAACGACGTTCGATCCGGCCGATGGCAGTGAGCATCTGCGACAGTATTTCCCGGATGAGCGGCGTGTCATACATACTCGGCTTCGTTTCGGATCCGGTCTTTCAGAAATTCGTTCATGGTCCGGCTGTATGGAATGAGATCGACAGGCCGGTTCAGATCGTTCTCCAACGCTTCCCTGATGTGGACGAGGGCGAACAGATCCGGCTTCGCAAGTTCAACGACGATGTCGACATCGCTTTCCGGCCGGGCCTCGTCTCTCGCGAAGGATCCGAAAAGAGCGAGCCGCAATACGCCGAACCGCGTCGCCAGATCCGGCTTTATCCGGCGGAGTTCGCGCAACAGTGCGTCGCGATTCAACGTATTGTTTCCCATTTTTCCCCCTCCTCGAAAAAAGTCTCCTGGTTGAGGTTCGATCTTTGTTCCAGTGTACCGCATTCGTCCGCTTTCGGAACGATCGCGCGCCAGGAGTGCAGTTTTTCGGCGTACGGGAGGGACGCGTACGCGGGGCTGGTCGACGGAAGCCGCGCATATCGCAGCTCCGGGCCGGGACCGAGGTCGGGCCGGACGTGTTTCAGGAAGAGCCGCTCTGCGGTCGCTCCGTTGAAGAAGACCCGGGTGATCCGTCGGTGCGCCCTGAAAAAGGAAGCGAAGTCGTTGCAGACGATCGTATCGGGCTCGATGTCCGAATCCATGCTCCCCGGACGCGCGCAGTTCATGAGGACGTCCCAGAGCGCGACGCCCGAAGCGGCGAGCCTTTCCGTGCGGATGGCGTACGGGGCGTTCGGGTCGAAGCCGAACAGCTCGCCGGCGATCCTCCAGAACGCGTTCTGCGGGTGCGCGTAGTATTGTCGCGCGCGAAGCGACGCAGCTCCCGGCATCGAACCGAGGACAAGCACGCGCGCGCACTCCGTTTCGACGGGAGGAAACCCGTGAAGGATCCCGGTCGCTGTGTCCGGGCCCTTCTGCGATGCCGGTCGTTTCGATGTCACGTCAGTCGGATTGGGCCCCGTCGGCGTTTTTCGGATCGCTGCGGCACCAGCCGATGTAGAGGTCCGGCGGACAGGTCCGCGGAATCCTGGTGATCGTGTCCGGGGCGACGGAGACGCCGAACAGGGAGGCGAATCTCCGGAAGTCCTCGAACCCGGCGCTTCTGTCACTGAACGAGTGGATCAGCATCAGGGCCGTTTCCGCGCCGAACTCCTTCGCCGCGAGGATGGCTCCGGCCGCAAGCGACAGACAGCGGTGTTTGATGGAGATCATCGGGCAGGCGTTCAGCGGAAGGGAAAGTTCGAGTTCCGCCTGCATCGCGTCGATGCGCGCGAGTTCGTCCGGCGCTCCCCGGTGCAGGCGGTCGCTGACGAAATCGCCGAGTCCGTCGCCGGTCGCGCCTCCGACGGATATGACGAAAAGGCCCGCCTTGCCGTGCGCCGGCACGAGAAGATCCGTTCGGACGGTCGCCCCGGAGCCCGGGAGTTTCGAGCCGTACCCCTGGAGCATGACGATCGGCCGGGCGTCGGCGAACGCGAGAACGAGCGACGCGTCGAGAAGGTAGCGGACGTCCTTCGGCAGGGCTCCGTCCGCGGCCTCCCAACAGGCGGCCAGCGCCGCCGTCGCGTCGGAAGACGCCGTTTCCCCCGCGCCCTCGGAGGACGGTTTCCAGTCCCCGACGCCATTCGACGGAACGAATATTCGCTTCATCGCAGATTCCTCCCCGGTTCTTTCCGATCCGCTTTGCCGGTCAGAAGAAATTGTTCTTGTTCCTGTACAGTGTACTGCAACGGACATTCCGACGGAAGATTGCCGTCGTGTCCGTATCGTGTACAATTATTCAGAACACAAACGCTTTCTGCTGAAAACTTCGGAGGTGCGACATGGAATTTTTCGGAAAAACGGCATTGATAACGGGCGCGGGAACCGGGAACGGGGAGGCGATAGCGGAACGACTCTTCGCAGGCGGCGCGTCCGTCGGGCTGGTGAGCCGCCGTCTTGAACCGGTGCAGTCGGTTTGTCGGAGAATTGACCCGAAAGGGGCGCGGACGTTGGCAGTCGAGGCGGACGTTCGCGATCCGAAGGCTATGGAGGATGCGGTGAAGCGAATCGTCGAGCGGTTCGGCGCGCTCGATCTGGCCGTCAACAACGCAGGAGTCACCGGTCCGGCCGGAACGCCGGTTCAGGACATAGGGGCGGACGTATGGCGGGAGGTCATCGAAACCGACCTGACGGGCGTCTTCTTCTCGATGAAGTATGAGATCCCCGCGATGCTCGCGAACGGGTCCGGAGCGATCGTCAACATGTCGTCCGCCAACGGTCTGGTCGGCCTGCCGGGAATGGCCGCATATACCGCGGCCAAACACGGAATCATCGGGTTGACGCGTTCCGCGGCGCTGGAGTTGGCCGAATCCAATATCCGCGTCTGCGCGGTCGCGCCGGGCTATGTCGCTACCCCTCGGATACTGGATTCCGGCAAAGAGGTCACCGAACGGATGGCCGGCGTGCATCCCATGAAGCGGCTGGCGACACGGGAAGAGGTCGCGGATCTGGTGGCGTATCTCCTGAGCGACCGCGCGGCCTTCATGACCGGGAGCGTTCATTCGATCGACGGCGGGTATACGGCGCAGTAACGAAATTGCGCGGAGCGGGGGACGTCCCGTGTGCTTCGACGCGCGTCCTGTCGCCATCACTCGTGGAACTTCAGCCCGTCGACGACCTTGTCGACCGCCTTCTTCTCGCCGTATGCCGCGAGGCCGACGAGGTTCAGCGCCGCGCCCGCGACGTTTCTGACCGCGGCGCGGTTGTCGTCGTCGTTGCTCGTCGCGAAGAGTTCCTCCGTGTAGACGGCGAGGCGCACGCCGCGCCGGAGGGCGCGTTCGTACACCGTGCGGATCTTCTCTTTCGACGCCGAATAGACGAAGACGGGCTGACGGAGCATCGCAGGTATTCGCGGCCGTCGGCGTCTTCGTAGGGCTTCCCGACCGTCTCCCCGACGCTCGCGACGCCTCCCGCGACGAACGCGGTCACATTGAGCTTCTGCCAGACTGCGAGGTCCTCCCTTACGACGACGGCGATCTTTGTGGCGAACTCCATCGATTCTTCCCCCCTTGTCAGATGGCGCTCCGCGCGTATTCCTGGAACGCCTCGGCGAGCCGGATGATCGCCTCGGTGACGGCCTCGACGCAGGACTCCCTGCACGAAACGGGGCCGGCGTTGTAGTCGCCGTCGCTGCACGGGACGCCGAGGAAAAAGACGGCGTCGAGTTTTTCGGAGTATACGTCCGATTCGTCCTCGTTGGCGATCGGATCGGGGCAGTCCTCGAACAGCTCGAACGACATGCCCTTGAGCGTCGTCCGGACGAACGACCGCATCGCGGCCGATCGGCACTTTTCGATCGTGAAGTCGCATTTCGTCGGAACGCCGGTTACGTCCACGACAACGACCATGTCTCCGGGCGAGAGCGTCTCGAGCACCTGGCGGGCGCCTTCCATATCGATCTCCTCGCCGTGGGTCAGCTCGATGCGGACGTGCGGGTAGTTCATTCGCCCGCTGAAATAGGCGTTCATCACGGCGTGGACCCCGACGAAATTGTCCATGTGCCCGACGAGAACGCCGCCCTTCGTGCGCCGCATGCGGTGTGACGAAAAGCCTGTGTCCGCGTGGCACGAGAAGACGAGTTGCGGGGTAGCGGCAGAACTCATAGCGTAGCCTCCAGAAGAAGAATTTCGTTCGTGGGGATAATTATACCTTGAAGAGCGCGCTCCCCTGCGTATTCGACGCGTCCACCCCTTACGGGGGACGGTAGCGCACTCCAAAAGGCGAACCGGGTGTCCCCGATACAGTTGAAATTATTGAAACAGGTTAATCATGTATATGGCGCACGCTCTTGTTTTTTCGGATTTTATAGCGTATATATGATGAAAAATCCATGATTCCAGAGGTCGAAACATGTCTGCGTGGGAGTATCTGTCGCTTCTCGATTATGAAGAAATAAGCTACCCGGTTCTGAGAGAACTCCTCAAGGACTACGCGAATCCCGACGAAGCCATCGCCTCGCTCGTTTCCCGAGGAGATCTCGTCCGGGTCTGCCGGGGGTGGTATGTCCGGGGCGAGCGTCTGAGGAAGCGTCCCGTATCGGGGAGGTACCTCGCGAATATGATCTACTCCCCTTCGTTCATCTCCCTCGAGTTCGCGCTTGCGCATCACGGCCTCATTCCGGAACGTGTGCAGACCGTGACCTCCGTCGCCTCGCGTCCTTCCAGGACGATCGACACGCCTCTTGGGCGTTTTTCGTACCGTCACGTTTCGGACGAGTTTTTCGGCGGCGGAATGGACCGCTGCGCACCTGAGTCCGGGCCTCCGTTTTTCGTGGCGACCCCTGAACGGGCGCTCGCGGACACGATCCTGGCGGCGAAGAGATGGACACCCCGCAATATGGCCGATTGCGAGCAATGGCTTTTCGACGACCTCCGAATCGATCGGGAGG
>CAZVUT010000189.1:0-5445 GCA_964630155.1 uncultured Synergistaceae bacterium
CTCCAGAAGTTCCGAAATATGGGAATAGCTCGCGCCTCTGTATTCGTTCGTTCCCTTGTCCCGCACCATTTCGCGGATTTCTTCGGGAAGAGCGTTCGCCGCTTTCCTCTGCCGGTTTCCATGGACCAGGGATGCGATGCCCTTCGCTTTGATTCCCGCCTTCAGCCGGAAAACGTGACGCTTGCTCACAGAGAGACGCCTCGCTCCTTCCGCGGCGCTCATTTCCCCCTTTACAACCCTGTCCATGATAAACGCCTTTTCCGCTTCCTTGTCGCTCAATCCTGTTTCACTCCTCATCCCTCAAGAATAGGGGATGACATTTTCCCTGTCCCGCTTCGGGGATGACATTATCGCTGTCCGACGACACTTCGGGGGAGCGCCTCTTGACTTTGACGGACTGTCAGGGCGTATCATATCCATCGGGAGATGAACAAAAATCCGAAACATGCCATCGGGAGGCGAATGACGTGAGCAACAAAAAGCTCGTATTTTTCATTTTCCTGCTCTGCGCGGCGGCGCTGATCTCGGGAGGGTGCAGCGGCGGGGACGGAACGGCGACGCGTGCGATTCTCGACAAGATCTATTACATCGGGAACGTTCACGGTGATCTGGCCGCCCACCTCAGGGAGATCGCGGCCGAGTTTCTTCCCTACGACGGCGAAGCGACGGATTCGCCGCTTCTCGTATCGCTCCGGGAAGGTTTCGAGCCCGACGAATCCACGGCGGAAGCGGTCAAAAGGGTGTTCGACGCCGGACAGATCGTGGCGCTCGAACACGCGACGGTCGACGAGGTGAACGTCTTTCTGACGGTCATCGGCCAGGAGCCGAACTTCAACATGGATTCGGTTTCCGAGGATCTCCGGTACGTCGAGTTGTACGCGGTCGAAAAGCTGTCGCGAGACGCCGTCCGCTCCGACCTCTGCACGTGGATCACCCCGGCCGACGGCGCTCCGACGGTGCTTTCCGAGCCCATCGCCAGCGACGACGACAAGCCGGGCGTCCCGGACATGGAGACGTTCAACGCGATGCGCGCGCAGAATTTCGCGACGTACGCCGCCGACAACGAAGCGAAGCAGGAGGCGGTCCGACAGGCGAGAGAAGCCGGAGAGGCAGCGGTGACCGCGTCGACGAGCGACCTGACGCAACTGGCCCAGGCGCAGATATACACCTACGACGCCTCGACATACAGCCAGGCGTTCCAGATCACGTACTACCTCTACGCCTGCCACTCGTACAACGAGGCCAACAACGTGGACTACGACTGGTTCGTCGTCCAGCAGCGCGGAATGCTGAATCCGTCGAACAACTACGAGAACAAGAACGGCCAGATGGGATGGAGCAAAACGACGCTCGCGAGGATCCAGGGGTACATGGTCAACTACGAGTTCGACAACTGGCTCGACTACGACAACTCGAACCGGTATCTCCAGCTCATGAACTCGACTCCCGGAACGACGCAGGGCAGTTCGAGCACGACAAGCGGCTTCTCGTGGAACCTGGGAGGAAACATCGGGTTCAACGCCTCGGGCCCCACTGGAGGCCTCAGCGCCGGAATCAGCTTCTCGTCGTCCGAGTCGGTGACGATCAGCGACTGCACGGTCAACAACATGTCCGTCCCAAGCAGCGCATCGACGAACGCCCACTGGACGTTCAGCTTCCCGCGCCCGACGATCAAGAGTTCCGGCGGCAACCCGTTCTATCTCGGCGAGTTCAACGACGCCGTCCTCCTGTCGCGCAGCAACTTCCAGCCGTACAACCAGTGGATGTGGAAGATCGCTCCCGAAGCGAGGGATTCGGTCAAACAGTTCAATTCGAAGTTCTCGTGGAAGAACGGCCGGTCGTACGGGAACCAGTACGTGATGTGGATCGAGGCGATCAAGGTGACCGAGCAGGACTGGGAGTCCGACTCGAGGACGTACGTCATCCCGTTCATCTATCCGCCGCTGATCGCCGGGAACAACCTCGACTTCGACGCCAAGGGGAGCCACGCGCGCCTCGATTTCGGAACGGCCAGAAACTGGACCGCCGCGAGTGACCAGCCCTGGTGCACCCTGAGCGCGACGTCGGGGGACAAGAACGCCGCGAACAATGTGTTCGTGACGGTCGATCCGAACGCGAGCGGGATTGACCGAACGGCGATCATCACGCTGAGCACGGCCGACGGCAAGGGGACGTACAAGGTCAAGGTCTTCCAGTCGCGGTATTAGGCGCCGAAAAAAAGAGACAGTCTGAAAGACGAGAGGGGCGGCCCCGAAGGGCCGCCCCTCTTTTCGTCGCTCTTCGCCTAGACCGCGAACGGCTCCAGGTGCGCCAGGAAGTGGTGGATTCCCGGGACGGGCGGCGCGTAGGAGATCCGGAGGCCGTATCGGACGCTCTCGCGGCGCTTGTAGACGTCGACGATGGTCTGCGCGACGTATTCCATCTGGCAGTTCGTGTAGGACCGTCGGTTGATCGCGATGCGGTAGAGTTCCAGTTTCGGCAGGACCGTCTCGCCGGTGGCGTCGTCGTGCGTCTCGAACGCGAGCGCGCCGAGGCCGATGCCGCGGATCGCGCCCTCGCGGTAGATCTCGATGCCGAGGACGTCCGCCGGGTAGAACTTCTGCGGGATGTGCGGCAGGAAGGCCGCCGCGTCGAGGAAGATCGCGTGTCCGCCCGCGGGCTTCACGAACGGGACGCCCCCTTCGGCGAGAATGTCGCCGAGGTACTTCACCTGCGCGACGCGATGCGACATGTACTGCTCGTCCGTCATCTCGCGGAGTCCCTGCGCGAGCCCTTCGAGGTCGCGTCCCGCGAGGCCGCCGTAGGTGGCGAATCCCTCGAACACGATCAGGCGCGGCAGCAGCGTGTGATACATCTCCTGCGTCCGGCAGCAGACCATGCCGCCGATGTTCACGAGCGGGTCCTTCTTGCAGGAGACGGAGATCGCGTCCGCCGTGTCCATCGTCGCCTTGAGGATTTCCGCAAGGGACATGTTTTTGCAGGCCTCCTCGCGCATCTTGATGAACCACGCGTTCTCGGTCATCCGGGCCGCGTCGAGGAAGAACGGGATGCCGCGCTTTTTCGCGACGGCCGATGCGGCGCGAAGGTTCGCAAGGCTCACGGGCTGCCCGCCGCCGGAGTTGTTCGTGACCGTCACCATGATGAGCGGGATGTTCTCCGCGCCGTACGTTGCGATGGCGGATTCGAGCTTGGCGATATCGACGTTCCCCTTGAACGGCGCTTCGAGCGCCGGATCGAACGCCTCGTCGACGACGCAGTCGACGGGAATCGCGCCGTTCGCGAAGACGTGCGCCCTCGTCGTGTCGAACGGCATGTTGAAGAGGATGTACTGCCCCTTCTTCACGAGCGTGCCGAAGACGATGTTTTCCGCCGCGCGCCCCTGGTGGGTGGGGATGACGTAGTCGAAGCCGAGGACGTCCTTCACGGCGTCCTTCAGCGCATAGAAGCTGTCCGCGCCCGCGTAGGCCTCGTCCCCCTTCATGAGGGCGGCCCACTGATACTTGCTCATCGCTCCCGTGCCCGAGTCCGTCAGGAGGTCGATATAGACGTCTTTCGAGCGGATCCCGAACATGTTGAAATGGCCTTCCTTGAGCGCCGCTTCGCGCTGGGCCGCGTCCGGAACGCTGACGGGCTCCACCATCTTGATGCGGAACGGTTCCGGCTGAATGCGCTGTACCATGACCGAATTCCCCCTTATCCCGTTTTCTGTATCTTTTTCTCCGCTCAGGATATACTGGTCCGGTCCGGTCCGCTTGTACAATTTTGACGCGAAACACATCGCGCGGCGTTATCGGGGGGAAGCGAATCCGTGACGGAAGACACGAGGAAGCGCAAGGAAACGGTCCGGTACTGGCGATGCGACGACCTGCCCGGCGTGGAGCTTCTGCTCGCCGACTACGCGTCGCAGTCCTATTCGTGGCACACGCACGAGACGTTCGCGTTCGGCGCGATCGAACGCGGAGCGCTTGCGATGCGCCTGCACGGAATGGACGGCGTCGCGCCCGCGGGGAACGTCGCCATCGTCTTCCCCGGCGAGGCCCATACGGGACACGGCGCGGACAGTTCTGGGTGGAGCTATCGCATGTTCTACATCGACCCGGCGATCCTCGCCGACGCCGCGTCCGGGATCGCCCCCGGCAGGCTCGGACTGCCCCCGCTGCCGCAGGGCGCCATATCGGACCCGGAGCTGTCGGAATCCATCGGCGCGCTGCATCGGATGCTGGAGCAGGGCGCAGGCGCGCCGCTCGAACGGCAGGAGCGCCTGCTCGCCATCCTCGCGCGGTTCATCCGCCGCCACGCCCTCTGGGACGCCCCGCCGCCCGAGCGCGTCTCACGCGCGACGATGGAGCGCGTCCGGATCTACCTCGACGAACGCGTCTCCGAGGACGTCACGCTTCCCGAACTCGCCGCCGCCGCGGGGTGCAACCCCTTCCGCCTCGTCCGGGCCTTCCGGAGCGCCTACGGCCTGCCGCCGCACGCGTACCAGCTCCAGAGGCGCGTCCGGCGCGCGCAGGAGCTGTTGCGCGCAGGCTGGAACGCCACGACGACCGCCGCGGAGTTGGGCTTCGTCGACCAGAGCCACTTCTCGCGCATCTTCCGACAGATCACGGGAATGACGCCTGGCGCGTTCGCCCGGTGCGTCCGGTCGGACGCACCGAAGCCCCGTTCCGGCGTCTCTATCGGATGAAGTTCGTCTGCGCCCGCTGTTCGGACACCGGGAGCGGAACGCCAGCCGCCTTTCCCGCCGCTATGGACGCGAGCATCCACGCCATGTTCTCGCCGAGCGTCCGCATCGTCTGCATCCCTTCGAGATCCTGCCGGACCTCTTCGGGCGTGTTGCCGTGGACGCTGTTCCAGTACTGCGACGACACGACGGGCATCCGCGCGATCGTGAAGTACTTGTTCAGCCGGTCGAACGACGCGCTCGCCCCGCCCCGGCGGCAACTCACGACCGCGGCCGCCGGCTTGTGCGCGTACGCGCCCGATTTCATGAAGAACATCCGGTCGAGAAAGGACGTGATCTGCCCCACAGGACCCGCGAAATAGACCGGAGAGCCCACGACGAGCCCGTCCGAGGTCTTGAGCAGGTCGATGCACTCGTTCACCGCGTCGTCCCTGAAGACGCAATACCCCGTCTTCGCGCACGCCCCGCAGGCCGTGCAATCCTGGATCGGCCTGTTTCCGATGTGGAACATCCGCGTTTCGATTCCGTGCTTCCCGAGCTGCGACGCGACCTCGCTGAGCGCCGTGAACGTACACCCGTTCGCGTGCGGGCTTCCGTTGATCAGAAGAACCTTCATCGTGCCCCCTCCTCCATTCGACCGGCCGCAGACTCCGCGGCCCGGCCCCGATATCCGAAGGCTACCACAGAACGCCGTTCGCCGGATAGTTTTTTTTACGGTTCCGCCGCGTCGCCTAGACGTACGTCTCCCGGAGCATCTCCGC
>CAZVUT010000190.1:0-5432 GCA_964630155.1 uncultured Synergistaceae bacterium
TGGCGGCCACGCCGAGCGGAAGAACGGCGTCGTCGACCTTGTACTTCGGGTGATGTTGCGGGTACGTCGCGTCGATTTCGGGATTTCCCGTCCCGAGGAACAGGAACGTCCCGGGGATCTTTTCGAGGTAATAGCTGAAATCCTCTGCGCCCATCGTCGGCGCCATTTCGTAGACGTTCTCGGCCCCGGCGATCTCTTTCGCGATTTCGACGGCGTATTTCGTGAACGCCGGATCGGTGACCGTCGGCGGAAGGAAGCGGGTGTACGCGAATTCCGCCGTGCAACGCATCGCCTCGCAGATGAGCTCGGCCGTCGTCTTCATCCGGGACTCGATGTAGTCGCGGATTTCGGGCCGGAAGGTCCGCGTGGTGCCGAGAATCGACACGTTTTCCGGAATGACGTTGAATACCTTCCCGGCGTTGATCGCCCCCACCGAAATCACTCCTGCCTCGAGCGGATCCACCTCGCGGCTCACGATCGTCTGCCACGCCGACACGACCGCGCACGCGCACGTGACCGGGTCGACCGACAGGTGCGGCATGGAACCGTGTCCGCCCTTTCCCTTGATGGTCAGAAGAAAGGAGTCCGCCGAGGCCATCGTCGGACCCTCACGATAGGCGATCTTTCCACTCGGGACGGGAGACCAGATGTGCAGCCCGCAGATCGCGTCGACGCCGTCGAGCACGCCGCTTTCGATCATGCGAGCCGCGCCGCCGGGATTCCCCTTTTCCTCCGCGGGCTGGAAGATGAGGCGGTACGAGCCGTTCAGCTCCGCCTTATGTTCGATGAGCATCTTCGCCGCGCCCAGAAGCATCGTGATGTGGGCGTCGTGTCCGCACGCGTGCATGAACCCCGGCCGTTCCGACCGGAACGGGACGTCGGTCTCCTCCGCCACGGGGAGCGCGTCGATGTCGGCCCGCAGCGCGATCTTCTTTCCCGGCCGCCCCGTATCGATGTCGGCTATGACGCCTGTGGTGAGTTCGCGCCCGCCGACACGGAGGTTCGCATATCCCATTTCGGTGAGAAGCGCGACGATCTTCTTCGTCGTCTCGAATTCCTCGTACCCGAGTTCGGGGCACCGGTGAAACTCGTGTCGCCACGTTGCGAGAAGGTCTTTCATGCTCTCCGCCTGTTGTTTCAGAATATTCTGCACATCTATCACTCCTTTGAAGGATTGTACATCCATTATAAACGGCCCGTCGCGAAAGCGGCGGGCCGTTCTGACAAAGCGGGCGCAAAAGCGACTCGGCGCCCTCGGTCCGAACCGATGGTTCAATCAGCGGCAGTGCACGAACGCTATCGATGTCGCGTCACTATCTGTCCGCAACAGTGTTGACGACGCCTAGCCGAAAAGCATTTTCGGAAGCCAGGTGACAAAGAACGGGAAGATGATGCACAGCGTCAGACACACGAGCTGGGTGATCACAAAAGGCACCACCGAGCGGTAAATGTCCGACATGGTGACCCCTTTGGGGGCGATTCCCCGCATCATGAACAGCATCGTGCCGAAGGGCGGCGTCAGGTACCCCGTCTGCGTGTTCACCGCGTACAGGACTCCCAGCCACAGGGGATCGAAGCCGTAAATCGGCAGGAGAGGAAGGATGATGGGCGCGGTGATCATGAGAATGCTCCAGGCGTCGATAACGAAACCGAGAAGGAACCAGACGACCTGGATGCCGATCAGCATGGCCCACCACCCCACCTGGTATTCCTTCACCATCCCGATGACCATCCGGGAGGCCCCCAGTCCCATGTAGACCGCGGCAAAGGCCTGGGCGGCGAAGAGAATCCACATCATAAAGCCCTGGATCTTTATCGTTGCGAGAGACGCCTCCTTGAGGAGGTTCCATGTCAACTTCCCGTGGATCGCGCTGCAGATGATGGCTCCGAGAGCGCCGACGGCGGCGGCCTCAGTCGGCGTCGCGATGCCGCTGTAGATCGATCCCAGGACGGAGAAGACCAGCAGCATGGGGAGGACGATTCCCTTGAGAGACGCCATCTTGGCGCCCCAGTTGGCCCGTTCCTCCGGAGGGAGCGGAGGTCCCATCTCCGGGTTCAAATGGCATTTGATCAGAATATAGCCGATGATAAGAGCGGAGCACAACAGTCCGGCGCTCATTCCTCCTGCAAAGAGCCCTCCGATGGAGACCTGGGCGATCGTGCCGTAGAGCACCAGTGCGATGCTCGGAGGGATGAGGGGGCCGAGGACGCCTCCGGCCATGATGCACCCGACCGCCATCTTTTTGTCATAGCCCCGTTTCAGCATTGCGGGAAGCGCCATGAGTCCCATCATGACCACGCCGGTGGAGGCGATTCCCGACATGGCGGCTATGAGGGTGCACGCCAGAACGGTCCCGACCGCCAGTCCTCCCTTGAGGGAACCCATCCAGCGGTACATCATCTCATACAGATCCTCGGAGACGCCGGAGCGTTCCAGCACCGTCGCGAGGAGCACGAAAAGCGGACACGCCACGAGCGTTGTCGTGGACATCATGGAATACGTCCGGGCCACAATGATGAAAAGCGATTCCGGCCCCCAGAAAAATGCGGCGAACACTGAGGCCAATCCTCCCAGGACGAACGCGACGGGAAGGCCAAGCAGCAGGAAGAGAAACATGCCGCAGAAAAGAAAAACGGAGATAAGCCCTATATCCATAAGAAACACCTCAGTTTCCACCGCCGACTTCGGCGTCGACGATGAGCTCGCGGCCTGTCAGCGCGAGATGGAGATCCTTGATGGTCTTGGTCATGCCCTGGAGCAGCACGAGGAACGCCGAAACGGGGATCAGCAGCTTGATCTGCCACACGTAGGGCCCCCAGGTGCTGTTCGAGTACTCCATCACACGCAGGCTGTCCCAGGCCCAGGGAACGCTCAGCCACAGCATCGTCCCCACAAAGGCGTAGAAAAGGGTCCACGTGAAGAGATCCACGACGGCTTTCACGCGCGGAGGAAAGTACTGGTACAGCGCGTCAACGTTGACAAAGGCTCCCCAGCGCAACGCATAGGCTCCTCCGAGGATGAAATGAGCCCCATAAAGCATGCACGACGTTTCGTGAGCCCAGATCGTGGGGCGGTTGAATCCGTATCTCATGACCACCTCGTAGACGAGGACCAGCATCGTCGGATAGACAAGCAGACCGAAGATCTTGCCCACCCAATCGTTGAGCGTGTCGGTGAAATTGATGAACTTGATCAAATAATTCAATCGCATCACCTCATTCTTTTCATGTCTGTTCCAAAAAAACGCCCCTCCTCCCAGGAGGAAGAAGGGGCGCGTCTTCCCGGAAAAAGCTCTCTCGCTACTTGATGTAGCCGCGGTCCTTCATGAACTGCTTGACGATCTTGACGCCTTCGGCCACTCTCGGGTCTTTCCCGCCGATCTCTTTCTCGATCTTGTCGAGGTACGGAATCGAGAATTCATTCGTAATCCTGTCGACATCTTCCTTGCCCCACTCGATGTAGGTGGTTTTCCACTCCTTGAAGGACTTCGTCATCATAATCTTTTCCTGTTCATCGCAGACTCTGGCGAAGTCATCGTTGAATTCGTCGGCGGCCTTCGTGACGATTTCTTTCAGATCGTCGGGAAGAGCGTCCCAGGCCTTCTTGGAAACCCAAAGCTCCATGCCCTGAGGCACCTGCCAGGCCGGGCCGATGAAGTACGGACACACCTCGTAGAGTTTGAGATCGCGGAAAAGCCACCACGCGGTGCCGCTGCCGTCAAGGGTGCCCATGGCGATCGCCATGTAGGTCTCCGGGTGGGGAAGCATGACCGGAGCGGCGCCGAAGTGCTCCATGGTGTCCGACATGGCGCCGAAGAAGCGGACTTTGAAGCCCTTGAGATCCGCGAGCGTCTTGATGGGCTTCTTGCTCCAGAAATAGGTGTTGCCCACGCTGTGACTGCTCAGGAAGTGAATGCCCTTCGCAGCCATCTCCTCACGGATGAGTCTGTCGATTCCTCGTTTGTAGTACAGCTCCTTGAAATCGTCGAGGCTTCTGCAGACGAAGGGGGGAAGGTTGCCCGCCTGGAGCCAGCCCATGTTGATGGAGCCTCGCCAGAAGAGGGTGCTCGTGTTGGAAATCTGAATCATATTCGCCTGCATGGCGGGAAAGACTTCCGAGTATTCGACCAGCTCGCCCGCATAATGAAGATTGATGTTCAGTCTGCCGCCGGATCGTTCACGAACCCGCTCGATGAAAGGCGGGATGACGAAGGTCGTCGAAAGCGCGCCGGGCGTATGGTGGCTCTGGAACTTCCAGTTGATCACGTCCGCAGCCGAGGCCTGCCCGAGGCCGCCGATAACCAAAAAGCCGAAAAGGATCGCTGCGGCGACGAGCGCCGTTGATTTCCAGTGTTTCATCAAAGCACCTCCTCAAGAAGTTTTTTGCTGATGCGGTGACGCCATACGGCTTCTCTTTTTTTTCGATATCCCCTCCTGTCCGGCGGACCCATCTTATTTCAGGGAGACGGATCCATACTCTTCATGCGCGTCTTGTTGCCAAAGGCGCGCCTGCCGAAGACGATGCAGTTCCGGGAAGACGCAGATTGCGGGACGAGAGCGGGCGCATAATGCCGGCGAGCCTTCTTTTCTCCCTTCATCATGCGTAGACCGGAACACCTGTTGAAATACAGGATAAAGCGTGAACAATGGTAGTATAAACGTCGAACGATCTATTCCGCAAGATCCGACATATCTGTACTTCGTGTCAGTTTTCTATAGTCTTTTTTGTATTTCATGAAAGAAGGAGATGGTGCGATGTTGTATTATTCCGACCCCGGACACGATCCCCGCTTCAACCTCGCGCTCGAGGAAACGCTCTATCGGCGCATCCGCCCCGGAGACGAAGGAATTTTTCTGCTCTGGCGGAATGCGGCGACGGTCGTTGTCGGCCGTTTTCAGGATACGGCCGAGGAAGTTCGCGAGGAAACGGTGCGGGAACGCGGAATCACTGTCGTTCGACGCATTACCGGGGGGGGAGCCGTGTATCACGATCTCGGGAACGTAAACTACTCCTTCCTGTTGCCGCGAACATCAGAAGGGACGCTTGACTTCGCGCCGTTCACGCAGCCCGTATTGCGTACGTTGCAGCGCCTCGGCGTCGGCGCGGAGCGGACGGACCGGAACGACCTCACGATCGGAGGACGCAAATTCTCCGGAAATGCACAGCACATGGACGGCCGGCGTCTGCTGCATCACGGGACGCTGCTTTTCGATTCCGATCTGTCCGTCCTGTCGCAGGTTCTGCGGGTCCGCGAGGAAAAGTATCGCCCGAAGGGATTCGCGTCCGTCGCGAGCCGCGTGACGAATATTCGTCCGCACCTCGGCCCGGACGTGGGAATGGAGGACTTCCTCACCGTGCTTCGCGAGGAGGTGAATATGGAATACGGCCTTGCGCCGCTTTCCGCATCCGACGAACTTCGGGCCGCAGTCAT
>CAZVUT010000191.1:0-5415 GCA_964630155.1 uncultured Synergistaceae bacterium
CAACACCTCCCGTATGAGATACTTCCGATCGCTCTCCACTCGCCGCGCCTGTTCAAAGCGCCGCATCGCCGAAAAAGCAAGGGACGCGCCGCTGTGTATTGCAAAAAGTACAACTGTAAAGAAGACACCGGCTTCTTTTCACATACGCGAAGATACGGACGAGTCACGGAATTGAACCATGTTATACTACATTTACGACGTACGGTGATAGTCCGGACGCGAAAGATCGGAAAAAATACATTTCAAGAGGAAGGTGACGGATATGCGACTGACTTCGTTCGGAAAGGTTGCGGTGTTCGTTCTGTCGCTGGCGATCCTGACGGCGATGATGGCTCCCGCGTTCGGAGCGGCGGTTCTCGCGTCTCCGCAGGGACCGGAGAGACGGCCCGTCCCGCCGCGGCCCGATGCGGGCTTGTTCCAGGTCATGGTGACCGGAGAGGACGGCCCGATGGCGGGTGTGAGCGTCCGCATCTGGGACGGCCGCGAGACGCTCGACGGAATCACGGACGAACGGGGCCTCTGCGCCTTCTACGATGTCCGGCCCGACGTCCCGCTGACGTTCCGGATTTCGCCGAGGTCGGGCGGCGGGGTGCGGCTCGAGGATATCGTGATCCCCCGCGGAATGCCGTCGAGCGTCTCCGTGCAGTTCGTGGAGACGCGGGTCGGCGCCGATTTCGTCGTGCGCCTCGGGTCGAACCCGTCAACGGGGTACTCCTGGAAGATAGCGGACCTGGGCGACCAGGCGATCGTCCGCCTGGAGGGAAACTTCTTCTCCGATTCGCAGACGGGCTCCCGGCGCATGGCGGGGCGCGGCGGCTCGGATGTCTGGGTCTTTTCGACCGTCCAGCGAGGCGACGCGATCCTGACCTTCGAATACGCGCGAAGCTGGGAGAGGGGCAATTACCCCCTGCGCCGCCATTTTGCGGCCGTGCGCGTCCGGTAGCGCCGATCTCTTTCCCGTTCGTTTCATGAATCCGGCCAGGGGCCCCCGGACTATTTCGACGGGGGCCCTTGATCTATATGATTCGGGAGTGTATTCTGCGATACGGTATATTATTGAAGGTTTCGCAGAATCCTCCTGCCGCGATCTCACGATGTTCGCCGCGCCGGAGGGAATCCGGTGGTGCGAATGGACAGACAGGAATCGGAGGAGATCGTTCGACAACTCTGGAAGTCCGATGCGGCTTTTTTCTGGGAATGCAGCCTTCCCGACCGGCAGGTCCGTTTTTCCGAGCAGGCGAAGGACGTGATCGGGCGGGATACGGACAGTCTCGAAGGCGAACTGGACCGCTTTTTCGCGGTCATTCCCCCTGAGGATCAGACAAAAATACTCGAACGCCTCGACGCCGTCGCCCAGAGGGCGAAACGGCGTTTTCGCTGTTGCTTTCGCGTGATGCTCCCCGGCGGGGGCTTCCGCTGGATCGTCGCGTCCGGACGCCCCGTTTCGCGGCACGCCGACGGAAAGCCGTCGCGCCTGGCCGGAGCGGGAATGGACGTCACCGCCCTCCGGAACGTGCGCTCCGCGCTGCGCGTGATGGAGTCCGACATCGTATCGCTCGTCCATTCGGTCGGGGACTGCGTGTTCGTCCTGGACCGCTCGGGACGCATCCTGGAGACGAACGAGGCGGTGCATCGCTTCGTCGGCGTCGATCGCGCGTCGCTCCGCGGGCGGCGCCTCGACAGCATCGTTCGTCCCGAGGGGCGCGAATCCGTCGAACGGCTCCTTCGCGAATCGCGCGTGCGCGAATGGCAGGAGGAGCTTCCCATCGCTACGTCCGAAGGCGCGCCCCGCTGCCTCGAAGTCCGCATGATCGCGGGCGCCTGGGGGAACCGCTCCGTCTTCGTCGGCGTCGGGCGGGACGTCACGCGCCGCCGCGAGGCCGAGGACGGCCTGCGCTGGCGCATCGAGTTCGAGAAGCTGATCGCGTCGCTCTCGTCGACGTTCATGTTCGCCGACGATTTCGGGCGCGCGATCGACAGGGCGCTCGCCGATATCGGCCGCTTCTACGGAGCGCTGCGGGTGAGCCTCCACCTTTTCGGGAATGTTCACGACGCCGAGTGCGTCTCCGAATGGCTCGACGGGGGGATGCCCCCGTTCCGGAACCGCGCGATGCTTCCGGACGAGTCTTTCGATTCCGTTCTCGGGAAAATCCTTCACAATGGCTCCCTGATCCTTCCCGATGTCTCCGCGATGCCCCCGTCGCCGGAGCGCACGCTGCTGACCCGGCTGGAGACGGCATCGATGCTGTGCGTCCTCGTTTTCGCGGGCAAGGAGCCGGCGGGCGTGGTCTGCCTGAGTTCCCGGACTCAGGCGACGGCCTGGTCGGAACAGGATCTTCCGATGCTCCGGATCTTTTCGGACATACTGGGCAACGCGCTGGTGCGCGAATCGGAACGGAAGCGCCTCCGCGAGGACGAACAGCGCCTGACGATGGCCATCGTCGCGGGCGATTCGCTGCTCTTCGAGTGGATTGTTCCGTCCGGCACGGTCCATGTGCTTCGAGGCGACCGGCTCGCGGGAGGACGCCCGTTGCAGGACCGCGTGTACTCGATGTCCGAATGGAGGCGGCGGATTCACCCGGAGGACCGGGAACGCGTGTGGACGACGCTTCAGGCGCACCTTGACGGCGACGTCGACGACGAGGGCTACGAAATGGAATACCGCTCGAACGTCGCAGCGGATTTCGCGTCCGGCGACCCGACCTGGCTCTGG
Source organism: uncultured Synergistaceae bacterium (assembly GCA_964630155.1). Classification (GTDB taxonomy): domain Bacteria; phylum Synergistota; class Synergistia; order Synergistales; family Aminobacteriaceae; genus CALFXN01. Next base: position 2,714 of record CAZVUT010000191.1, read on the forward strand.
CTCCACTCGCGCGGGCGGGTCATGGAGCGCGACGAAGCGGGGAAGGCCGTCCGCGTCATGGGGATCATCATGGACATCTCGCGGCGCAAGGCCGTCGAGGAAGAACGCGGCGCCCTGCTCGACCGGCTTCGCGTCGCCGCCGAGACGGACGTCCTGACGGGCCTCAGGAACCGGCAGACGTTCGAGCGCGACCTGCGCCGCGCCATCGTCGCGGATCAGGGGGAAGGGAGCGCCTTCTGCCTCGTGATGTTCGACCTCGACGACTTCAAGATCATCAACGACACGAGGGGGCACGTCGCGGGCGACGGCGTGCTTTCCTATCTTTCCGGATCGATCCGAAAGCATATCCGCGAATGCGACGCCTTCTACCGGTGGGGCGGCGACGAGTTCGCGGTGTTCGTCCGCGGAACGCCCGACGACGCGATGACGCTCGCGCGGCGCACGCTCGACCTGATCCGCTCCCTGCCGAAGGAGCATGCGGGCGGGATCGGCGCCAGCTTCGGGATCGCCTGCCACGAACCGAACGAGTCGGCGGAAGACCTGCTCCGGCGCGTGGACCGCGCGATGTACGCGGCGAAGCGGAACGGGGGGTCCCGGATCGAATTCGCCTGACCGACTCGTCCCTTTTCATCGCGTCCGCGAGAGGGTACACTGATGCGTGGAGGTGATGGATCGTGCTGGAAACAGTGGACCTGTCCCGGAGTCTGAAGAAGAAGCAGGCGCAGAACGCCATCGGGGAACTGATGTGCTCCATCGGCGAGATGCAGCGTCATCTGTCCGAACGGCATACGGCGGTCGTCGTCATTCTCGAGGGATGGGCCGCGTCCGGGCGGGGCGGGATCGCAAATCGCCTGCTGCTCGCCCTCGACCCCAGGGGATACTCGTTCCATTACCCCGAAACGCCCTGCTGCCCCACGGGCCGTCCGTCGCTTCTCCCCTTCCAGCGGCTGATTCCGCCCGTCGGACGCATCGCGGTGTTCGGACGGAGCTTTTACGACCGGGCCTGGCGCGCCGCCGCCGACGAAGTCTTCCTGCGCGACGTCGCGGCGTTCGAGCGCCAGCTGGCCGACGCGGGCGTTCTCGTGGTCAAGGCGTTTCTTCACATCTCCCGCGAGGAGCAGGGCAAACGCCTGAAAAAGCGCATGAAGGACCCCAAGCTCTCCTGGAACGTCGAAGCCGGCGATATCGAGGAGAACGAGCGGTACGACGAGCGCGCCGCCGCCGCGGAGGCGATGCTGCGCGCCACCGAGTCGGAGCACGCGCCGTGGACCGTGATCCCCGCGACGGACGAATCGTACGCGGCCGTCGCGTTCCTGACATGCGTCCGGGACGCGATGAGCGCCTGGCTGGAGCGCGCCGCCCCCGTTCCCGCTCCCGAGCGCCGCGCCTCGCGGACGACCGACGCGGTGCTTCGAAGCTCCATGATGACGTCGCTCGACTACTCCGGAGACCTCGACGGGGACGCGTACGAAAAGCGCCTCGAAGCGTTGCAGGGTCGGATGCACGAGCTGGGCATCGCGATGATGCAGTCCCGCCTTCCCGGAATCGTCGTCTTCGAGGGGGTCGACGCCGCCGGCAAGGGCGGGGCGATCCGCCGCCTCACCGAGTCCCTCTACCCCCGCTGCTACGATGTGGTTCCGGTGGGCGCCCCGAACGAATGGGAACGCGCCCACCCCTACCTCTGGCGCTTCTGGAAGGAATTCCCCGACGCCGGGAAGCTCGTGATCTTCGACCGGAGCTGGTACGGCCGCGTGCTCGTCGAGCGGGTCGAGGGCTTCTGCGGCGAGCGCGACTGGAAGCGGGCCTACCGGGAGATCAACGAGATGGAGGGGCACCTGGCGTCCACCGGCGTCGTGATCGCGAAGTTCTGGCTGCAGATCGACCGGGACGAACAGCTCCGGCGCTTCGAGAGCCGCAGGGACGACCCCGAACGCAGCTGGAAGCTCACGGACGAGGACTGGCGCAATCGCGAGAAGTGGGGGCTCTACCAGGAGGCCGCATCGGAGATGATCGTCCGGACGAGCACCGCGCAGGCGCCCTGGACGGTCGTCGCGACAAATTCCAAGAAGCTCGCGCGCGTGAAGGTGCTCTCGACGATCGTTGACGCCATCGAGGCCGCGATTGCCGGAAACGGCGGCCCGAAAACGGCGCCGGAACCCGAGAAAAAGAAGAAGACGGATACGGAAAAGAGGAAGAAAGCGTGAACGACGCTCCCGCGCTCCTGTTCGACGGGGTCTCCTTCGCCTACGGAGGAGACCCCGTCCTCGAAGACGTCTCCTTTTCGGTCCCGCGTGGGGAATACCTGGTCTGCATGGGGCCGAACGGCGGCGGCAAGACCACCCTGCTCAAGCTCATGCTCGGCCTGATCGTTCCGGACTCGGGACGCGTCTCCGTGCTCGGAGCCCCGGCGGGCGACGCGCGCGGCGTGGGCTACGTCCCGCAGGACGCGGGCCGGAACCGGGGCTTCCCGGTCTCCGTTCTCGACGTCGTCCTCATGGGGCGACTGCACATGCCTGCGTCCGGCGGCGCTCCGGGCGGAGCCCGGCTCGGCCGCGACGACCGATCCCGCGCCGAAGAGGCGCTCGGCGCGATGGGACTCGCGCACCGGCGCGACGACCTCATGGGGTCGCTCTCGCAGGGGCAGCGGCAGCGCGTCCTCATCGCCCGCGCGCTGGCCGCCGAACCGAGCCTGCTGCTTCTCG
>CAZVUT010000192.1:0-5373 GCA_964630155.1 uncultured Synergistaceae bacterium
GGACGAACCACGAGTCCGAATGCCCGCTCTGGCACGGGGAAGTCTATACGATCAAAGAATTTTTCGCGCTGCCGGATCATCCGGATCCCGCGGAGTGCCTCTTTCTTTCGACGCACGAACCCTGTTCGATGTGCATCTCCGCACTCGCGTGGTCGGGCTTCGGGCGGATCTATTATCTCTTCGGCTACGAGAGCACGAGAGACGATTTCAATATCCCGCACGATCTCCAGATCCTGGACGAAGTATTCAGATGCTCCGCTCCGACCCGCAAAAACCGGTACTATGAAATGACATGGCTTCGGGACATGATCCCTTCGCTGGATGATCCGGAGTCCGCCCGTTTGCGGGTCGAACGGCTCCGGGATACGTATGCGCGACTTTCCGACGTGTATCAGGCCGGAGAGAAGAAGATGGTCCGTTCATAGCGGACGGGGCGCCCGGGAATCGGGAGCCCTGCAGTTGATGTTCCGCGCGAGGCATTCGGAACAGACCCCGTAGATCTGCACCGACTGCGGGGAGATTTCGTATCCCTCTTCCGAGGCCCAGACGGAGAGTACGCGAAGTTTGTTTTCCTGTTCGCGAAAGCGGGTGATCTTTCCGCACGATGCGCACAACAGGTGAAGAACGACATCCCTTCCGGGCGCTTCGTACCGGTTGAATCCCTCGCCCGTATTGATCTGGCGGACGAAGCCGATGTCTTCGAGAACCAGAAGGGTGCGATATAATGTCGCGAATCCCAGTGTCGGATCCTTTTTCTGCGCGAACTGCAGGAGCTCGCGCGCGTTGAAGTGCGTTCCCTGGTTTTCGACGAGCGTTTCGACGATGATCCTGCGTTGTCCTGTGATCCGGAAGCCCTGTTCCTTGAGGTTTTGAAGCAACTCCTGCACCCGGTTCCTGGTTTCCTCCGAAAGCATGGGGATTCTCCCTTCTCTTTTCCGGCAATCGGCATATCATACAGAGAGTCCTGCCGGGTGTCGAAGGCGACGGCGGAAGCGGGCGGGGCGCGGCGGGCCGATGGCGATTCAAAAAGGGCGTGCAATCCTTCTTTTCCGAATGGAATCTGCAAGAAGGAGAGTGAGAACGATTCGCAGTCTTCAAAGCGACAGCAACACGCAAGACGCCGTTTTCTTCCGGGGGAGCCGCATATCGCGCCGGGCGCGTCCCGAACCATTTCCGAAAGCCGCTTCGCGCGTCGAACGGCGCGCGTGAGGAGGGAATCCGATGTTTTTTGCGCGGTATGTCGCGCCGGTGATCCTGTTTCTGTGCGGTCTGACGCTGATCTATGCGGGAGTCCGGAAGACCCGCTTCGGATTCAAGGGAAGAGGGCTCATGGATTTCGTGTGGGCCGGAGCCCTTTTCATCATGTCGTGGATTGTCGCGACGTCATCGTGAGGGTTCCGTATTTCCTCGCATGTTCCGGACCGTTGAAGTGTGATACCCTCACTGGTGACAGGGAAGCACGCACCGACATACATACTATCGGAGGAGGAACCTCAACGTGAAACGAATCAGCGCACTTGCATCGGCGACAATCATGATCCTCTCGGTCTGCGGTTTGGCACTGGCGGAGACTCCCGCTTCCAAGGACGTCGCGCCTGACGCGGCGGCGGCTGTCCAGGCTCCCGCGCGTCCGGCGCCCGAAACCGTTCTGGCAAAAGTCGGCGCGAAGGAAATCCTGGAGCGGGATGTGGACGATATCCTCGCGACGCTCGATCCGCAGCGCGCCGCCATGTACGATACGGAACGGGGACGCAAGGCCGTTCTCGACGAAGTGATCACCATGGAAGTCTTCTCCCTCTGGGGAAATGAAAACGCGATCGACAAGGATCCGGAATTCGCCCGGGCGCTGGATGCGGTGCGAAAGGATCTCGTTCGCAATTTCGCCGTCAAGCGACTGTTCGGGGATGTAACGATTTCTGACCAGGACGCCAAGCTCTTCTACGACAAGAACCAGGCGGCTTTCACCGTTCCGGAGAGCGCCAAGGTGAGCCACGTTCTCGTGAAGGACGAGGCCGAGGCGAAGAAGGTTCTCGAGGAAATCAAGGCCGGACTCGCCTTTGAAGAGGCGGCCAAGAAATACTCCTCCTGCCCGTCGAAGGAGCAGGGCGGCGATCTCGGATACATTCAGAAGGGACAGACCGTGCCCGAGTTCGAGGCTGTGGCTTTCGCCCTGAAGAAGGACGAGATGTCCGCCCCCGTCAAGACGCAGTTCGGCTGGCACATCATCAAGCTGTCCGACAGGAAGGCTCCCGGCGCGAAGCCTTTCGCGGATGTCAAGGACGAGGTCAAGGCGGAACTCCTGAAGGACAAGAAGGCGAAGATGTACACCGACGAGGTTGCGAAACTTCGGGAGAAGTACAAGGTCGAAGTCCTTTCGGCCGACGTCGCGCCGAAGAAGTAGTTCGGGAGAACCGAATCGGAAGAAGAAGACGAAAGCCCGGCCGTCAGGCCGGGCTTTCGTCTTCTTCACACATCCGGAGGAAGTGAACGACGAGTTCCGGGTCGAACTGCTTTCCCGAACAGCGCCGGATTTCCCCCATCGCCGCCTCTCTGGGAAGGGCTTTCCGGTAGGGGCGGTCGTTCGTCATGGCGTCGAACGCGTCTGCAAGCGCGAGCATCCTGCATTCGAGAGGAATGTCCTGTTTGCTGAGGCCGATCGGGTATCCGCTTCCGTCCCAGTATTCGTGATGCTTCAGGATCCAGTCGGCGATCGGGAGGAGATCCGGCGCCGACAGCGCGATTCGGTGCCCGATCTCCGAGTGCCGTCGCATGATGACCATTTCGTCTTTCGTGAGCGGTCCGGGCTTGAAGAGGATGCTGTCCGGAACGCCGACCTTTCCGATGTCGTGGAATTTCGCGAAAAGCGTGAGATCCGCGCGTCGTCTCCCGGAAAAGCCGAGAGTCGCCGCGAGCCGGTCGACGTAGAATTGGAGGCGGTCCGCATGTCCTTCAGTGATGAAGTCCCTGGCTTCGAGCATCGTCATGACCGTGTGAACGAGCGAACTGCGCGTGCTCTGGCTTCGCAGCAGCTTCTCCCGCGACAGGGCGTTGTCTGATTCCTTGAAGAGATCCGTCGGATCGAAGTCTTGCTCGTAGGCGGCGGAAAAGCCCATCGACAGGCTCAGGTAGCTTTCCTTGCCCGTCGCATTGTATTCCTCCACCCGAACCTGAATGTCGCGGCAGATCCGTTCCAGCTCCGCCCGGCAAGTGTAGGGCAGCAGGATCGCGAACTCGTCGCCTCCGATCCGCGCGGTTATCGAGCGTTGCGGGGAGACGCCCTGAATCATTCCGGCGACGTTCTTCAGAAGGTTGTCTCCCTTCTCGTGGCCGAATGTGTCGTTGATGAGCTTGAGCCCGTCGAGGTCGCAGATGATGAGCCCGAGCGGGATGTACTCCTCCGATCGCATGCCCTGTATCGTCGATTCGAAGTGGGTCCGGTTGAAGAGTCCCGTCAGCGGGTCGTGCGCGCCGAGATACGCGAGGCGTTCCTCGAACCGCTTCCGTTCGGTCACGTCACGGATCAGGATCGCGAGGTAGGGCTTGTTGTCGAAAAGCGCGACATCGGCGGTGACGTCGAGCGTGATTGATTCGTAATCCGGCCGGATATGGGAAAAGGAATACTTCCGGGACGCCGTTGCGGGATCCAGCGAAATATCCCGAATGATCCCGGGGAGACGGCGCGTTCCCATGTCCGAAGGGGAGAGTCCGAACAGCGCCATCGCGGTGCTGTTGGCGTCAAGAAGCGTCCCGTCGGGCAGAGAGGCGAGAAGGATGCCGTCTCCGACCCTGTCGAGAAGCACCCGGAAACGCTCCAGCTCCCGCATGCCCTTCTGGAGTTCCGTATAGTACGTCTTGCGGAGAGAGTGTTCTCCCAGCCCGACGAGCTTTCTGAGAAGGTCTCTCTCGGCGTCAGAGGGCTGCACGAAGGACTCCTTCAACATCCGCGTTCGTCATTGTTCGCGGATTGGTCGCCATGCACGCGTCCCGAAGGGCCCTTTCCGCGAGTTCGGGCAGATCTTCGGAACGCACTCCGAGAGCGGCGATACGCCGGGCGATTCCGGCCGTAGCGTTGATTTCCAGGATGCGCTCCACGAGCGGCTGCGCGGAGCCTCCGGCGCAGCTGACGCCCATGACCCGCGCGATCCGGTCGTATCGTTCGGGGCAGGCTTCGTAGTTGAATGCGACGACGTGCGGAAGCAGAAGCGCGTTGCACTCGCCGTGCGGCGAGTCGAACATTCCGCCCAGGCTGTGAGCGATCGCGTGAACCGCTCCGAGAATCGCGTTGGAAAATGCGAGTCCCGCATGGAGGCTCGCCTGCATCATCGCGTCGCGGAGATTCACGTCCTTTGGAGATCGGATGCACGCAGGGAGATATTCGGCGACGAGGCGTATGGCTTCCAACGCGTGGACATCCGTAAACGGGGAGTGCACCCGGGAGACGTATGCCTCGATGGCGTGGGTGAGGGCGTCCATTCCCGTAAAGGCCGTGAGCTCCGGCGAAAGGGTCGTCAGCGGGAACGGATCGATGAGCGCCACGTCGGGCACCAGCGCTTTGCTGACCAGCGCCATCTTGATGCGTCGCGTCGTGTCCGCGATGATGGCGAACTGGGAGACGTCCGCCGAGCTTCCGGCCGTGGTCGGAATGCAGATGAGCGGCGGCGTGGCGGCTCCCACGAGATCGATCCCCTCGTAATCCGCGATCCTCCCCCCGTTGGAGGCGATGATGCCGATTCCCTTCGCGCAGTCCATCGGACTTCCTCCGCCGACCGTCACGATGACGTCGCACCTTTGGGAAAGGAAGACGTCCGCGCCTTCATGGACTTCGAAATCCTTCGGATTCGACGTGACGTGTTCATACAGGATCCAGGGAATGTCCAGCGCGTCGAAGCACGCGGAAACGCGTGCCGTCCACCCGGCCTCGCGAACCCCCGGGTCGGAGACCAGAAGGATCCTCGTCGCGCCGAAGTTTCGTGCGTATTGTCCCGCAAGTTCCATCGCGCCGGTTCCGAAGATGAACTCCGGCGCAACGAATTTTCGCAAACCGAATGTCGCCGGCATCTCAATCACGCTCCGATCGTGGGGGTGTTTCCGGCGTCGCCAAGGAGTTCTCGTGTCGCGCGTCGGAAAATGAGAACCGGTTTCGCCCCCGTTCCTTGGAGCGGAACATCGCCGTGTCGGCGCGCCGCATAAGCGTCTGGACCGAATCCCCGTCGTCGGGAAAGATGCTGATGCCGATGCTTCCCGTGACCCGGAGCGTATGCCCGCCGACCGACATCTCCCTGTTGACGGATTCGATGACCTTGCGCGCTATCGTCGCCGCCTCCCCGGGAGCGGAGAGGCCGGGGAGCACGAACATGAACTCGTCGCCGCCCA
>CAZVUT010000193.1:0-5326 GCA_964630155.1 uncultured Synergistaceae bacterium
AATATAGTACTATTCCGAAAAAAAGGAGGATTCGCTGCGATGTCGAATAGATCGAACCGTAGCGTTTTTGCATCCATGATGATGTTCATGCGGTGCGGATCCTCCCCTGGAGCGATCGTCTCTCAGGGCCGGGAATCCCGAAACGGCGGGATTCCCGGCTTTTTTTGTCCCTGACGCGCGCGGAAGATCCTCCGGGCGCGTCAGGCCTTTCGTCCGACGAAGGCCCCCATCATGATGTCCGGTTCCGTGTAGCGCTCGACGAGCGACAGCCCTGCGGAACGGAAGAGCGAGACGTACTCCTCTTCGGAGAAGAGCCCGATCTCCATCGTCTGCGTGTGGTAGCGGACCTGTCCGTTCTCGCCGATGAGATGGTGGAAGGAGACTTCGACGACGCTTTCGGATTTTCGCCGGACGTTCTCCATCCGCGCGATGCCGATCTCCGGCCGGTTTACGGCGTCGACGACGAGCGCGTCGTGGAACGTCTCTTTCGTCATCCACGGCACGAGGAGCAGAATGCCGCCCGGAGCAAGATGCCGCGCCATCGACGCGACCGCGCGGAGCGCGTTGTCGTACGTTCCGGCGAAGCCGATGCCGCCGTACATGCAGATGATCGCGTCGTACGCAGCATCGAGACGGAAATCCGTCATGTCTGCCAGGTGGAATGGGATGTCCGGATAATTTTCGCGCGCGATCCGGAGCATCTCCTCGCTCAGATCGAGCCCTTCGACCTCATACCGGTCCTTCAGGAACGGCAGATGTCCCCCCGTTCCACACGCGACGTCGAGAAGCCTGACGCCGCCGCTTCGTCCGCGCCGTCTCAGGATCCGGTCGACGGCGTCCGCCTCGGCGCCGTACATGTCCGGACGCACGTAGAGTGCGTCGTAATAGTGCGCGATGGTGCTGAAGCTCATATCACTCATGGTTCCGCCTCCCCTTTGCGTAAGGTATATGGTCCGTCCGGAACGATTCCGGACGAAATGAGGAATATTTTTGTTTTGGATTCGATAGGCGGATAGAATGAAAAGGCGAAAAACGATCGACATTATACGTGTATCGTGTCCCCACCGCAAGAAGGAGGAAAAAGGCATCGTTCTTGTGAATAGTCGGAAAATATGGTCACATTGACAGTCCGATGCAGACTTCATAGAATACTCCGCAATTTACGTCACGCACACACGTGAACCTGGTGCGAAGGAGGGCAGCCCGATGATACGCACGAGAACGAACGACAGAACCGATAGAAATTCCATTTCCGTCATCGTTATTATTCGCTGCGGGGCCCCTCCCGGAGCGCCGGCGGTCGTGTAGACCGCGGCGCCTTCGGGCCGGAGCCCCGCTTTTTCGGGGTTCCGGCCCTTTTTTTATTTTTTGGGGGAGGAGTGATGCCTTTCGGGACAATCCGGCGAGGGATAAAGGATCCGGCGCAAGGGCAACGAATGTCTTCGGAACGCGGGAACGGCGCACGCCGGTCGTGTTGCGGCGGCTTCCCGTTGTATGCAGCGAAAATGGACGGAAAACCCATCTGAAACGAGGAGTGAGTTTTTATGACGACAGTGCTGTACGACAAGGATGCGGATCTTCGGCTTCTCTCGGGAAAAACGGTCGCGGTTCTGGGGTACGGAAGTCAGGGACATGCGCACGCGCAGAACCTGCGGGACAGCGGCGTGTCCGTTGTTGTCGGTCTTCAGGAGGGAGGCAAATCGAAAGCGCGCGCCGAGAAGGACGGCTTTGACGTCTTCTCTGTCAGGGAGGCTGTCTCCCGCGCCGACGTCGTGATCTTCCTGATGCCGGACCACATCCAGGCGCAGGTGTATCGCGAATCGGTCGCGCCGGTCCTGAAGAAGGGGGCCGCGCTCGCGTTCGCGCACGGATTCTGCATCCATTTCCACCAGGTCGTCCCCTGCCGGGAGAACGACGTCTTCATGGTTGCGCCGAAGGGGCCGGGACATCTTGTCCGTCGCATGTACGTCGAGGGGCGCGGCGTGCCGTGCCTGCTCGCGGTCCACCAGAACGCGTCAGGTATGGCCCGGGAACTGGGGCTCGCGTACGCGTCGGCGATCGGCGGAGCGCGGGCCGGCGTCATCGAGACGACCTTCGCGGAGGAGACCGAAACGGATCTCTTCGGCGAGCAGGCCGTGCTCTGCGGCGGCGTTTCCGAACTCATGAAGGCGGGCTTCGAGACGCTCGTCGAGGCCGGATATCAGCCGGAGATCGCGTACTTCGAGTGCATGAACGAGATGAAGCTCATCGTCGACCTGATCTTCGAGGGCGGACTGAACTGGATGCGCTACTCTGTGAGCGATACGGCGAAATACGGCGACATGACCGCGGGGAAGAAAATCGTTGATGATCGCGTCCGCGCGTCGATGAGGGAGCTTCTCGACCGCGTCCGCGACGGTTCGTTCGCGAAGGACTGGATTCTGGAGAACCAGTGCGGCCGTCCGAGGATGAAGCAGTGGCTCCGGAGCGAGAAGACGCACGGGATCGAACAGGTCGGGGCGACGCTGCGAAGCATGATGCCCTGGCTCGACGCGAAGTCGGCTCCCGGGGAGTAATCCCATGCGGACGGGCTGCGGGATGGGAGCGGAAGCCGTGAACATGACGGGGGCGGAAATTCTGGTCCGGATGCTGGTGGAGCATGGCGTGACGCACGTGTTCGGAATTCCCGGCGGGGCGGTCATACCGCTCTACGATGCGCTGTACGACGCTCCGTTCGTTCATCTGCTCATGCGCCACGAGCAGGCGGCCGTTCATGCGGCGGACGGATACGCCCGCGTTTCCGGGAGGCCGGGCGTCTGCATCTGCACGTCGGGGCCCGGCTTTACGAACAGCGTGACCGGGCTCGCGACCGCGTTCGCGGATTCCGTCCCTCTCGTGCTCGTCTGCGGACAGGTCGCGACGTCCCTGATCGGCACGGACGCCTTTCAGGAGGCTGATGTGTTCGGAGGAAGCCTGTCGGTGGTGAAACACAGCTTCATGATCCGCGATCTGTCGGAGATCGCGGAAACCGTCCGGAGCGCCTTCAGAATCGCTTCCTCCGGAAGGCCGGGGCCGGTGCTCGTGGAGTTCCCGGTGAACCTTCAGAGGGAATACGGGAGCTTCGTGCGGGACGCCGGGCCGTCTGTCGGCCTCTACGAAGCGGCCGCGCCCCGATGCGCGCCGGACGTCGAGGAGTGTCTGCGGCTTCTCGAAGCGGCGGAACGTCCCGTGATTCTGGCGGGGGGCGGCGTCGTGCTTTCGAACGCGGTGGATGCGCTTCTCCAGTTCGCGGAAAAGCTTCAGGCGCCGGTTGCGACGACCCTCATGGGGAAGGGGAGTTTCCCCGAGAGCTGCGCGCTCGCGCTCGGCATGGCCGGAATGCACGGCACGCCGCAGGCCAACCGCGCGCTCTCCGAGGCGGACGTCATCCTCGCGGTCGGGGCCCGTTTCAGCGACCGGACGACGGGGGCGGTCGCCGCCTTCGGACGTAAGGCGAAGATCATTCACATCGACATCGATGCTGCGGAAATGGGGAAGGTGGTTGCGCCGCGCGTGGCGCTCGTCTCGGACGCCGGGAGCGCGCTTCGCGAACTGACGCATGCTCTCGGGAAAGCGACTCGCCCGTCATGGGAAGCGCGCGTTCGCGAATTGAGGGAGCACCCCTTCAACTCCCGATGCCGGGGCGAGTCGTTCCGCCCCCGCGAAATCGTCGAGCGGATACGAAACGCATTCGGAGACGCCGCCCCGGTCGTGGCCGACGTGGGACAGAACCAGATGTGGACGGCGTTGCACTGGAAGGCCGAACGCCCGCGGACGTTTCTGACGTCGGGCGGACTCGGGACGATGGGATATGCGTTGCCCGCGGCGATCGGAGCGTCTTTCGCGAACGCCCTGTCGCCGGTTGCGTGCATCGCGGGCGACGGGGGGTTCCTCATGAATGCCCAGGAGCTGGAAACCTGCGCGCGGTATGCCGTTCCCGTCCGGATCTTCATCTTGAACAACGGGTGCCTCGGCATGGTTCGGCAGTGGCAGGAGCTGTTCTGGAACGGCCGGTGCTCGCAGACGGTCACCGGAACACCGTGCGATTTCGTCCGCCTGGCGGACGCGTTCGGAATTCCGGGTTTTTCGTGTTCGTCGCTTCGCGCGCTCGACGCGGCCCTGCCGGACGTCGTTTCCCGGCCCGGCCCGGTGCTGGTCGAATGCCGCATCGCCCGGGAAGAGAACGTGTTTCCGATGGTTCCGGCCGGTCGCGCTCTGGAGGATTTTATGCTCCACGCGCCGCGGGCGTGAACGGATCTTCGTTTCAAAAATGTCTTGGGAGAGTGAGAGAGATGAGAGGTTCCGAGAGAAGAATTTCCGTCGTGGCGGAGGACTCGCCTGAGGTTTTTCTGCGTCTGACCGGCCTTCTGGCGAGGCGGGGGGTTCGTTTCCGCGAAATGAGTCTGGGGCGGACGATGCGCCCCGGAGTCGCGCGATACACGCTCGTGCTTCCGGGCGACGCGGGGGCGGCCGAGCAGGTGATCCGCCAGCTGCGAAAGGTCGTCGACGTCCTGCATGTTGAGGACGTATCAGGGGACGCGTTTCGGGAGCGGTGGGTCGCGCTGATCCGCTGCGATCTTCCGGTGAAGGACACGTCTCTGTTGCACCGGTTGCTGGATCGGACGTCCCTGCGCGTGCTCGGGGAGGACGACGGAACGATGCTCCTCGAAGCGAGCGGGGACAGGGAGACTGTGAATGCCTGCGTCGAGGCCATGTCGGCGTTCGGAGTTCGGGACGTGCTGACGGGCGGCCCCTTCATAATGGGGCTCTCTTCGGGGGAAAGAGAGACGAACTGAATCGACCTCATTTTTTCGCCCGGGAACAGACGGTACAATAGACGTGATGTTCCCTCATGGAAGGAGAGGATCGTTCATGCGAATCTGCGACGGCGTTTCCTGTATGGAAGGTTCTTGCGCGGATGTCCGGCGCGACAGCTGCATCATCCCGGATAGAGATATCGATCCCGGGGCTATCCGCGTCGTGCTGATCTCGGAATCGGCGCCGCAGGCCCGCGAGGACTGCTATTACGCTCCGGGAGATCCGCTCTTCGCCCGGACGACGAGGGAAGCCTTTCGGGACGCCGGGTTCGCCGTCGCGTCAATGGACGATCTTCTCGCGTCCGGCGTCTACTGCACGACGGCCGTGAAGTGCGCCAAGCTGCGCCCCGTCATTTCCGCGGGGACCATCCGGGCCTGTTCCGCTCTCCTGGAGAAGGAGCTCGCCCCTTTCCGGAATGTCCGCGCATGGCTGCTCATGGGCGATGCGGCCATTTCGGCGGTCAACGCGATCGCGAAGCGCGAGGGGGGCC
>CAZVUT010000194.1:0-5318 GCA_964630155.1 uncultured Synergistaceae bacterium
GCTCCGGACGCCGGACGGATTCGAACCGGACGCATTCGGCGACGAGATCCTGCTCGCCGTTGCTACCCCGCGGGGGCTGGTCGTCCTTCTCGGCTGCTCCCATCCCGGACTCAAGAACATGCTCGACGCCGTTCGGGAGCGAATCGGGCTGCCGATACACTCGGTGCTCGGCGGGACGCATCTCGTTGAGTCGAACGAGGCGAGCATCGACAAGACGATACGCTATCTCGGCGAAAGCGGCATAGAACGCATCGGCGTGTCCCACTGCACCGGGGATTCGGCGATGTCGCGCCTGAAGGCCGCGAATGCGAACTTTTTCCACAACGTCACCGGCAGTTCCTTCTTCATTGAGTGATTTCCTTCAATCAGGGCGTCAGGAGATTCCGCAAATCCGATCCTGTGCGGGGTCTCCGGAAATACCGAATACAGAGGAGGGTGTAAGATGACAGTTCTGAAAAGGGCGTTTTTCGTTCTGGCGTTGATGATGGTCGCAACCGGGCTGCTTTTGCCGTGCGTGACGGGTGAGTGTGCGGATGCTCCCAAGAAGATCGTCTGGAAATCCTCGGGGCACGGCCCGGCGTCGGATCCGTCGCAGATCTATCACGACAAGCTCTGCAACGCCATCACCGAAGCGACCGGCGGCCGTCTTGAAGTCAAGCCCTTCGTCGGCGGATCGATTGTCCCGGCGTACAAGGAAGTCGACGCCGTGAACGACGGAGTCCTCCAGATGTGCTACACCTGCCCGATGTACAACCTCGACAAGTGGAAGGCAGCGGGACTGATCAGCTCGAGACCCGGCGCCCTCGCGGGAGAAGCGCTCCGGACCTGGTTCAACTACGGCGGCGGCGCGGATCTCATGAACAAGATGATGGGCGACTATAAGGTCATGACCTTCCCCGGCGCGCTGTCGCCGCTTCCCGAAGAGGTCTTCTTCCATTCCAAGGTGAAAATCGAAAGTCTTGCCGATCTCAAGAAAATCAAGGCCCGTTGCATGGGCGACGGCGGCGAGATCCTCAAACGGCTGGGCATGGCGACGGTCATCATCCCCGGCGGCGAACTCTATGAGGCAATGAAGCGCGGAACGATCGACGCGTTCGAGTATTCCACGCTCGCGTCCAACTGGAACATGCACTTCAACGAGGTCGCGAAGTATGTGTACATGTCGCCGACCCGCGCGCCGAGCGATCCGCAGGTCTTCTTCGTCAACAAGGACGCATGGAACGCGCTGCCGAAAGATCTCCAGGTCACGGTGCAGGCGCTGATCGACAAATACACGCAGGCGCAGCATGAATATCTCGTCTACGAATCGATCCTGGCCCTCGAGAAGTTCAAGAAGGCCGGATGCGAAATCGTGCGCGTGCCGAAGGACGTCGAGGATGCCCTGAACGCAGAGGCCGCGAAGTTCTACGAGGAAAAGTCGAAGTCCGAAGCCCCGATTTTCGGAGAAATCTATCACTCGATGAAGGCGTTCGGAGAGTCCTACAACTCCATGCGCTGATTCCGGCAAGTGCGAAAGGACAGGGATGCGACGCATGTCCAGCGTACGGAAAATCCTGAAAACCATCGATTCGATCAGCGAAATGTCCGGAGCCGTCGGGAAGTGGGCTGCGTTGCTCCTTGTCCTGGTGGGAACCTGGGAGACGGTCTCCCGGCATTTCTTCGACGCGCCGACCATCTGGGCCTATGACACGCTCTGCATGACCGGCGGCGCTATGTATCTCCTGGGCGCTTCCTATGATTATCTGTATGATGCGCATACGAGGGTCGACGTCTTCTACAGCATGCTGTCTCCGAGATGGAGGGCGCTGATGAATGTCGTCTGTTCCATTTTCCTCTTCTTCCCGCTCATGACCGTCATGCTCTGGCTGTCCTGCACCTGGGCGATCAAGGCGTGGAAAATCAACGAGGTGATGTTCAACAGCTTCTGGTATCCTCCCGCAGCGCCGTACCGGACGCTGTTCGCCGTGGGTCTGCTTCTGCTGATCCTGCAGGGAATCGCGAATTTCGTCCGGGATCTCTATTTCGTCGTGCGAGGTGAGAAGCTTGATTGAAATCAGCGCGGAAGTCGTCACCGCCCTTATGCTGGGCGGCGTGTTCTTTCTCGTCATGACCGGATTCCCGATCGCGTTCGTGATCGGGAGCGTGGCATTCATCGTCGGGTTGCTCGTATTCGGTCCGACGACGACGTTCCATATCCTGTACTCGCGTTTTTTCGATCTGTCGTTGAACTACCCGTACCTCGCGGTTCCGCTCTTCACCTTCATGGGAGTGATCCTGCAACACTCGGGGGTAACGCGGGATCTCTACGAATGTCTGTATGAGGCTCTCGGACGCCTCAGGGGCGGCCTTGCGATCGTTACGATCATCTTCGGCACGATTCTTGCCGCCTGTCTGGGAGTGATTGCGGCGTCCGTAACCATCCTGACGCTCATCGCGCTCGCGCCGATGATCACGCGGGGATACGACAAATCCCTGGCGACCGGTTGCATCGTCGCTTCCGGAACGCTGGGAATCCTGATCCCGCCGAGCATCATGCTGGTCGTCTACGCGCCCCAGGCGGGGCTTTCGGTCGGACAGATGTTCATGGGCGCGGTCTTTCCGGGTCTGCTCCTCTCCGCGCTCTACATCCTCTATGTCGCGATCCGGTGCTGGATCACCCCGTCAATGGGGCCGTCCATCCCGCCCGACCAGGTGACGCCGTTTACCGGCGCCAAGCTGCTTCGTCTGCTCAAGTCGCTGTTGCCGGCAGTGTTGCTTATCGCGGCCGTGCTCGGGACGATCTTCCTCGGCATTGCACCTCCGACCGAAGCGGCGGCGGTCGGATGCGCCGCGTCCATCCTGCTCGCCATCTGCTACGGAAGGTTCAGCTGGGGTCTGATCAAAACAGCGTCGATCGAGACGCTGAAGGTCAGCGCGTTCGTCCTCATGATCGCCGAGCTGTGCTATGCGTTCGTCGGGATCTTCATGAGCGCCGGATCGGGGGACGTCGTGGCGCAGTTCATCCTGTCGTTCCCCGGCGGACGGTGGGTGACGTTCGGGATCATCATGGCGATTGTGTTCATGCTCGGGATGTTCATCGAGTGGATCGGGATCGTTTTTATCGTCGTCCCGATCTTCACTCCCATCATGACGGCCCTGGGATTCAACCCGCTCTGGGCCGGAATGATGGTCTGCATCAACCTGCAGATGGCGTTCCAGACGCCTCCGATGGCGATGTCCATCTTCGTGCTGAAGGGGACGGCCCCGAAGGAACTGGGCGTGACGATGTGGGATATCATCAAGGGCGTCATCCCGTTCATCCTGATCATCATGCTCGTGCTGGTCCTCTGCTCAATCTTCCCGGAGATCATCCTGTGGCTGCCGGAGAAGATGATCGGTTCGGCGTAAGGGAATCGATCGATCCGAACGTTCGGGTGTTCTAAAGAGAAACGCAAAGGGAGGATCGTCTCATGCACGAGGCGATCCTCCCTTTGTACATGCAGACGGACGATTCCGCACGTATTACGGGAACGCCTCCACACGTGCCGGTACAGCCGTCGAGGAGGTGTTTCCGTTGAGAGACGTGTACGGGTGGGGTTGCGTCGCCTCTTTGAAACGCGAGTTAGCGACGTCGATGGAATTCGCGGAAAGTCGCCCGGAATGCTTCGGCGCGCAAGAAAACGATCACTCGACCTGCTTTATCAGGCAAAACGGTTACTGTGATGCCACTGTGCTTGACAACGTGATGCGATCGGCCTACTATATCCGGCAATTCATGATGCGCAGCCGGTATTTGTTCGGAAGGAGGCGGGGATTCGTGAGAGAGGCATGTGCGGTTTCGTTGGCGGACACAGGGCTTTGGTTCGTCTATTTCGGCTTTCGCGGCGGATCCTCTTCCGAATCCGACGACTGGCCGTCGTGTGGAAACGGAGAGGGTCCCGCCCGGAAACATCGGCGGGGCCCTTTTTTTATGGAAAGGGAGGCGGTACGCAGGCGAGGAATTCGAGCGCGCGCAACGAAGGAAATTCGGACTGCTCCATAATTCGAGAGAGGGTTGGAGGTTTCTGTCATGACTGAAGAGAAGCGCGAGAAGAAGACGAATATCCTTACATTCTTCATGGATTACGGCTGGTACAAGAAATATCTGCTTCCCGGCTTCATCGCCCAGTCCGTTCTGATCGCCGGAGGATACGGAACCGGGCGGGAGCTGGTCGAGTACTTCGTGCAGTACGGGCCGACGGGAGGCCTCATGGGCATGGGGCTGACGGCAGTCCTGTGGGCCGCTTTGTTCGCGCTCAGTTTTGAATTCGCGCGGGTCTTCAAGGCGTACGACTACCGCACCTTCTTTGAAAAGCTCATCGGCAAGGGCTGGATCATCTACGAAATCTGCTTCATCGTCCTCCTGTTCCTCATCATGGGCGTCGTTGGCGCCGCATCGGGCAGCATTCTTCGGGATACGATGGGCATTCCTCCCCTCGTGGGCTCCGGACTGTTTCTCGTGTGTGTCGCGTGGCTGACCTACAACGGCAGCCAGATGATCGAAATCGCGCTTTCCTGGTGGTCGTACGTTCTCTACGCCGTCTATATCTATTTCCTCTATGTCGGTCTTTCGCAATTCGGCGGCGTCATATCGGCGAATTTCGCCGCGGGAACCGTCAAGCCGGGATGGGCGCTTGGAGGCTTCCAGTACGCTTTCTACAACGTCGCCGTAACGTCGACGGTCCTCTTCTCGCTGAACTACCTGGAGACCAGACGGGAAGCCATCATCTCCGGCATTCTGGCCTCGATTATCTGCATCCTTCCGGCGTTGTTTTTCTATGTGGTTACGGTCGGCTTCTATCCCGATGTACTGAATATGGAGATCCCGGCGAACGCGATGATCGCGAAAATGGGAGTCCGGTTCCTTCTGCCTGTCTGGCTGATCGTGCTTTTCGGGACGATGATCGAGACCGGCGTCGGCTTCTTCCATTCGATCAACGAACGGATCAACTCGGCGGTCCTGGCCAAACGCGGCACGGGAATCAGCAAAACGACGCGCGGACTTGTGGGGATCGCGCTGACGCTCATGGGGCTCGCCATATCGAACTTCGGCCTCATCGGCCTGATCGCGAAGGGGTACGGCACGATCAGCTGGTTCTTCTTCATCCTGCAGGGCGTCGCGCTGTTCACGATCGGCATCTGGAAAATCCGGCAGCACACGTCCGTCTGAAGACGTCTCGTTTCGATGCACGCCGCAGTTCCGGAAGAAATTTCTCGGACTTCAGGATTTTCGTGCAACAATATCCTGTCAATGGACAGCGAAAATGTCACCCCTAAAGGCGAAAAATGGGACAGGGAAA
>CAZVUT010000195.1:0-5248 GCA_964630155.1 uncultured Synergistaceae bacterium
TCGCATGTCTCTTCCTTTTCACGCTTCTCGTCAGTACGGCCCGGGCGGAGGAAACGTTCGTCGTCGCGGAGCAGAATCCGGCGCTGGCGTCGTATCTCGAGGCGACATCGGGAGGGCGCGGAGCGCTCCACGGCGGAGAGGGAAGCGAGACAGCCGGGTACGGCTACATGCCGCCCCCGATGGTCCTTCCGTCGCTCGGCGAACACCCCGACAGGGAAAGCGCGGTCCGCACCGCTGCAACCTTTCCCGTCCTGTACGACCTTCGGACGCTGAACCGCATCACTCCGGTCAAAAACCAGGGTTCGTACGGAACGTGCTGGACCTTCTCGACGATGGGGTCGGCCGAATCCATTCTGAAGCCGGGCGAAACGAACGATTTCAGCGAATTCCACCTCGCCTACCAGGCGTTCAAGGACCCGAACGGCGGATTCACGATCAACTCGACCGGATCGAGCGTCTACGACCAGGGCGGAAACGACTGGATGTCGATGGCGGTCCTGTCCCGCTGGACGGGAATCGTCACGGAAGCCGCGTGCCCGTATGTAACCGGGAATCCCGCCGGAACGTTCGCGAACGCGAAGCACCTGCAGAACGCGGTCTTCATGTCCGACGTCTCGGGAACCAACGGCCTCAACACGAACTTCATCAAGACGATGATCACGAAGTACGGGGCGATGTCGATCTCCTTCTACTACAACTCGACGTACTACAACTCCACGACGGCGGCCTACTGCTACAGCGGGACCTCCTACGCCAACCACGCGGTGACGGTCGTCGGATGGGACGACGCCTACGCGCGGACGAACTTCAAAACCGCCCCGGCAGCGAACGGCGCGTGGATCGTGAAGAACAGCTGGGGAACCTCCTGGGGCAAGAGCGGCTACTTCTACATCTCCTACTACGACAGGAGCCTCTCCGACGGCGTCGCCTACATCGCGGAACCGGCGTCGAACTACACATCCGTCTACTTCCACGACCAGCTCGGCTGGGTCTCGAGCACGGGCGCCGGAACGACGAGCTGCTGGATGGCGAACGTATTCACGGCCGGCGCGAACGAGAATCTCCTCGCGTTCGGCGTCTACGTCCCCGTCGCCGGGACGACGTATCAGGTCAGCGTCTACACGGGCGTCGGCGCCACCCCCGTTTCGGGAACGCTCGCGTACGGCCCCGTCAGCGGAACGATCGACGAGCCGGGCTACCGCACGGTTCCTCTGGCCGGAGGTGTCGCGCTGAGCAAGGGCGCGAAATTTTCCGTGGTCCTGAAGCTCACGACCCCCGGGTACAACTACCCCGTCCCGATCGAGGCGAAATACTCCGGCTACTCGAACGCGGCGGTCGTCAACGCGGGAGAGAGCTACATCAGCACGAACGGAACATCGTGGAGCGACGCGCAGACGGCCGTCGCCGCGAACGTCTGCGTGAAGGCGTACGCAGGCGCCGCGTCGGGCACGCCCGCACCAACGCCGACGATCGCACCGACCGCGACGCCGACGCCCACAAAGGCGCCCACGCTGACGCCGACAATGGTCCCGACGAAGACGCCCACGCCGGTTCCGACAAAGACTCCGACGAAGACACCGTCACCGCTGCCGACGAAGAAGCCGACAAAGACGCCGACTCCCGCGCCGACGCCGAAACCGCAGCAGATGGAGATCAAATCGGCGAAGAATATCGTCTCGAACGCGGATGTCGTCGCGATGCTGAAGGATACGACCGTCGCAGCGAACATCGCATCTTCCATGAAGACGTTGTTCGGCCCCTCCTATACGTCGTCGAACGTTCGGGTTCTCGCGAAGGCCGCGCTCGAACGGACGTTCGCCATCTCGGGAAAGACCACGGCCGACGCGACGTACAGCGGAACCGTCAAGAGCAGCAACATCACCACAGACTACTACGGCTTCGTCGTCCTGACGAAGGATCTGACGACGTCGAAATGGAGCGTCTCCTCGGTATCGAGGTTCCCAGTCGCGAAGAACGCGAAGGCGACAGTGACCGCGAAGGTCGCGAACGACTCGGCGCAGGACGGATCGAGGGCGTTCTACACGGTCGGTAAGGTCAAATTCCCGGTGCTCGTCTTCCGTCAGACGGCGCTGATCGTATCCGTTCCGCAGAAGCTCGCGAAGAAGCTCGCGGGCGACGAATCCGATGACGATCCGATGGACCTGACGCCCTTCGTTCTGTCCGAAGGCGAAACGGACCTGACGATCGAACTCGCCGACGAGGATGTCACCGAACTGACGGAGGTCCCCTCCGAAGCGGCTGCGAGCGAGGGGGCGGAAGGCGGCAGCGGGTGCAACGCAGGCGCAGGAGGCATTCTTGCGCTCCTGCTGACCCTGCCGGCGCTCCTTCTGACGGGAAGCGGAAAACGGAAGTAAACGAAACGGACGCTACAACGAGACGGGGGGAAGGGCTTTGGCCCTTCCCCCCGTCTCGTATGGCGCTTCCCCTTTATCATCCGTCGAACTCCCGGAGCGAATCCTGGTCCCCGCCGGCGCCGGAGAGCGCCTTCAGGAGATTTTCCTCCCGGAGCCTTCGTTGCGTGATCTCCCGGATGAACGCGAACACATTTTCTGCACCTTTCGGCACGACGCGGATCTCGTAGAAACAGCGGCGTTTCCCGCGATCCTGTTCGTATTCGGTCTCCTGCACGGTCCCCGTTGCGATCGCCCGTTCCATGGCGGCGCGCAATCCGGCGACAGCAGGTTCGGGAAGGACGTCTTCCGCGTGTTTCACGGTTTCGGAATGCGAACGGTGCCGAAAAAACCCCTGTCGGTCGGACCAGACGGCAACGACGGCTCCGTCCGCCGAAAACTCGACCAGCGTATCCGGGATCCGCGAAAGCAGAGAGCGCAACAGCGATTCGCTGCGTCGCTTCGCCTCCCGGACGAGCCGGAATTCTTCGGAAACATCCCCGTTTCCGCTATCCGAACTATCCGAACTTCGGGAAGAGTCGCCCCAGAAACGAAAACTGTTTTTCCCCTTGGCCTTGATCATATACATGGCGGCGTCCGCCTTGCGCATCAACTCTTCGGCGTCCGTCCCGTCATTTGGGAAAATGGCGATTCCGATGCTCCCGGTCGTTGAGAGGTTCCGTCCTTCGAGTTCGATGGGGCGTGAGATCGCTGTCAGAAGTCGTCGTGCAATGATTTCGGCTTCCATACCTCCCTGAATTGACGGAAGGACGAACAGAAATTCGTCGCCGCCGACGCGGGCCACGGTGTCCATTTCGCGTATGTGCGACTGGAGACGCTCCGCGATACGGCAGAGCAGGAAGTCGCCGGTCGCATGGCCGAAGTCGTCGTTGACGCCCTTGAGATCGTCAAGGTCCAGCATGAACACGGCGACGCACTCGCCGGTCCGCCCGGCCTGGCGAATGGCCACGCGCAGACGGTCCGAAAAGAGCGCGCGGTTCGGCAGGCCGGTCAGGGCATCGTGCATCGCCTGATGATAGACGGATTCCTGGGAATGTTTCGATTCGACGGAGAGCGCCGCCTGTTCGGACAGAAACGTCAGGATTTCCAGCTCACGGTTTCCGAACTGTATCTCCGGCGTGTAGCTCTGGAGCACAATCGCTCCGATCACACGGTCCCGGACGCAGAGCGGAACGCCGATCCAGCTTTCAGGGGCGCTCCCGGCGAGATCGATATCTCCGGTTGCAGCGTACCATTCAAGCTCCGCGGGACTCGAAAGAAGAACGGGTTTGCGATGGCGGATGACGTACCCCGTCATTCCCCGATCACCCTTGAGCGGGGTCGGCTGTTCGTCCTTTTCGTCGAAAAAGCAGGGAAACGTGATCATCTGATGCTTCTGATCGTACAGCGCGATGAAAAAGTTCCGGACATCCATGAAATCCCCGAGGACGGACCTGATCGTTTCCATAGTCTGCAGGAGCGTCCCGGGAGCGTTCGCTGCGCGGGAAATCCGGTACATGGCGTTTCGGAGCATGTCGCTCGTTTTTCGCCCGGTGATATCGGTCAGGATGCCCTGAAAGAGCGGACGTGCGTCTCCCGCGCCGCGGGTGACATACGTCCGGTCCTCGACCCATCGGACGCCGCCGTCCTTCGTGAGGATCCGGTACTCCTGGACGTACTCCTCGGATTGACCTTCCCTGAAATTCAGCGCCCGTTCCCAGGCGTCCTTCAGGTCTTCGCGGAGAATGATCTCCTCGTAACGGACCTTTCCGGACAAAAATTCTTCTGCCGTGTATCCGAACTGCCGGATGTTTTCGGAGATATACGACACTGGAAGCCCTTCGGCGTCCGACCATTCCACGAACACCGAAGGGCTCCTGTTGATAATCGCCTCGAGATTCAGATGAACCCGCTTGACCGTTTTGCCTGTAGTCTCCATCTATTGTGTAGTATACCCCACTGGAAGACCGATGCAACCGGCGGAAAAACCGGGAAGAGAGCCGGGAAATCCCGCACTCCGGCTCCGCTTCCCGCGAACGTCGTTCCGTCCGCCTATTTCGCGGGCCCTTGTCTCTTGTTGCGAAGCGCTTCCTCCCGCTCTCTGCGTTCGTTCATCTTCGCGACGTCCTTTTCGAGCGCCGCGATGATGTCCTCGGCGCGCTTGTTCGGCATAAGCTCGACGCTCCGCCGGTACTTCTCGAGCGCCGCCTCGATCTTCCCCTGCTTCCGGAGGACGGTCGCCTCGTTGTAGAGGAGCGTGGCAAGCTTCGTCTTCTCGGCCTGTTCGGCGATCTTTCGCTCGATCCCCTTGACATGGGCTTCGAGATCCGGCATCGGATACAGAGACAGGCTCAGCTTGTATATTCGCAACGCATCCTTGAACCGCCCCGTCTTCTGAAGCGCGATGCCTTCGTTGCGAAGGCGGACCGCTTCCTTCATGTCGCGCTGGATCTTGTCGTACAGCTTTTTCACGTGCGCTTCAAGCTGCGGGTCCTTTCTGTACGACAGGCTCTGCCTGTATTTTTCGATCGCCTCGGCGTTCCGCCCGACCTTCTGCAGCGCGATGCCTTCGGCCCGGAATCCGGCCGCTTTCGCCGCGCGATCTTTCTCGGACAGCAGCAGCGTTTCGAGCTGATCGGCATACGCCTTCAGCTCAGCATCGGGTTTCATCTCCAGGCTTTCCCTGTATTTCTTGAGGGCCTCGTCAGGCCGGCCCTGTTTCTGAAGCTCGATCCCCTCGCCGCGCAGGAGCTTCGCGCGCGCCAGACGCTCTTCATCCGCACGGACCTTTTCTTCGAGCACCTTCGTGCGCTTTTCCAGAACGCCGTCGGAACGGA
>CAZVUT010000196.1:0-5151 GCA_964630155.1 uncultured Synergistaceae bacterium
CGGACCTTCGTCTTCAGAGGCCATTCCGCGTCTCGAACGCGAACGCGGACAACTCCTTCGTCCAGCGACTTCGCCAGGAGGGGCGTCAGATCGACGAAGGCGATACATCTCAATTCCTGCGGCTGCGGGATAATTTTTCCGACCGCATCGCCGCGCCCGACATGCGTCCCTTCGCTGATCCGAACGAGGGCCGGCGGGGAAGGAAGCGATCCTTCTCCGGACCAGAAGTCGGAATACGACCATTTTTCTTCGGCTCCGTCGTATCCGGCGACGAAATATCCCTGCTCCGGAGCGCGAATCGCCATTTTCCCGGCCCGCGAAGCGACGACCGCGACCACAGCGCCCTTGGCGACGCGCGCCATCGTACCGGCCGGATACGAAACACGTCCTTCCCATGACGTCTTCAGAAGATAGTCCTTCCAGATGAGAATGCCGTTGAAAGGAACTTCTTCCTGGTAGGTGCAGCTTTCGGCGATGGTGACCTTCGGGTGCGCCCGGTCATATTGCGTCCACCACTCCGTGTAGATGCGCACGGACGCTGCCGCGACGGTCAAAAGCAGGGAGAAATAGAGAATCCGCAGAAACGAGAATCTCATGGAATGCTCTATCTCCCAGGAATCAGGATTTTTGTGCCTTCCGACAGGGGCCGGAGCGGCGTCACGCGTCGAGCCGGCGTTCGTTCAGACATGAAAGCGGCTTTTCTCCACGGTCGATCCGGGCGATATTCTGGAGAATGAAATTCAGGACGCCCGTCAGGGAAGCGTCCGTCACGCCTCCGACATGGGGCGTGACCGTAACGTTCGGATGATGGAGAAGAGGGTCGGCTGCATCGGGAGGTTCTTTCCAGAACACGTCGAGCCCGGCCCCGGCGATCCATCCGTTTTCGAGGGCCCGTTCAAAAGCCTCCCGGACCACGACGCCGCCCCGCGCCACGTTGATGAAGAAGGCATCCCGCTCCATCGACCGGAAGAAGGGCTCGCCGATGATGTTTTCCGTCTCCCGGTTCAGCGGCAATGCAAGAATCACGAAACG
The DNA here is from genome assembly GCA_964630155.1 of uncultured Synergistaceae bacterium. GTDB lineage: Bacteria > Synergistota > Synergistia > Synergistales > Aminobacteriaceae > CALFXN01. The sequence goes on from CAZVUT010000196.1 coordinate 1,033, forward strand.
ACAGCCGGCGACGGCCTTCTCGAGATCGCAGAGTGGGTAGACTTCCGTGAGTCCCCAGTCCCAGAACTCCTCCTTCTGGGTCCGGTTCGCTCCGACGACATTCATCCCGAGACACACGAGGCGTTCGACAATGGAATGTCCCAGTCCGCCGAGGCCGATGACGCACGCTTTCTTCTTCCAGAGGGCCGTCCCGGGAGGAGTGAAAATCTTGCCTTCGTTCAACTTTTCCTGCGAACGGGCATACCTTCGGCCGAGAAGGAGCATGTGCATGATCGCCATTTCCGCAACGCTTTCGGCGTTTCCCGTTCCGCGCGAGGGAACGTTGCAGGCGTATATTCCCCTGCGCGTACAGGCCTCAAGATCCATTCCCTCCGCGCCGGTTCCCCATTGTTGTATCATCCGCAGCTTCCCGGCCGCCGCAAGCAGCGCATCGTCAACGGGCATGGGCCGAACGATGAGAACTTCCGCCTCCCCGATTTTTCCGGGGAGTTCGTCGTCTCCGGCCACGTCCGTCTCGTACTCTCGAAACGCAGGGGCGAGAATGTCCCAGAGACGACGAAATTCTTTCCCCGCAAAAAGGACTCGCATCCGATTCGCCTCCCCGTCAGGAATTTTTCCAGCCGTTCTTTGAACGTTCGACGCTTGCGAACGCGTCGTGATTGTGAATGCTCTCGTGGCTGACCACATCGACTCTGTACCAGAGGATTCTCGGTTCTTCCTGAAGGCGGACGACCGCTTCCCGCAACACGTCCTCCACGAACCGCGGGTTGTCGTACGCCATCTCGGTGACGGTCTTCTCGTCCTCCCGCTTGAGAAGCGTATACACGGGCGCGGAAGCGGACGACTCCGCCATATCCACAAGCTCCTCGATCCAGACGATTCCCTTCATCCTCGCCGAGATTCGGACGTACCCCCGCTGGTTGTGCGCCCCCCTGTCGGAAATCTCCCTGGAACACGGACACAGCGTCTGGACGGGAACCGTCACGGTCGTACGCAGGTCGAAAAAGTCCTCCCCCTTGATCGCGGTGAATGTCACCTCGTAGCGGGAAAGGCTGCCGATTCCCGTGGCGGGAGCGGACCGCGAGATGAAATAGGGAAACGACACCACTATTTCGGCCGTATCCGCGTCGAGAGACTCGCGCAGACGTTCGGTCATGTGCTCCATCGAAGCGATCGTAAGCTTTTCCTTGAACTCGTCGAGGACTTCGATGAAACGGCTCATGTGGGTGCCCCGGTACTCCTTTGGCAGCGAGACGGACATGCTGAGCGTCGCGACGGTGTGCTGCACCTTCTCCGCGGGATCGAGAACGGACACCGGATAGGAGAGATCCTTCACCCCAACCCGGTCTATGGGGATATTTCGGGAATCATGTTCATTCTGCACATCGCGCATGAACGTCCCCCCTTTCGATGGTCACGCTGCTCGTCGCCGTCTCCCACACGGACACGGCGAAGAGCGCGCAGTTTCCTCTCTTCAGGGGCTCGTCGATCCGTTCCCATATCCACAGCGCGATATTCTCCGCCGTCGGCTGTTCCAGAATATCGTTGAGGTACGCGTGGTCCAGCATCGAAAGCACCTTCCCGCGGACCAGGGATGAGACTTCGCAGAAATCGATGATCATGTCGTCGTCGTTTACGGTCCCTTCAATCTCGACAGCCAGCCTGTATGTATGCCCGTGCAGACGTTCGCAGGCGCCCTTGTACCGGATCAGATTGTGCGCCGCGTCGAAGGTGAATTCCTTTCGGAGTTTCATATGCTCTCCCCCACTTCTCGATACATTGCCCTCTTTGATTTTACACCATCCGGCCGGGAAGCTTTCCCTAACTTTATAAGATAGACATCACGAAACGTACGCTTTTAATCGGGCATCCCATGTGGCAGGATACCTGTTTTGAAACAGAAATTTTGCGCTTCTATCTGCTTCGATCTGACATGAGAATGACTTTTTATAGCAAAATTGGCTACGAAAACTTTTTTTGACGGATTCTTGCACTTTAGACCTTTTGGTGCTATAACTCCTCCATTCAGATTCCGAGTCCCGAATAGGAGGGGAAACCGATGCAGTTCGACAGACCTCGCGATATTTTCGGCGTCAACGTTTTCGACCGCAGGGCGATGAAAGACCGCCTGCCGCAGGAGGTGTACAACAACCTTCTCGCAGCCATGGAGGGCGGACAAAAACTCGATCCCAACGTCGCCGACATGGTGGCGGCGGCCATGAAGGAATGGGCGATCACCAAAGGCGCGACGCACTGGACTCACTGGTTCCAGCCCCGAACCGAGCAGACCGCGGAAAAGCACCTCTCATTCCTTTCTTCCGACGAAACGGGGCACCCGCTCGAGTCGTTCAAAGGCAAACAGCTCATCCAGAGCGAACCCGACGCCTCCTCTTTCCCTTCGGGCGGCATCCGGTCGACATTCGAGGCGCGCGGGTACAGCGCATGGGATCCTTCGAGCCCCGCCTTCCTCATCATGAGCAAGAAGGGCGGAACACTCTGCATTCCCTCAGTCTTCATCTCGTACGACGGCACGCCGCTTGACCTGAAGACCCCTCTCCTCAAGGCGCTCGAAGCCGTCGAGTCGCGCTCTCTCAAGTTGCTCAAGCTCTTCGGGAACAGAGGGGTCCGCTCGGCGCACGCGACGGTCGGCGCCGAGCAGGAATACTTTCTCGTCGACGCGCCGCTGGCGAGAAAGCGACCCGACCTGCAATTCTGCGGCCGGACGATCTTCGGGTGTCCGCCGCCCAAAGGGCAGCAGATGGAGGATCACTATTTCGGATCTATTCCGCCGAGAGTCCTTTCCTATATGGAGGACGTCGAACGCGACCTGTACCGGCTCGGCGTCGTCATCGACACGCGACACAATGAAGTCGCTCCGTGCCAGTTCGAATTCGCCCCGCAGCTCGCCGAAGCCAATCAGGCGTGCGATCAGAACCAGCTCATCATGGAGACGATGCGACAGATGGCGCGACGCCACGATTTCGCGCTGCTGTTGCATGAAAAACCCTTTTCCGGCCTGAACGGCAGCGGAAAACATATCAACTTCTCTCTCCGGGACAGCGAGGGCCGGAATCTTCTGATGCCGTCGACAAACCAGAAGAAGAACGTTCAGTTCCTCACGTTCCTTTCGGCATTCCTGCTCGGATTTTCCCGCTACAACAGTCTATTGCGCGCCGCGGTCGCCTCTCCGGGGAATATGCACCGGCTCGGCGGCAACGAGGCGCCCCCCGCGATTCTGAGCGTCTTTCTCGGAAGCACGCTTTCATCGCTCCTCGACGGGTTCGCCAACGGGACGAACGGCGTCATGCCCGAACAGGCGATGATCGACCTCGGACTGAACAAGCTTCCCGCCATCCTGTGCGACAATTCCGACCGGAACAGGACCTCGCCGATCGCTTTCACGGGAAACAAGTTCGAGTTCCGCGCCCCGGGCGCGCCGCAGTCGATCGCCGGTCCGCTGACCATGATCATGGCCGTCTGGGCATGGGGAATCGAGGAGATGACGCGTCTGATCGAGGCGCGCTTATCCGCGGGCGCGGCGGACGTCAACGACGTCGCCATAGAAGCCATCGCACATGCGGCCAAAGAAAGCGCGCCAATACGATTCGAGGGAAACTGCTATTCGGAGGAGTGGTGCAGGGAGGCGGAACGACGCGGCCTGACGATCGCAAAGACGACGCAGGAGGCCCTGGCTCTCTATCTCAGGCCCGAAAACAAGGAGCTTCTGTCGAGTCTCAACATTCTCTCCGAGAGAGAGATCGACGCGTACTACGAGATCCGGATGGAGCAATTCGTGAAGACCGTCGATATCGAAGTGGGCATCCTGAGATCGATGATCGTGGAGGGAATTCTCCCCGCGTTGTCCCGACAGATGATTCTCGAAGGGCAATCGCTCTCCTTCGTTCCCGACGGCGTCGGGGAGAAGGAGACGCTCTCCCGGTGCATCGGAAAGCTTGCCTCCCTGAAGGCCGGACTCATCGAAAAGTGCGCCCGGCTCGATGAACTGCATGCCCGCGCTTCCGAAGGAGATACGGATGGAAACGCAACGCTGCTGACGACCGAGGGGCTTCCCCTTCTCGATTCGACCCGCGCGCTCTGCAACGCCGCGGAATCCCTCGT
>CAZVUT010000197.1:0-5063 GCA_964630155.1 uncultured Synergistaceae bacterium
GACTCCGTGACAATGATGCCTTCGAGGAATCCGGCCGAAGGGAACGGCCTCCGGCCGTCGCCGAAGAGCATCGTGAAGAGATTTCTCAGGCCCAGCGAAGCGCCGAACGAAGCGATGAATACCGTGAGCGCCTCGGGTTTTCTCTTCAGACACGGCCTGTAGACGAACCGTTCTATCAGCAGCCCCGCAAGGACCGACCCCGCTATGGCGGCGAAGACCCCCGCCGGAAAGGACATTTCGAGAAACTCGACGGCGCCGAAGCACGCGAATGCGCCGATCATGAAGATTTCGCCGTGCGCGAAATTGATCAGGCCGAGAATGCCGTAGATCATGGTGTACCCGATGGCGAGCAGCGCGAGAATGCTGCCGTGCGACAACGCGTTGATCAGCTGTTGCGCGAGGTAGTGCGCCGACATCCGCTCTCACCTCGCCCCAAGGTAGGTGTCGATGATGTACGGATCCTTTCCGAGTTCGTCGCTCGGCCCGGAGATCCGGATCTGGCCGCTTTCCATGACATACGCCCTTCGGGATATGTCGAGCGCGAGTCCGACATCCTGCTCCACGAGAAGGATAGAGGCCCCTTCCCTGCATATTTCGGCGATCTTTTCGTAGATCTGGTCCACGACGACGGGAGCGAGACCGAGCGAGGGTTCGTCGAGCAGCAGCAGGCCGGGCTCGTTCATGACGGCCATCCCGATCGCGAGCATCTGCTGTTCCCCTCCGCTCAGGGATTCCGCAAGCTGCCCCGTACGCTCCTTCAGTCGCGGGAAAAGATCGTACACCCACGCCATCCGCTCTCTCAGCTTCAGGTGTCCCCTGATGACGTACCCGCCCATCGCGAGATTCTCGTACACGGTGAGATTCCCGAAGATATTCCGCCCTTCCCGGGCGCAGCCGATTCCGGCGCTCGCGACCCTGTGCGGGGGAATGTCCGCGATGTTCGCCCCATCGTACCGGACCGACCCCTTCACGGGACGGATCTCGCCCGTTATGCACCGGATCGTCGTCGTCTTTCCGGCCCCGTTCGGGCCGACGAGCGCGACGATCTCTCCGGAACGGACTTCGAGGTCGATACCGTGGATCACCTGCGCCTTGCCGTATCCGGCGACCATGTTTTCGATGGATAGCATCCGTCACGCCTCCAGAAATTCCAGCGCGGCCGCCTGCCGCTTCCAGGCCTTCTCTCCGAGATACGCGCTGATGACCTTTTCGTTGCCGCGGATTTCCGACGGCGATCCCTGCGCGATGAGGCTCCCGCGGTTCATCACGACGATCCTCCCGCTGATTCCCATGACGACGCGCATGTTATGTTCGACGACGATGATTCCGATATCCGATCGCCCGTGAATCATGCGGATGATGTCCATGATCTCGTCCGCCTCGGCGGGGTTCAGTCCCGACGACGGCCCGTCGAGAAGCAGGATCTTCGGATCGCACAGAAGCGCCCTCGCGAGTTCCAGTTTTTTCTGGACGCCATAGGCGAGATCCTCAACGAGGATATCCGAACACCATCCGATTCCGAGGAGGTCGAGCGTTTCGCGGATCTTCGCGAGCATCTCCGCCTCCGCCCTGCGATAGCGCGGGGTCTGGAGGAGGGAGTCGATCCAGGCGTATCGCTCGATGAGATGGAAGGCAGGCTTCAGGTTGTCCATTGCGGTCATGCCCTTCATCAGGCGGGGGCTCCGGAATGTCCGCGTCATTCCCCTGCTCGTGACCCGGTGCGAAGGCCGGCCGGTGATGTTCTCGTTGTCCATGAAGATCGCTCCCGAGGTGGGTTTCAGAATGCCCGACAGGAGATTGAACACCGTAGCCTTGCCTGCGCCGTTTGGGCCGATGAGGCCGAGGATTTCACCGTCATCGAGATCGAAGGTCAGATCGGAGACGGCGTTCAATCCTTCGAAGGTTTTCGTGAGTTCCCGGACATTCAGCATCCCATCAGCTCCGAATCGCGGGGTGTGACGCGGCTAGTACAGATCCTCCGGATTGAGGATCGCCCTGAAGATCCTCCGACCGGCTTTAATCTCCTTGAACACGACGGGTTTTTCCGGGATACGGGGGTATTTCGCCGTTTCCGGGTCCGGATAGGAGATCGGCATGGTCGTCATGACGTATTTGTGAATCTGGATCGTATCCCGCATTGCCGTCCGCCGTGCGGAAAGCGACATGGCGTCCCATTTCTCTTTTCCGATCGTCTCGATCGTTTCCGCAAGGATCATAACAGAGTCGAAGCCGAGGCACTCGAATGCGCCGGGTTCGGCTCCGTATTCGGCCGTGTAGGTCTCGACGAACCGCTTCGCGTTTTCGGTGAGCGGATACTCCGCCGCGAAATGCGTGGAGATCAGGGCGCCTTCGACATGCTCCCCGCCGACCTCGATCACTGTGGGGTCGTCGGCGCCATCGGTCAACATAATCGGGAGCCGGATTCCAAGTCGTCTGGCCTGTTTCGCAATTATGGGGCTGTCCTGCGGAAAGGGAGGGGTGATCACAATTCCGTCGATTCTTTGCCTGTCGCTTTGCCGGCGCAACCGGGTCAGTTGCGCCGTGAAATTGACGTCGCCGGTCTGGTAGATCTCCTGATGGGCCAGGGCGCCCTCGTCTCCGGTGAATTCCCGGAAGGATTCGACGAAGAACTTCGAGAGCTCCGTACTGTAGGCGCTCGCGCTGTCCCGGATGACGGCGACTTTTTTCCATCCGAGCGTTTTGGCGCAGTAGCTCGCCACGGCCCGTCCCTGGTAGTTGTCGCCGAACGGGACCATGAAGATGTAGTCTCCGATGCTGGGTATCGTGGGCGTCGTCGCCGACGCGACGAGAAACGGCGTCTTCCCCGACTGGAACGTCGAACCCGCCGCGGACACGAGCGAATCGTCGCACAATCCGCATGCCGCAACGACCTTTATCTCGTCGACCAGACGGATCGCCGCGTTGGAGATAACGGTCGTATCGCTCTGCCCGTCGATGTTTTTGAGTTCGAGGGGGCGGCCGAAGACGCCCCCTCGTTCGTTCAGCAACTTCACCGCCAGTCGGCCGCCCCGCAACCCCGCCTGTCCCGGAGGAGCCGCGACGCCGACCTGGCTCCAGATGGAGCCGATGACGATCTTGTTTTCGGCCGCGACCGCCGCGGCGCCCGAAAGAAATGAAACGAAACACAGCGTCGCACAGAAGCCCTTCCACTTCTTTCGGAGATCTCCCACCGCCACGCACCTCCCGAAGATTGTCCGGAAGCGTACCGTCGCTTCCTTTCAGCGCTTCGGTCGCCTAGTTGATATCATCCGGCGTCAGGCAGACCAGCGCATGCTCCTTCGGGTTCATCTTTCTGTAGAAGCCCATAAGAACCGGCGGAACCAGCCCTATCGCGAAATAAATCGCCAGCGAGACGTATCCGCCGATCGGAAGCTCCAGCATGGAGCCGATAATGATCCAGATCGAGATGAGCGATCCGAGCACGGGAATGAGGGTTTCACCGGGGTAGCGGTACGGGCGGTTCCATTCGGGGTGTTTCTTCCGGAGCACGAGTGCGTCGAGGCAGCAGAAGAGGTACACGACGCCCGCGGCGATGCACGAAACCGCGTAGATGTATTGCACCCAGTTGTCGCCTGTAAAGATGCAGAAAAATACCGAAAAGATCAGAACTGTCAGGTTCGACAGATAGGGTTGTCCGTGGGAATTGAGCTTCTGGAAGAATTTGGGAAGCTGGTTCAGTTGTGCGGCGCCGTACAGCACGCGCGCCGACGAGGTCCAGAAGCCCATCAGCGTCGTCAGGGCATGCAACACGCCCGCGAGGATCGCGAGAATGGCGATGACCCCGGGAAGTCCGAGCTTGTGAACGAGTTCCGGTTCCGGCATGCCCATCTTCGCGATTTCCTCCCACGGAGCGAGGCCGCCCATCGCGAGAACGACGATCGCGTAGAGGACCGCCGGAATGAACAGCGCCGACAGGATGACCGTTCCCATCTTTTTGACCGGGAAGTTGACCTCCTCGATCATCGTGGGAGTCATCTCGAAACCGATGAACTTGAGCGAAAACACCGCCATCGCGACGAAGATGCCGCTCGTCCCCTTCGGGAAGAAGCCGCCGTGCGCGGTGATGTTCGCCATCATCCAGTTCGGATTCGTGAAGAACACCGTGGCGACGACGAGCGAAATAGCGACCATGCTGAAGAAGAATATGTTGGAGAGCGCGCCCGTCAGGCTGATGTTGAAGTTCGACAGCACGTACCAGACGAACACGATGCCGATCGCCGCATAGACCTGAAGCTCCTTCGGAATCGGAAAGAAGTAGTTGATCGCGGTGAGAAAGATGAACGCCATCATCGGCGGCTCGACGACCTGGACCAGGAACATCATCCACTGCATGATCCACCCGACGCCGTGTCCGAATGCGTTCGTGGTCCACACGTCGACCGAAGACGAGAACGGAAGCATCGCCGACAGCTCGGCGAATGCGAGCCCCACCGGAATGAGCAAAAACGCCAGCAAGGGGAAGATCCACGCTGCGCCGGCGCCCGTCAGCGAGAACCAGTACGGAGCCTCGGCGAGCCATCCGCCGATGACCGCGCCGCACGCGATCGAAATCATACTGATGAACGAGAGTTCCTTTCTGAGCGATTCTTTTTTCTCAGGCATCCGTCATCCCTCCCGTTACCCTATCGCGGCGAGCAGCTCGTCCGTATTGATGACGTGGCAGTAGATGTTGTTCAGGACTTCGAGCTCGTGCCGCTGGATTTCCTTCGTTCCGGCCATGCACGCGTCTTCGATGAGCCAGACCTTGAAGCTCTCGTCGGCAAGGCTCCGCACCGTTCCGGAGACGCACTGGTCCGTGTAGACGCCCGTGACGACGACCGTATCGATTCCCATGTTGTGCAGGATGAGCCGAAGGCTGCTCCCCGTCACGGCGCTGTCGGTCGTTTTCGTGACGACGATTTCGTCGTCGATCGGCGCGACTTCGGGGATGATCTCCGCGTCCGCGGAGCCGATGGGGAGGAGCAGTTCGTTGAATCCCGTCGCCTTCTGGTCGAGGGAGCGGTCCCTGCCGTCTTTCTTGTGGCACTGGATCTTGGCGAAGA
>CAZVUT010000198.1:0-5001 GCA_964630155.1 uncultured Synergistaceae bacterium
AGTGACGCGCCTCGGTCCGGCAGGGGCTAAGATCTCGAAAGGAGATGTATTGAAATGGCATGGTACTACGTGAAGAGGAATTGTGGCCACGAGGAAAGGTTTCAAATAACAGGGAACCGCAGCTACCGGGAATGGATGATCTCCCGGCTGGAGAAGGAACTATGCTCCGATTGCGTCGCCGCGCAGAGAGCCGAGGAAAACGCAGCCGCGGCCGCAGCGAACGCAGAATCCGAACTCCCGGCGTTGGTCGGATCCGAGAAACAGATCGGCTGGGCCGAGACGATCCGGAAGTCAAAGCTCGACCAGCTCGGCGAGATTCAGAAGGAATTCGCGGACCAGATCGCGAAGGAGCCGGATCTGTTCGACTCCACCATGCGGACGATCCACGGGCAGAACTCCGCTTCCTGGTGGATTGACCACCGGGACATGGGACTGGAATACATTATCGAAGAGGTAGGCAAAAAGATCCGCACCGGCAAGGTTGTCCCTCCCACGGCGCCCGATGTTCCCGTGGATGCAATCGCAGAATCAACCCTCCGCCCCGAGAACCCCAAGACCGAAACCGTTGCAGAAATCGCCATACGCGAGAACGTCATCCACATTACATTTCCCGAAAAGCGAGAGACGTTCCGAGAACTCATGTACGATTGCGGTTTCCGCTGGAACGATGGGCACTGGACGCGGACCATCGGAAAGTTCGCCGGGACGGTTACGGATCGCGCCGCCGAAGTTGCGGCGAAGGCAATCGCTGCCCGGTACATAGTCAGGGTGTTCGACGAGACGATCCGCGAGAAGGCGCGGAACGGGACGTACTCGCCGGAGATCAAGAAGTGGATCGTCCGCGACGTGGATACCGACAAGTTCGGCATCAAGTGGCCGAAGGACGGCGATTTTTACGGCGCCGCGCGGAAGTTACCGGGAAGCCGGTGGGACGGCGGGAAGCACATGGTGCTGGTCGGATCCGAGCATTTCGAAGAAGTGCTTGACTTCGCCGAGGTGCACGGCTTCGCCGTATCCGATGGCGCCAGAGATCTCGCGGAACAGGCGAAGGCGATCCGCGACGCATCGCTCGTCTGCGCTCCGGTGAAGGTCGAAGAACCGGAAGACGCGCCGAAGGGGCGTCCGGTTCTCGAGACGCCGACCGAGGTGGGGATCGATGACGCCCTTCGCGACTAAGACCGAATTGCTCCCGCATCAGCGCGACGCTGTTGCGAAACTACTCCCCAGTCGAGTCGGAGGCCTGTTTATGGACATGGGTACCGGCAAGAGCCGTACCGCGATCGAATTCGCCCATGTTCGCGCATCGAAGATCGACCGGATCATCTGGTGCTGTCCCGTGACGCTCCGCGATACGGTGGAATACGAGATCAGAAAACACACCGATTCGGCGGACATCTATGTTTTCGACGACCATACCACCACAAAAACTGTTGATCGGAATGCAAGATGGGTTGTCGTTGGGATAGAGAGCTTGAGCGCGTCGAAGCGTGTCGTATTCGCCCTAAACGGCATTGTCACGGATGCGACGATGGTTGTGGTCGACGAATCGACTTATATCAAAGGGCATAACGCAATGAGGACGCAGCGTATTACACATATCGCCGAAAGAGCGCGATACCGAATGATCCTCACCGGGACACCGCTGACACAAGGCGTCGTGGATTTATACGCGCAGATGTACTTCTTGTCCCCAAAGATTTTGGGATACCGCTCGTGGTACTCATTCGCCAGGAACCACCTTGAGTATAGCGATAAATTCCCGGGCATGATCGTCCGGACGCACAATATCGGATACATCGCGGCCCGTTTGCAGCCATATGTCTATCAGGTGCGGAAGGACGAATGCCTCTCTCTTCCGGAGAAGTTGTACGAAACGAGACGTGTTCGGATGACACCGGAACAGCGGGAAGCCTACGATCTGGCGAAAGAGGAGATTTTTCTCTCGCTCGAGATGGACGACTTCGATTCAATCACGATCTTTCGACTTTTCACCGCGCTTCAATCTATCGCATGTGGGTTTTGGAACAGGCTGCTCACGCCTCCGCATCTCCTCCGCCTTCGTGACGTTGTGAAGAAAATCGAGCATCTGGAGTTCCCGGAGAGGCGGACAACCGCGCTTATGTCGACCGTGGCGGAGATCCCGTCCAGCGAGAAGATTGTCATCTGGGGAAAATTCCGATACTCATTGAGTCGCATCAGCGCGGCCCTTGCAGCGGAATATGGCCCGGATTCCGTCACGGAGTACCACGGCGACATGCCGAACAATGCCCGGGGGGCTTCGATAGATAAATTCCGATCGACGGCCCGGTTTCTCGTGGCGACGCAGAGTTCCGGCGGGCACGGGCTCACGTTGACGGAGGCGAGTCACATGATATTCTTCGCCAACGGCTTCAAATACAGCGAGCGGCTACAAGCCGAGGACAGAATCCATCGCATCGGACAAACGCAGAAATGTACATACATCGATATCGTCACGTCGGATTCCATCGACGAAAAAATCAACGATGCAATCGAGAGGAAGGCGAATGTGTTGCAGGAATTCCGCAATAGAGTCGATGCGATCAAGCGTCACGGCATCAAGGGTAAAATGCGGGAGATGGTGAAGAACCTATGAAGATTTACCTTGAACAAAACGTCCTTGAAGCGGCACAGGATCGGCTGGGATGGATATTCGATACCTTCCCGCGTGTATGCGTTTCGTTCTCCGGCGGGAAGGACTCGACCGTCCTTCTCCACCTGACGATCAAGGCGGCGCGGGAACGCGGGAGGCTTCCGGTCGAAGTTCTTTTCATCGATTGGGAAGCACAGTACCGCGCGACGATAGACCATATCCAGGAGATGTTGTCCGATCCCACGGAGACGAAAGCGTACTGGGTATGCCTGCCGCTTTCGACGGACAACGGGAGTTCGATGCACGATCCGATGTGGACGTCGTGGGATCCTGCGAAACGCGATCTCTGGGTCAGGGAATTCCCGGATCACCCCGGCGTCATCAAAGATTATGACGCGCTGCCGTTCTACCGATTCGGAATGTTCTTCGAGGAATTCGTCCCAGAATTCCAGTCGTGGCTGGCGAACGGGGCCCCGCTCGCGTGCCTCGTCGGGGTCCGGTCGGACGAATCGCTGAATCGATTCCGCGCGGTCAGCAAGCTTCGCCCGACACGATACAAGGGCATCCACTGGACGAAGGAAATGCGCGGGAACACGGTCGCCTGTTACCCGATATACGACTGGGGCGTCGAGGATATCTGGACGTATATCGGAGACAATCACCTCTCCTACAACGTAATTTATGACCGGATGTACTGGCTCGGGCAGTCGCTGTCGGACATGCGGATCAACGAGCCGTACGGCCCGGAAGCGCGGCGCGGACTCGACAAATTCCATCCGCTCGAACCGGAGACATGGAACAAGATTGTTGAACGTGTCGGCGGCGTGAATTTCGGCAAACTGTCCGGGCTGACGGAACTCTTCGCCCGCGGAAACAGAATCCCTCGTCCGGCTTCGTTCTCGACGTGGAAGGAATACGCGTTTTTTCTGTTGTCGACATATCCCCCCGAGGCGCGGGACCACTACCTTCGACGCATCAATGTCCTCGTCAAATGGTGGCAGGACCACCGGCGCAACGAACTCGACGCCGCGGGCGTCCCGGAAGGGGACATCTACGACGTGAACGACAACCCCAAAAAGGAATCATGGCGCACCGTATGCCGCGTATTGCTGGAGAACGATTTTTTTTGCTCAAAGCTTTGTTTTGGAGTCAACAAGCGGGAGAAAGAGAAGTTCGACGCCCTGAAAGAAAAGTACAAGGACATTTAGGGGGGGAATAAGATGAAGAAGTTGCTGCAACAGGACGGAGATATTGCTTATTACCTCATGAACTCTGCGGATTCCCCGCAGGAATTCTACGCTGACCTCGGACACATATTCGCAAGTGCGGAGATCCGGAAAGAACTCGACGGATACGCGATCAACAACGACGATGCGCGGCTGTGGATCGTCGCGATGGAAGACGTTGCCGTTATCGGTTTCCGATCATTCGGGATGAAACCGGGCGACGAGAACCAGGCGGTCTTTTTCGACGCGTGGGTTCACACCGATCGGCGCAACAATGGTATCTATCGCAAGCTGATCGACTTGGCTCTTGCAGAGATCAGAAAGCTCGGACGGAGTGAGGTGCTGGCAATCGCGAACGAGCGCTCGCTTCCAGTGCTCTCGAAACGAGGATTCACTGAATATCGGAAGCGGGGCCGGTTCACGTACCTCCGGCTGGAACTCCCTACGAAGGCGGCGAAGGCATGAATAACCAGACACTGTTCGCCGCCGCGAAGGATGAAGTGCTCGAACATGCGGCGACACTTGCCGACGAAATTCGTTCCCTTCCGATCGAGGATCAGATCGACGCGTTGAACCGGATACGGCAAATGCTGCATGAAGCCGGACCGTTCCGCGACGAACCGGTGGATTGTGTCGAATGGGCTCCATGCGATATCGTGGCTCCAAACGGGTACAACCCGAACGCCGTCGCTCCACCTGAAATGCGTCTTCTCGAGCACTCCATTCGACACGACGGGTACACGCAGCCGATTGTCGTCGCGCCCGAAAACGGCGCGTTCACGGTTGTCGACGGATTCCACCGCACCAGAGTCGGCCGCGAATGCAACGCCGTCCGAACGCGCGTTCTTGGGTATCTCCCGATCGTAAGAATCCGAGTCGACAACTCGGACACGAAAGATCGTATGGCTGCGACGATCCGGCACAATCGAGCCCGCGGCGTTCACGGCGTCGCCCCCATGATTGACCTGGTGGCGCAACTTGTCCGACTCGGATGGTCTGACGAAGAAATTGCGAAAGAGCTTGGAATGAGCGCGGACGAAGTGCTGCGCTACAAACAGCACGCTGGACTGCCGGAGTTGTTCAAAGGGCGATCCTACTCGCATGCGTGGATTCCGGGAGCGACAGATGACGATGCCATCAAATAGATTGGAGCCCGCCGCATGA
>CAZVUT010000199.1:0-4984 GCA_964630155.1 uncultured Synergistaceae bacterium
GAAAGCAGGGGCTCGACGTCCTGAAGACGGTCGACGAATTTTCCGCGGGAGCGGACGTCCTGAAGCTTGCTGCCAAGAAGGGCCCGGAGGGCGTCCGGAGGCTCGGCGCGCTGCGCGCCGGAGGCGCGTATCGCCGGCTCGTCGTCGTCTCGCGCTACACGTCGCGAATCATAAAGGATCTTCGACTCGGCCGGGTGTCCGGCTGGATCAGGGGCATCATGACCTCCCTGCCGGGCGCCGTCTGGGGCGTTTGGGCCGCGCTGCTCGGAAGCTTCTGGGTCCTTTCGGCGCGGGGCGTCGCGCTGGCGCGATGGGCCGGACGCAAGCTGCGGGCGGACCGGCTGACGTTCACGACGCGGCGTCATCTCCACTGATCCATCCGATCTGAAAGGAGTCTGGAAATGCAGGAACGGGATGCTCTTCGCCGCGCGGGAAAGCGCGTTATCCTGATCGCCGATGACGACGAGATCAACATCCGCCTTCTCTCGCATCACCTCCGGGGAATGGGCGAGATCGTCGCGTGCGCGGACGGAGCGGCGACGGTGGAGCGGACGCTCGCGCTGCTTCCGGACATCCTCCTTCTCGACGTGAACATGCCCGTCATGGACGGATACGAGGCGTGCCGGAAGCTGAAGGCCATTCCGGCGACGCGGGGAATCCCCGTCATTTTCATCACGGGAACGGACGGCGAGGACGCCGAGACGAAAGCGTTCTCGGCGGGCGCCGTCGATTTCGTCTCCAAGCCCTTCCGACCGGCGGTCATCCGCGCGCGCACGGAGGCCCACCTCGAACTCAAGGGCCTGCGCGACTCCCTCGAAAACCAGGTCAGGGAACGGACGCGCGAGCTTCAGGAGACGCAGAAGGAAATCCTCCGCAGGCTCGCGATGGCGGCGGAATACCGGGACCCCGACGCGAAGGCGCATATCAACAGGATTCGCGGAATCACCGCCCTCATGTGCGCGTCGCTGGGGATGGACGATCGCGACGCCGCGGAAACCGCGACCGCGAGCGTCCTTCACGATGTCGGCAAGATCGGCGTTCCCGACGGCATCCTGCTGAAACCCGCGCGCCTGACGCCCGAGGAGTTCGAGATCATGAAACGCCACACGACCATCGGGGCGGAGCTTCTGGATCACCTCTCCCCGTCCCTCTTCCGGACGGCGCTCCGGATAGCGCTCACGCACCACGAAAAGTGGAACGGAACGGGATATCCCGGCGGCCTCGCCGGAACGGACATCCCGCTGTGCGGACGGATCGTCGCCCTCTGCGACGTCTTCGACGCGCTCACGTCGGACCGTCCCTACAAGAAGGCGTGGACGCCCGGGGAGGCGTTCGCCGAGATCGCGCGGGGGAAGGGGAGTCATTTCGATCCGGATCTGACCGACCTGTTCCTGTCGCTTCGGGAAGACATCCTGGAGATCTGTCGGGAGCGCGACGATTCCGGGATCGATCCGTTCGTCATCTGACACGCAAACGAACCATCGGGGGGCGACCTGAATGTCCGTTCCGGCCGGAAAAAAAAGGAACCTGAGGCTTTATGCGGGGTTTTTGTGGGTTTTCATCGCGTGCTGCGTCGGAGCGGTTCCGTCGTTCGCGACGGAGATCTTCATCGTCGCGAGCTACCACAGGGAAGACGTCTGTGGTCGTCCGCAACAGGAGGCCGCCGTCGAGGCGATCCGGCAGAGCGACATCCCGGACGTCGTCTTCAGGGAGTACTACCTCGACTCGCGACGCCGCGACGTGGAGGATGTCGACCGGGACATAGAACGGGTCATCGCGGATATCGATGCGCGAAAGCCCGCGCTGACCCTGACCTTCGACGACCTCGCCTTCTCGAGGCTGTACGGAGACGCGCTGCGCCGTCCGTCGATGTTCCTCGTCTTCTCGGGACTGAACAGTCCCGTCCGGGAGTATGACGCGGCGGTTCCCTTCCTCGACGGGAACGGGCGCCCTGCGAAAAACATCACCGGCGTTCTCGAGCCCTTCTTCATGAAGGAGCAGTTCGAGATGCTGGAAGTCCTTCTGCGTCGTCCGGTCGTCCGGGTCGCCGTCCTTCACTCGACGGACATGGTCGGAATGATCGTGCGGCGGCAGATCGAAGCCGAGCTTTCCGGGACTCCGTTCCGGGACCGGGTTTCCTACCACGCGGCCGATGACGGGGCGGACGTGCTCCGGCTCGCGGAGAGCATCGGCGCGGATCCGGACGTCGACGCGTGGATTCCCGCGATCCTGTCCGTCCGCGCGGTGGACCGAAGCGGCCGCCTCACGATGCCCGACCTCGCGCGCGCGATGATGTCGCGGATCAAAAAGCCGGACCTGACCCTCAACGCCTCGTTCACGGAGCTCGGATTCTACGGAGGCGTCAGCGTGGACTTCCGGCAGATGGGTTTTCAGGCGGGCATCATGGCCGCCAAGCTCCTGAAAGGGCACCCCATCAGGGAGATCCCCGTCGAAAACGCCTGGAAGAGCCTGATGGCCGTCAACACAAGTCGTTTGCGCGAACTGGGAATTCCGCTCCCCATCGAGTTTTCGGGGATCGTCGACATCTTCGTGAAATGAGTCCGCGCTCTCCCGTCCCACGCGGAACGCCATGACCGAGACCGCGTGCCGCTTCGCCTCTCTCGTCGCGTCGGGGCATCTTCTCGCGCTGTGCGTCCTTGTCATGCTGTTCTCCCGCGCACGGTCCTCCGTCCGCAGCGAACGGGTCCCCCGAATTCCGTTCTGCGTCTTCGCCGCCGGATGGTGCGTCGTGTCCGCGGTTCGGGCGTTCGATCTTCCCGATACATACGCAACCTGGGCATACCTCGCCGGAATGGCGCTCGCGGCCGGAGGCGCCTCTATCCTCGCGACCGCCCCCGAAGGGCGAAGCGCGAAGACGTCCCGCGCCTTTTCCCGTGCGATCGTCCCGCTCTTCGCGGGCGAGGCGGCGGCGCTTGCGCTGTCGCGATTCGTCGCGGTTCCGGCGTGCGTGTTTCTTCTCCCGGTTTTCGCGGGCATCGCGCTCCTGATGCGACGTGTTTTCGCGGACGGGTGGTTTCCGGAGAGCGTCCAAACTCCCCTGGCGGCCTGCCTGATCGCCTACGGCGTCCTTTCCGTTCCCGCCGGCATGGGGCTGCTCCGTCTCGAGACAGAGTACCGCGACACGATTCTCCGCGAGGGGTACACGCGCCTGGAAGCGGTGAAGAGCCGCTTTCTCATGTTCGAGGTAATGGGGTCGGCGCTTGCGAAGACCGTCGCGTCTGACCCCGCGCTTTTCCCGGTCGCGTCGGACCCCGCGTTTTTTACCGCCTCGGCGGACCGGGCGGTTCCCCTTGATTTGCGGCTCCGCATCCTGAACCGCAGGATGGGGTCGGACCTGATCATCCTTCTCGACCCTGAAGGAAACGTCATCTCCACGTCGGAGCCTGCCCTCGCCGGAAAGAATTTCGCCTTCCGGTCCTATTTCCGGGACGCCATGGAGGGACGGAGCGGCCTCCTGTACGCGAAGGGGAGTGTGACGGCCGCGGAGGGGGCGTTCTTTTCCCGACCGCTGCCCGACGCGCAGGGGAATATCATCGCCGTGGCCGTTGTCAAGGTCAACCTTCTTCCGGTCTTCGGAGACCTCATCCGCACCGACAGGATCGTCATGCATCACCGGGGAGAGATCCTTCTGGGGCCGGAAGGCTTCGAGACGGGAACGCTCAAGGGGGCGGAACGCGAACGCGCGTCCGGAGGATTTCTTTCGTCCGGATCGGCAGGAAAAAACGAGCCGGCCGGTCCCGACGGGCGTCCGATGATGACCGCCTCGATGCCCCTTCCGGGAGGATACTGGGAGCTGACGAAGCTGCTTCCGCAGGATCCCGTCATCTGGCGCCGGAGAATTCTCTTCTCCTTCTACGCCCTTCTCTCCGTTCTCGCCCTCGTCCTTCTCCTCCGGTACACCCAGAGGAACCAGCTCATCGCCGAACTCGAGCACGAGGTCGAAGAACGCGAGGCCGCCGAACGGGCGGAACGCGCCGCGCGGGCCAAGCTCGAACGCATGAACCGGCTGCTTTCGGAGGAACGGAACCGGGCGCGTGAACTCGCGAAGCTTGCGGAGGAGGCGAATGTCGCGAAGAGCGGATTTCTCGCGAACATGAGCCACGAGATCCGGACGCCGCTGAACGCGGTTCTCGGCATGATCGGGCTTCTTCTCGACACGGACCTCGACGAGCGCCAGCGCTCCTACGCGGAAATCGTGCGCGGCAGCGGCGACGCGCTTCTCGGACTGATCAGCGACATCCTCGATTTCTCGAAGATCGAGGCGGACCGCCTGGAACTCGAACACATCGACTTCAACCTGCGGGAACTCGTCGCGAACACCGTCGAAATGTTCTCCCACAGGGCGGAGGAAAAGAAGCTGCGGTTTCGTTCCGTCGTCGAGCGGGACGTCCCGGCGCACGTCAACGGAGATCCCGGACGCCTCCGGCAGATCCTCGTCAACCTGATCGGAAACGCGCTCAAATTCACCTCCGAAGGAGAGATACTGCTCCACGTCGCTGCGGGGCCGGGAGTCCTGCGCTTTTCCGTCCGCGACACAGGCATCGGCATTTCGAAAGAGCGAATCGGCGCGATCTTCAGCGCCTTCGAACAGGTCGACGCCTCGACGACCCGCCGCTTCGGCGGCACGGGCCTGGGGCTGACGATCAGCAAGCGGCTCGTGGAACTCATGGGCGGCGAGATCGGCGTCGAGAGCGCCGTCGGGGTCGGCTCCGCCTTCCGCTTCTCCGTCCCGTTCCTGCCCGCGTCGAATGAGGGCGTTTCGGAATGGGACAGCGCCGAAAGCGCGCGCGGGAAACCGGCGCTCCCCGATGACGGTCCTTCGACGGTCGCGGAAAAGCCGCATGACTCCGGGGCGAGGATTCTGCTGGTCGAGGACAACCCCGTGAACCGCAGAGTCGTCATCGAGATGCTGGCCCGGGCCGGATTCCGCGCCGACACGGCCGAAAACGGCGAGGAGGCGCTT
>CAZVUT010000200.1:0-4969 GCA_964630155.1 uncultured Synergistaceae bacterium
CCTGTTCGAGCGAAAAGGCCCGGATCTGCACGGCCCCGAACGTCTCCGCCGCCCGGCGGTCGCACTCGCCCCCCCGGATGAAGCCATGGCGCGCGAACTGCGCGAGGCTGTTGAGGATGAGGTTGTCCCTGATGCTGAAGAGCCCGATCAGCCCCTCCGCCTCCCGCTCCTCGGGAAGGTAGGCGACGCCCTGTTTCAGCGCCTCGCTCGGACGCCTGAACGAGCATTCCCGTCCGCGAAGCGCGATCGTCCCCGCGTCGGCGGGTTCGACGCCCGCGATCGCCTTGAGGATCTCCGTCCGGCCGCTGCCGCGCAGTCCGGCGATCCCCAGGATCTCGCCCCGGCGGAGCGAGAACGAGACGTCCTCGAACGTCCCCCAGCGCGTGAGGTTCTCGACCTCGAGCAGCGCATCGCCCAAGATCGCCGACTCGTCGCTCCGCGTCCGACAGGCCGTGAACCCGTCCCCGACGATGAGTTCGGAGAGCGTCCGGCGGTCGAGTTCCGACGCGCGCCTCGTCGCGACCGTCCGGCCGTCGCGGAGAACCGTCAGGCGGTCGCAGACGCCGAGAAGTTCGTCGACACTGTGCGAGATGTACACGATCGCCTTGCCCGCGGCGCGCAGGTCGTCGACGATCCGGCGCAGGATCTGCGCGTCCTTTCGCGTCAGCGGCGCCGAGGACTCGTCGAGGATGACGACCGATGCATCCTCGACGTAACAGGCCTTGATGATGAGAAGCAGCTGGCGCTCGCTCAGGGACAGGTCCCCCGCGCGGAACTCGGCGCCGATATCGAGCCCGAAGCGGTCGAGCAGCTCCCGGGCTCTGTCAAACATTCGGGCCCGGTCGACGAAGCCGCCGCGCGTCGGAAGATCGCCCAGGAAGAGGTTCTCCGCAACCGTGATGTCGAGGATGATCTCCGGCTCCTGCGTCACGATCGCGACGCCCTCGCGCTTCGCCTGCATCCGGGTCAGGCGCGGGTATTCCCGCCCGCCCAGAACGATCGTCCCGGATGTCGGCTCGATCAGCCCCGCGAGAATGCCGACGAGCGTCGACTTCCCGGCGCCGTTCTTGCCCATCAGGCCGTGGACTTCGCCGTAGCGGACGTCGAGCGCGACATCCTCCAGCGCGACCGTTCCGGGATAGATTTTCGTAATTCCCCGCAGCCGCAGGGCCGATTCGCCGGCCCGGCCGACGCCGCCGGGAGTGTTCGTCGTTTCCGTTGCAGGAGCCGTCATCGGGAGCCTCCCCTGTCGATTCGCCGTGTTCCGGCGAAGCGAGCCGTCCGTTTTCGTCAGCCGCGCAGCTGCGCGGAACGCCGGTGCCCGAAGAGCCCTTCGACCCCGGCCAGGTGCGCGCACGGGCCGGAAAGCGTTTTCGCCCCTTCGGCCGTGATCTCCTGGAAGGAGCTGACCTTGAGGAACGTCCCCGCGAAGACGCCGTTCGAGAAGCGGGCGCACCGCTGCGTGGGCAGGATGTGGTTCGGGCCCGAGACGTAATCGCCGAACGCGACGGGCGCGTCATGTCCGATGAAGAGCGATCCGAAGTTCGTGAGCTTCGCCGCCGTGGCCGCGCTGTCGGCCGTCATGACCTGGAGGTGCTCCGGCGCGATGTCGTCCGTCACGCGGACGGCCTCGTCCTCGGAGTCGACGATCAGGATCCGGCCGTTGTCCCTCCAGCTCGTCTGCGCGATCTCCGCCGTCGGCAGCGTCGCGAGCTGCGACTCGATCTCCGCCGACGCCTTCTCCGCCAGGCTCCGGCTCGTCGTCACGATGACCGTCCAGGAGTTCGGGTCGTGTTCGCAGCGGGCGAGCGCGTCCGCCGCGACCCAGGCCGGGTTCGCCGTTTCGTCGGCGATGATGACGACCTCGCTCGGTCCCGCGAGCATGTCGATTCCGACAGAACCGCCCGCCTGGCGCTTCGCCTCGGTGACGTACTTGTTCCCGGGGCCGACGATGATGTCCACGCCCTTCACGGAGTCCGTTCCGAACGCGTACGCCGCGATGGCCTGCGCGCCGCCCATGCAGTAGACCTCGTCCACTCCGGCGAGATCCATCGCGACGAGGACCGCCGGGTGGATGCCGTCCTGCCCCCGGCTCGCGGGCGAACACGCCGCGACGCACTTCACGCCCGCGACCTTCGCCGGAATCGCCGACATCAGCGCCGACGACGGCAGCGGATACCGCCCGGCCGGGACGTAGCAGCCGCACGACGCGACCGGGATCAGCCGGTGCCCGAGCGTCACGCCCGGCGTTATCTCCCATCGCAGCTCCTTCATGCACGAGAGCTGGCGTTCCGCGAAGCCGCGGATCCGCTCGGCAGCGAACTTCAGGTTCGCGACTGTCTCGGGCTCCACCTTCGAGTACGCCGCCTTCACGGCGTCGGCCGGAACGCGCAGCGTCGCCGGGCGGTATCCGTCGAACTTCTCCGTATAGTCGAGGACCGCCGCGTCCCCACCGGCCCGGACGGCCGACAGGATGTCCCGGACGACCTGCTCGACGGAGGCTTTTTCCTCGTTCGGATTCTTTTCCGCTTCCTTGAATACGATCATGTCCGTTCCCCTTTCCTCAGCTCGCGAGCCAGCCGCCGTCGACGTAGACGATCTGCCCGGTCAGGTAGTCCGACGCGGCGCTGCACAGGAAGATGACCGTTCCGATGAGGTCCTCCACCGTCCCGACGCGCCCCGTCGGAATCCGCTCCTCGATCCACTTCCGGTGAACGGGATCCTGAAAGAAGGGCTCCGTCATCGGCGTCCGGAAGTACCCGGGCCCGATCGCGTTGACCTGGATGTTGTACTTCGCGAGTTCGATGGCCATCGTCCGCGTGACGCCGACGACGCCGCACTTCGAGCCGCAGTAGACGGACGACTCCGCGAGGCCGATCGCGCTTCCGAGCGACCCGACGTTGAGGATCTTCCCCGAGCGCTGCCGCATCATGATCCGCGCGGCGGCCTGCGCCGTGAAGAACGCGCCCCGGAGGTTCACGCCCATGATCGCGTCGTACTGTTCCTCCGTCACGTTCACGAAATCGCCGGCATCCTCGGTTCCCGCGTTGTTGACCAGGATGTCGAGGCGTCCGCGGCGCGCGGCGATGTCCTCGAAGAGACGCCGCGAGTCGTCGGGCTTCGAGACGTCGAGGACGTGCGCCTCGGCCTCCCCGCCCGCGTCGCGGATGGCCTTCACGGTCGCCTCCGTCCCGTCGCGGCTCACGCCGCAGCACATCACGACCGCCCCGGCCCGCGCCAGCCCCTCCGCGTACCCCTTGCCGAGGCCACGCGACGTCCCCGTGACGACCGCTATCTTTCCCGTTATATCGAATTGCGCAAAAACAGGCATCCGGCTCGCCCCCCTTTCACAAGCTAATAGACTACTACGCAGACATGCTATTTGACAACCCTCCAAAGCCGGGACGAAAATTCGGAACTCTGCGGAAAAGGATTCGGCGCCGGGGTTCGGGCGCGAGCGACGAACATCGAAGGGTGCCGCGGCGAGAACCGCGGACGATGGGAGGAACGGCGTTTTCCGGTCGTGGGGAGCGGGGTCAGTCGAGCGCTATTTTCCGGAGGAATTCCTCGAAGGGGACCGCGGGCCCGTACAGATAGCCCTGGTAGTGCGTGCATCCGAGCTTTTCCAGAAGCTCCTGCTGCTCCTTCGTCTCGACGTATTCGCCCATCACGGTGAAATTGAGGGCGCGGGAGAGGGAAACGATCGACGTGACGATCTCGCAGCTCCGCGGGTTGTCGTTCATCCCGCGGACGAAGGAGCCGTCCAGCTTCACCATGTCGAACTCGTTGCTCTGAAGATAACGGATCGACGTGTGCCCCATGGAGAAGTCGTCGATGACCAGCGGGAAGCCCATCGCGCGGACGCGCCGGCTCTTCTCCTCGGTCTCGTGGTCGAAGAGGAGCGCCTTCTGTTCCGTCAGTTCGAGCCACAGCTCCCCGGGCTCCACTGCGCCGCCGTCGAGAAGCCCCTGCAGGAACGCCTCGAACGAAGGCTCGTAGAAGGCGGCCGCCGTGATATTGACGCACGTCTTGATCCGCCGCCCGGCGGTTCGCCGAAGCCGCGCCGCGTTTCCGGCCGCAGTGGCGAGGATATATTTCTCCAGCTCGTACAGGACGCCGATATCCTCCGCCAGACGGATGACCAGCGGAGGGTAGATCATCCCGAACGTCCGGTGGTTCCAGCGAAGCAGCGCCTCCGAACCGATGCACCGCCCTTCGCTGTCGAACTGGGGCTGGTGGTGGAGCGTCAGCTCGCCGTGTTCCATCGCGCCCTTCAGGTCGGACGCGAGCATCTTCGCGCAGAGTCCGGAATGCCCGCCGAGTTCCATCAGATTGACCGGGGTGCGGCTCTCCTCGCTCCGCTTCAGAACGGCGACCAGGCTTTTGAGATTTTCGCCGGCGTTCCGGAGCTTCTCCCCGTCGTAGAGCCGTATGAACGGTTGGTACACGAAAACGCCCAGGACGAGATTGAACAGTTGCAGCAGGCTCCCGGCGACGGAGCCCGTCGCGACGTAGCCCCCCAGAAGGATGGGCGTCGTCCACTGCACCTGATGGCACGGAACCGGAACCAGGCCCGTCGCCATGGCCGCATAGGACGTCAGGGTTGCGAGTAAGGGGGTGAGCATGAACGGAAGAAACAGGTATCGGTTGTAGACGACCGGCAGTCCGAAAATCATGAGTTCGTTGATGTTGAACAGCATGGGGATCGCGGCGATCCGGGAGAGGGTTCTGACGCCGGAGTTCCGGCTGAACAGGAACAGGGAGACGAGAAGGCACATCGCGCTGCCGCAGCCGCCCATGAGAACGAAGACGTCGATGAAGGTCTTCGAGATGATCTCCGTCGGCGCCTGTCCGCTGCCTGCGAGCGCGACGTTTATCGCCAGGCCCGGTTCGAGGATTCTCTGGGAGACCCCCTCGAGGACGTTGCTTCCGTGAATGCCGAAAAACCACATGAGGCTCGACAGGAAGA
>CAZVUT010000201.1:0-4939 GCA_964630155.1 uncultured Synergistaceae bacterium
CGGTCCCACAGGAGCTTCATCTGCGCGCTCACGGACCACCAGTAGATCGGCGTTCCGAACAGCAGCACGTCGGCCTTCATGACGTCGTCGTAGATTCCGTCCATATCGTCCCGGATGACGCACCCGGCCGCACCCGGCGCCTTGCACGCATAGCACGACGTGCACGGGGCGATCTTCTTTCCGTGAAGCGTCACCTCTTTCACGTCGGCCCCGGCTTCCCGCGCCCCTTTCACGACCTCGGCCAGAAGAACCGCCGTATTTCCGGAACTTCTCGGACTCCCCTGAAACGCAACAATGCGCATGACAGCACCCCTTTCACGGTTGGCCCCGCCCGGGAAGGGCGGCGCCGCAGCTCATTCAGACACTTATGGTACCGCATGATCCGTTCCGGAACCATCCCCCGCTCCCGAACCGCGTTCCGCCCGGCAGGATCGAAGAATACGACTGAAAAAAGAAGACTTTTCGACTATAATAGCGATGCGTTTCATTACGAATCCAGGGAGGGAGAGAGCCCATGAAAAAAGGCATCGTTCTCGCAGCCGTTCTTGTCGTTCTGGCGCTGGCGGGGAGCGCTTCCGCGGAAAAGATTCTGGAATTCAGCGGCGCGGTCACGGGACACACGAAGGGTGTCACCCTTTTCCGCCACATCGTGGAGTTGCTGAACCCCGAAACCGTGGACATGATCATCGACCAGGAACCCGACAATTCGGGGAAGGTGCGTCATATCTATCTGGACGTTCGCGGCGCGGTGATCGACGACGTTCGCATCGAACAGCTCCGGTGCGAGGCGACATTTGCGGAACTCAACCCCATACGGGACTGGGCGAAAAAGGGAACCCGGGCCCTGGAGGTTCGCGGAGCCGCGAGCGCTTTGTTCGAGGGGACCGTTCTCGAGGAGGATGTGAACGTTCTCGTCAAGAAGTATCTCGACGTCCACACGAACAGCAAATGGCGGCACATCACGCTCGACTTCCGCAAGGATTCCATTTTCATCAAGGGATACTATCACCAGGACTCTCCGTGGTCCGATCTCGCGATGCAGGTCACCAGCGGGCTCGAGGTCAAGGGAGGCAAGGAACTCTGGCTGAAGGACTACACCCTCGTGATCAACACGGCCGAGAAGACCGACCTCATCCACGAGGAGATCAAAAAGGTCCAGCCGATCTTCAGCCTGCGGGGCTTCACGTTCCCCGTGTCCCTCGCGTCCTTCAAGATCTCTCCGGATTCGATCACGTTCTCGACGCTGACGAGCCCGAAGCCGTTCACGGGAAGGACCTACCGGTACACGCGCTAGCGGCCTGAAAACGAAAACGCCGCGAACCGACGACAAGAAAAGCGGGGATCCGTTCCCCGCTTTTTCTATCCCGCACGTTCCGCGATCCGGACCGCCAGCGTCGCGAAACTTCCCCTCGGGAGCGAGAAGCGCGCCCGCACCTTCCATGTGCCCTGGTAGCGCTCGTCAGGCAGTCGTTCGTGAGACAGTTCGTCCGGCACGACCAGCGCGGCCCGGGGCGACGACGCGAAGTACGCCTGCGTGATTTCCGGGATGTGAAACTGCGAACGTCGCACCTTTCGCGCGTAGAGCACCCCGTCGAGCGCGCGCCGGACATCGGAGGGCATTTCCGGCAGCTCACGCGCGGCCGTGGGGATGTCGAGCGACCAGATCCTTGCCGAACCGTCCTGCCAGGCATCGGGGGACCAGACCCTGAGATCCTGGCCGGAGGGGCCAGCCCACGGAATCCCCGCATCGCCGATAAGGGCGGCCAGCGTCAGGTTCCAGAGAAAACTCTGGTACGAGGAGAACAACATTCCCATCGATTCCCTCGGAATCTCCCTGAGCGCGGCGATGTACCCCCGGTCCCGCGCCGTCCGGACAAGCATCGCCGCTTCCGGTTCGGGACAGAGGGCGAGGACGGCGTCGAAATCTCCCCACTTCTCGCGGATTTCGAGCTTTCTGCGTTGAAGATGCAGGGGCGCGTCGGGGTGGATCGTCGTAACGTAGCGCCGGAGAGCGAGATCGAACCGCCGCTTCACCAAAAGTTCCGCGAGGAACGGCCCTCCGTCGGCGATCTCGCCGAAGCGCTGTTCGTCGAAGTAATTCGGGAAGCCGCAGTCGCCGATGCGTCCGAGGCCGCGGGAGACGCGATCCGCTTCCTCTTCGGGCATGTCCCGCAGCACGACGTCGAACATATTTCCCCGGATCCGCGCGGGCGCGGCCGCGACATCGCTCCATCCGACATGTTCGACGCAAAGCCCATCCGTTTCGTACGTCAGATCGCGCGCCCCGGGGACGGTCACGTACTGGATCGTGATTCCCTGCCTGTCCTTCCGCCCGCAGACGCGAACCTCCGACAGGGGGACATTGTGCGCGTCGGCCGCCTCGCGGACCGCGTCGAGCGTGTTCCGGCGCCGCTTTGTCAGGCGAAAGACCCGGAAACGACCGGGAGCGTCCGAGAGCGGGAAATCCGTCAGTTCTTCGACCCGGAAATCTTCCGGAGTCGCCTTGATCCGCACTATTTTGGGGCCGCGGGAGCGAGCGCAGCGAGCCCTGCAAGGTCGATGCGTCCGACGACGGCCTTCACCTCTTCGACGGTCATTCCTTCGCCCGTCGCCCCAAGCCAGGCGGTGTTCCCGAGGTCCACCCAGATCGCGGCCGTCTTGCTCGACTTTTCGAGCTGCTCCATGGCCCGGAAATTCCCGATCTTCACGAACGCGACATACCCGTCACCCGTATCGATGCGGTCGATCTTCTGTTCGTTGTAGACGTCGAACATCGGCGCGTGGTTCGCATCCTCGCCCATCGTGATCAGCAGCGACAGGCTCGTCTCCTCGTTCTTTTCGTACCGCTGCTCCACGAGGACGAGTGAGGCTCCCTGCATTCCGGTCGGGTCCTCCGACGTCCACCCGTCCATTTTCGGCAGGAAGGCCTTGACCGCATCCATCGTCGGAAGGGCCGCCAGAGCCGCACCCGCACAGAACAGAAACGCACACGCGCACAACGAAACGAGGACATGTCTCTTCATTTGCACCAGATTTCCACCTTTCTTTCCCTTCTATGCTTCCAGAATCGCCCGTGCGGCCACCACGCCGCTCGCGGCCGCCTGGATGATGCCGCGGCTCACGCCCGCGCCGTCGCCGACCATGAACAGGTTCCGCACGACCGGAACTTCGAGCGTCTCCTTCAGTTTCAGCCGGAGCGAATACAGTTTGATCTCCACGCCGTAGAGGAGCGTGTCGTTCTGGTTCACTCCGGGCATGATGACGTTGAGCGCATCGAGGAACTCGACGATGTCCATGAGATATCTGTGGGGAAGGACAAGACTCAGGTCGCCCGGCTGCGCGTTCGCCGTCGGCGCGATCATTCCGCGCTCGATGCGCGACTGCGTCGACCGGCGTCCGTCCCGCAGGTCTCCGAGGCGTTGCAGCAGGATGCCGCCCCCGGCCAGCATGTTCGCGAGCTTGGCGATGTGCGTGGCGTATCCGATGGGATCGCTGAACGGCTGCGTGAAGTTCTTCGTCACGAGGATCGCGAAGTTCGTGTTGGTCGACTTCGTCTTCTTCAGGCTGTGCCCGTTCACGGTCACGAGATCGTGTTCCTTGTTGTATTCGTACACGACGAAACCGGAGGGGTTCATGCAGAACGTGCGGCACCGGTCGTCGAACGTCGGCGTGTTGTAGAGGCACTTCACCTCGTAGAAATGCTCCGTCAGGTCGTGGCAAACGTTGTCGGAAACCTCCACCCGAACGCCGATGTCCACGGGCATGGAAGCGATCGGGAGGCCGAGCCGGTCCACGATCCGGCCGAGCCAGGAAGCCCCCTCCCGTCCCGGGGCGGCGATGATCCGGCGCCCCCGATGGATCGTCCCGTCCTCGAGGATGATCCCGCGGGCCTCGCCATCCTCGACGAGGATGTCGACCACGGTCGTGTTCATGAGGACATCGCATCGTTCGCGCAGGAATTCATACATGTTGTTCAGAACGACGCGCGACGCGTCGGTTCCGATATGCCGTATCCTCGCGGGGAGGATCTTGATCCCGATGCCCGCCGCCTTCCGGATCGTCTCCTTGACGACAGGACCTTCCGGCGAGTAGCAGTGGTTCTCCACCCCGAACTCGACGAAACGGTCATCGACGTAGGAAATCAGGTCCAGCAGACGCTGTTCGCCGATGCTTTCCTCGAGATTCCCTCCGAAGCCCGTCGTCAGCGTGAGCTTCCCGTCCGAGGCGGATCCGGCGCCGCCCCACCCCGATACGATCGCGCACGAGGCGCAGTTGAGGCACACCTTCGACCGTCCGTCGACGATGGGGCATTTTCGTTCGCTGATGATCCGCCCCTTGTCCGCCATCAGCACCTTCTTGCCCGCCCCGGTCATCTCCAGTGCTGCGAAGATGCCGGCGGGGCCGGTTCCGATGACGATGGCGTCGTACATGTCGCGCATGTCCCTTACGTCGGCGTGCGCGCCGAATCCGCGTCGTCCAGCATTCGGCGGACGTCGGCCAGAAACGCGTCGATGCGGTCAGGGCTCCGGATGAATCCCGGATCGGAAAGATCAAGCTCGATTACGCGAGGCGTGGCGACTTCCGACCGGACAACTTCGAGGAAGTGCGAGTACGCCGCGTAGAGTTCGCGCCAGTAGGGCTCGCCCGCCCTGATCTCGTCCTCGCGCCCGCGCAGCAGGATGCGGCGCATGATTTCGTCGAACGGACAGTGGAGCACGACGAGAAGGTCCGGCATGACCAGATGGCGGATCATGTTGTCGTACAGCGTGAGATACATCCCGTACTGGCTGTCGCTGAAATATCCGAGCCGATGGTAGAGCGTCGCGTAGATTTTGTCGCCGAAGATGCTCCGGTCGAGAACGAAGGACTCTTCTTCGGTCGCGCAGAGGTACTGCGCGAAACGCGTCACCAGAAAGTTGAGCTGCATCGGGAAGGCCCA
>CAZVUT010000202.1:0-4924 GCA_964630155.1 uncultured Synergistaceae bacterium
AGCGGAATCAGGTGCGGCGGATTCCAGAAATGCGTGACGACAAATCGCCCCGGGCGCGTCATGCCGTCCGAGAGAAGCGACGGCATCAGGCCCGACGTGTTCGAGAGAATGGGAACGCCGTCCCGGACGACTCGCTCCACGCGCGCATACATTTCTTTCTTGAACGCGATATCCTCCGGAAGGGACTCCATGACGACATCAGCTTCCCGCGCCGCTTCCTCAAGTCCGTCGCAGGGATGAAGGCGTTCCTTCGCGGCCGTGAGCGCCGGCTTTTCTTCGATTCCCCTTCGTTCAAGAACATCCAGCGCTTCGATTGCGAGCGATTTTCCCTCTTGCGAGCGGATTGCGTTCCGGGCCGCCAGAAAGACGTCGCACCCCCCGAGCGCGAAGACCGCCGCCGTCGGGGCCCCCATCGTTCCGACGCCGATCGCGCAAATACGCAAGTGTCGCATCTCCGTCCCTCCCCGTTTCTCTTTTCGTTCGATTCATTATAGAATCTGTTCCAACGAAGCGACAGACCGGAAGGAGTGGTTTCATGCGGATTCGAAGCATATCCCTGAGCGTCGCGCTTCTGCTCTCGGTCGCTGTTTGGGCCGCGGACGCGGAGTCGTCCTTTCAGACGTACCGGAACGCGCGTTTCGGCTATTCCGTGGATGTCCCGTCGGGTTTCCGGAAAGGGGAGGCCCCGACGAACAACGACGGCAGGGTCTTCTACGACCGGAAGTCCGAAGGGATTCTCTCGGTGTTCGGAATGTACAACGCGCTCGAAGCCTCTCCCGAATCGTACGCGGCTGAGCGCGAAGCGGACTGGAAGGATCTGGGCGGAAACGTCACGTACCGGGCGATGCGGAAAGGGTGGTTCGTCCTGTCCGGAACGATCGGCGCGGAGATCTTCTATGAACGGGTGCTCTTTTCCGACGACCGTGAGACGATCGCGACGCTTCTCGTGCGCTATCCGGAATCGGAGAAGGAGCGTTTCGGGGCGTTCGTCACGCGCGCGTCGCGCAGCCTGCGATTCGCGGACTGAGGCATTTCGGCGGAACGTTTTCTCCGGTGGAGCCGGAACGGCGTTCCGGCATATAATCGTTTCATATTCCCGCACGGCGCGCTCGTCGCAGGCGTCGCCGCATCATCCTGGATTCGGGGGGAGAGAGATGCAATACACCGAAAGCGTTGAACGACTTGGTCTGTTCCACCTCCGTTCGGTCAGAGCGGATATCCCCGTTCCTCTTCTTGTGGAGGAGTCGCTGGGGCGCGGTGAATCGACCCTCGCGTCCAACGGAGCGCTCGCCCTGTTCGGCGAGCGGACGGGACGTTCGCCGCAGGACAAATTCATCGTGCGCAACGCGTCGAGCGCCCGCGTGTTCTGGGGCGACGTCAACACGCCGATGGATCCCGGGGTGTTCGATGCGTTGCTGGATCTCTCCCGATCGTACCTTCAGGGGAGGGATCTTTTCGTGTTCAACGGATATGCGGGCGCGGATCCGGCATACCGCCTGCGGATCCAGGTGCTCAGCGACTTCGCGTGGGTCGCGCTGTTCTCCCGGACGCTTTTCATCCCGAGGGATCCCTGGGACGACGCCGGAGCGGACGCCGATTTCACGGTCGTGGCCATGCCGAAGCTTGCGGCTCCCGGCTACGAACGACTGGGGCTCCGGTCGCGCGCGTTCGTGGCCATCGACTTTGAACTCCGCATCGTCCTGATCGGCGGAACGGAGTATGCGGGGGAGATCAAGAAGAGCATCTTTTCGGTGATGAACGCGCTGATGCCGCTGCGGGACGTCCTGCCGATGCACTGCTCCGCGAACGTCGGGATGCGCGGCGACACGGCGCTCTTCTTCGGTCTGTCCGGAACGGGAAAGACGACGCTCTCCGCCGACCCCGCCCGCCGGCTCGTGGGTGACGACGAACACGGATGGAGTCCGAACGGGATCTTCAACTTCGAGGGGGGATGCTACGCCAAATGTATCAAACTCTCCCGCGAGGCGGAACCCCAGATCTACGGCGCGATCCGTTTCGGCTCGATCATCGAGAATGTCGTCCTCGACGAAAACCGTGACCCGGACTACGATTCGGACCGGCTGACCGAGAACACGAGGGCCACGTACCCCGTGGGGCACATCGCCAATGCGCTGGTTCCCGGAACGGCGGGACACCCGAAGAACATCTTCTTCCTCGCGGCCGATGCGTTCGGCGTCCTGCCGCCGATCGTCCGGCTTTCCAACGAGGAGGCCATGTACCATTTCCTCTCGGGCTATACGGCGAAGCTCGCCGGGACCGAATCCGGGGTGAAGGAGCCCCAGGCGACCTTCTCGGCCTGTTTCGGCGCTCCATTCCTTCCGCTGCATCCGTTCACGTACGCGTCGATGCTCGGGGAACGCCTGAAGGAACACGGGACGAGGGTGTGGCTGGTCAACACGGGGTGGAGCGGCGGCCCGTACGGCGTGGGCGTCCGGACCCCCATCCACGTGACGCGGGCCCTCCTGTCCGCCGCGCTCAACGGAGATCTCGAGAGAACGGAATACGCGCCGGATCCGGTCTTCCGTTTTCAGACGCCGCTCCGGTGCTCCGGCATCCCGGACGAACTGCTGAACCCGCGAAAGACCTGGCAGGATCTCGAGGCATACGAGGCTGCCGCCCTCGGCCTTGCGCGACGCTTCGCATCGAATTTCTCCGCCTTTTCGTCGAAGGTCTCGCCGGAAGTCGTCGCGGCGGGCCCGAACGTCCAGGGGTAGAGGGGCGCCCGCGAACGGATGTCCATTTCCTTTACGACAACAGAGACGATTCTGGCGCTGTACGCCGCGTCGCTCGCCGGAATCGTCCTGTTGCTGCTTTTTCGCGTGCGCGAAAACGGCCGGAGCCTGGACGATATGGCGGAGATCCTGGACGACGTCCGGGACGGCGTCCGCGATACTGCGGACCGCAGGGAGCGGGAGACGCGCCTGCAGATGGAGGCGCTCGCCGCACTGCGCGAAGAGCTTCGCGCCTCCACGCGCGAGAACCGGGAGGAGCTCGGCGCTGCGCTGAGCGGACAGGGGCACGTGCTTTCTTCCCGGCTTTCGGAGATCGCGATGCTCCAGAAGGGGCAACTGGAGACCTTCACGAATCAGCTGGCCCGCCTGACGGACTCGAACACCGCGAAGCTCGACGGCATTCGGGACATGGTGGACAGCCGTCTCGGCGAGCTGAACGCGAAGAACGAAGCCCGGCTCGACCAGATCCGGGCCGTCGTTGACGAAAAATTGAACGCGACGCTCGAACAGCGGCTCGGAGAGGCGTTCCGGAGCGTCGCCGACCGCCTGGAGCGCGTGCATCAAGGCCTCGGGGAAATGCGGATTCTCGCGGCGGATGTCGGGGATCTCAAAAAAGTGCTTTCCAACGTGAAAACGCGCGGAACGTGGGGGGAGATCCAGCTCGGGGCCCTGCTCGAACAGCTTCTCGCTCCTGAGCAATACGCCGCGAACGTGAGCACCAGGCCGAACAGCCGGGAGCGGGTCGAGTTCGCCATACGCCTGCCGGGGCAGTCGGACGAGCCCGTCTGGCTTCCGATCGACTCGAAGTTCCCCCAGGAGGATTACCTTCGGCTGCTCGCCGCTCTGGACGCGGGAGACCCGGAAGGGGCGCGTTCCTGCAGGAAGCAGCTCGAAAAGAGGATCGTCGCCGAAGCGAAGAGCATCCGCGAGAAGTACATCGAGCCTCCGTATACGACCGACTTCGGGATCCTCTTCCTTCCCGTCGAGGGGCTGTACGCCGAAGTCCTGCGGATCGACGGGCTCTGCGAGACGCTCATGCGGGGATCGCGGATCGTCGTCGCCGGGCCTACGACTGTTGCGGCGCTGCTCAACAGTCTTCAGACGGGATTCCGGACGCTCGCCATCCAGAAACGTTCCGCCGAGGTCTGGATGCTTCTCGGGCAGGTGAAGACGGAATTCGGAACGTTCGCGGCCGTTCTCGAGAAAACCCTTCACAAGATCCAGGAGGCAGGCGACTCGCTCGAAGGCGCCGCGAGGAAAAGCCGTGCGATCGAACGAAAACTCCGGGCGATGGAGGTCTACCCCGAACTGGAGACGCCTTCTGAAGAGCCGACAGCGGCCCCCGTCCCGGCGGAACCTCGCGGGACGCTTTCGTAGAACGCCGCGCCCTCCACAACACAAAGAGGGGAGTCGGGAACGGGACGATGCGCCCCATTCGAGACTCCCCTTTTCATTGCTGGACCGGACTCAGAATTGCGTCGAATGGAGATACGGCGCCGGATTGACTTCTTTTCCGCGTCGCAGGACGCTGAAGTGGACGTGATTGCATGTCGCGCGCCCCGTACGGCCGACCGTCGCGATCTTCTGTCCGCGCCGGACATGAACTCCCGCCTTCACGGAGAAACCAAGACAATGACTGTAGCGGGTGACGAGTCCGTTTCCGTGGTCGATCGTCACCGTCTTGCCGTAGCCGCGCTGGGATGTGACGGAGACGACGCGGCCGTCGAGCGCCGCCACGATGGAGGTTCCTTTCGGAGCGGGGATGTCGATGCCGTCATGGTAATGCCCTCTGCGGGACCGGCCGCCCCTCCGGACGCCGAACGGAGAGCTGACGGTTCCCTTCACCGGCCATGTCATCATCCGCGATATGGTCGCATCCGGCTTTCGCCCATCCTTCCGGGGGGAAGGCGCGACCGCCTCACGGATTTCTGGGCGCGAGGCGGTCGCGGCCCCGTGCTTTCGTGCGAGAACCTCCGTCAGCGCCGCGCAGGCGTCCCCGTCAGTGCGCGGGATCAGCAGGATTGAATCGGTCCGGAGCGCGGCCTCTTTGGGAAGCGCGTTCGCAAAGCGGAGGTTTTTCTCGAGAATGCTGTGGCTGCGTGCGATGGAATCCAGGGTGTCTCCCGAAATGACCCGGTACTCCGTCCAGAGTTCCGTTACGGGAGCGGCGA
>CAZVUT010000203.1:0-4918 GCA_964630155.1 uncultured Synergistaceae bacterium
TCGAGGACGTTGCTTCCGTGAATGCCGAAAAACCACATGAGGCTCGACAGGAAGACGAACGCGAGGCCGATGTGCAGCGAGTCCCCGATGCCGGAGAAGATGCGCCCCGCGGCGTTGACGAAGAGTTCGTGGAAACCGGAGACCTGAAACGTCGCGACGAGGGCGTAGTTGAAGAGCGCGACCGTCCCGACCGTAAGCAGCGCGGGAACGACCACCGAGACCGCGATGTTGAAATCGGCATCGGCCCCCTCCGAATAGATCCGGGACGGCGAGCGGCCCATCCGCGTCCAGCGTTCCATCAACCAGGGGGAGACGGTCGAAGCGAGGATCGCGGTGAACATCCCCTTGACTCCCAGGACGTCGATGGAGACGTTTCCCTGAGAAAATCCGCTCAGGATGGCGAAGGCCGCCAGGGAGACGACGGGAAAGCCGCAGGGGTATTCCTCCGTTCCCGTCCGGAGCTGCGCGCGGCTCATGCTGATGAACACGGTCATATACACCGACAGCATTCCGAATGTTGCGTTGTTGACGGACGTGAAGAGAGCCGGAAGAATGCCCGAACCGAAGGTCGCGAGGAAGTTCTGGTATGCGGACACGGGCAGGAATTTCAGGACAAGCGCGAACGACCCGATCATCACGACCGGAATGGCCGTGACGAGGCCGTTCCGGATGGACCGGACGAAAACGCCGCTTTTTCCCGCATTCGACGCGGAAGACTGGGACATTGTCGATTCCTCGTGTCGCGCCCCGATGGCCGGGGCGAAATTTTACAGATTATACATCATACGTCTCTTGCGAAATTTTCGGATTTTTCGGTCGGCAGCCCTCACGGAAAGCCGGGACGGATCGGAGAGAAGCATTCGGATTCCGGAGGATTCCCCTCCCGCGCTGTTCGCTCTCTCTCAATGTAGACTCTTTTGATCGAATGACAACCCATTCGCTCATAAGTTCAGGTTTCCGTTCATACTGTCCATATTTTCCGGCGCAAAAAGAACGCCGCCCCCCCCGAACGGTCCGGCAGGAGCGGCGTGATTTTTTGGCGAAGAGACGGATTACTTCGCGACCGTCTCGATGATCTGTCCGAGGTATCCCGCGAGGATGACGGATCCGATGGTCACCGTCGTGAAACCGCCGACGAGCATCTTGGGAAGAAGGCGGCTCATGCAGTACTCCTTCTCTTCGTGATTGGCGCAGCCGGCGGTGGTCACCTCGTCCGTGACGATGAAGGTTCCCGGGAAGCCGAACAGGCACGTCACACCGATGGCCGTCGCCATGGCCCATGTGACGCCGAGGATCTTCGACATGACGAACGCCGCGAGAACGATCCCGACGAGCGAGACGCCGAACGAGACGACGACCGGGTAGACCAGCGAACGAACGAGTTCGGGCGTGGCCTGCGGAAGGCTCACGAACACGAAGATGAGGCAGAAGAACATCGCGTACCCCGCGGCGTTGGCCTTGTCGAGGATCTTGTGCTCGAGGAAGCCGGTCTCGTAGAGCAGGATGCCGATGACGAGCGCCATGACGAACTTGTGAATCTGGAGGTAGGGCATTCCCGCGCCCAAAACCATCGCGTTGTAGTGCTGCGCGAGGAGAAGCGCGAGCCAGCTCGCGATCGCCGTCTTCGCGAGCAACACGAAGGGCGTCTGGATCGCCTTCGGGAAGGCAGGGAAGAGCCGGAACGACGGTTTTTCCGGGTCGCTCTTTTCGCCGGCTTTCCCTGACGCTCCCTCGAGTTCGCCCTTCCGGAACTTGTCGAGCAGGCGCCGCGTTTCGGACTTCAGACACAGCGAGGCGATGGGCAGGCCGACGAAATTCTGCAGGACGAGAAGCAGCGTGGCGAACACGGCAAGGCTCTCGAGGCCAACCTTCTTGGCGGCTTCCGAGACGATGATCGTCGCGACGATGCCGCCGGAGATGGGGCCGGCCGCCGTCAGCGCCATCACCTTGCCGAGGATCGGACCGGCGATGAAGTAGAGGCCGGCGGAAAGGCACACGAGGGCGGAGAAAGCGATGATGACGGTTTTCCACTCCTGCTTGATATCCCTGAGCTTCATGAGCGTTCCCATGTGGACGAGAATGAGCGGAAGGCTGACGGCGGCGTACGCGAAGGTTCCGGTCGTCTGGAAGATGTTCTTCGGGAATCCGATCCAGAAACCGAACAGGAAAACGAATCCCGTGACGAAGATCATCGAGAAGACCGCCTTCGTCTTGTAGGAGAAGACGTCACCTATGGCGTACGCGATCAGCACGAGCATGAGCAATGCGGTATTGATATCGGCGGCGTTGGTCAGTCCGAACGTCTGCAGAAAACTCAAATAAATTCCTCCTGTCGTTGGGGATCTTGTGTGTTCCGGAAAGAAAAAAGCGACGGGCCCTAGTCCCGGATGTTGTTCGGCCGCATCACCACCTCGATCCCGATCGTCGCCTTCAGCGAATTGCTGACCGGGCAGATGTTCTCCACGAAGCAGAGAAACTTCTCGACCTCTTCCTTCGAAGACGAGGACGCGACCTCCGCACGGATGCGGATGCTCCGGAAGCCGTCGGCCGTGTAGTCCCCTTCGATGGCGAGGCCGATATCCTGCAGATCGATCCCCTTGAGGGGCGCCTGCCCCCGGGCCACCATGGAGATACAGCCGCCGAGCGCGGCGAGAACGACTTCCATGGGCTTCATCGTGTCTTCCCGTCCGCCGTTCTTCTTCGACTGGTCCATGACGAGGCCGTATCCCCTCGCCTCCGCGACGACGGCCAGATCGTCCGGCCGGACATGCGTCGTTACCGACATCACTCCCACAGTCGTTCCCCCCGTCGGGCTCCGGATCGGATACAAACCGGACGTCCAAATGGGAGTAATTCTAGCATACATTCCGGAGGGTTTATGTATACTCGAATACATGGATACAATCGTGACGGGTACGCGGGATCCCCGGCGGCCGAAGTTCCGCCGAAGGCGAACGGTCGTTCCGCGAAGACGTGAAAAAAAACATCCCTGCGTATAGAATAAGAGCATGAAAAACAGCGGCGATATGATTCGACTGATCGACCTGTTCGCGGGAGCGGGCGGGATGACCCTTGGGTTTGCGGATATCCGTTTTTGCGGCGGGTATCATGTGTTTTCTCTCTCGACAACGATCCTGCCGCCATGAAGACGCACGGCGCAAACTTCGGCGGAGACGGTTTCGTCGGAGACATCGAGGATTTCCTTGCGTCGGGAACCCCGGTTCCGGACGCGGATATCGTGATCGGAGGCCCTCCCTGCCAGGGGTTCAGCCTGCTGAACAAGGAACGGCGCGGAGACCCCCGGCGCGCGCTCTGGGAGCCCTTTCTCGAAATCGTTTTCCGCAGCGGCGCGCTCGTCTTTGTCATGGAGAACGTCGCCGAGTTGCTTCATTCTCCTGAAATGCTGCAGATCAACGAAAGGGCGGAGGAAAACGGATTCCTCCTTCACGCTGCCGTCCTGAACGCGGCGGATTACGGCGCCCCGCAGGTCCGGAAACGGACTGTCACCATAGGGGCGAAGACCGATGCGTTCCCCTTGGGAATTTCCCTTCCCGCCCCCACGCATGCCGGAAGATGGCGGACGGTGCGGGATGCGATTCACGACCTCCCCGATCCCGAAGGGACCGAAATCCGGGCGACCGAACCGCCGCTCGACCTTCATTTCGGAAGGACCCCCACGGAGATGAGCATCGAACGCTACAAGGCCGTTCCACCCGGCGGGAATCGTTTCGACCTTCAGAAAAACGCTCCGGAACTCCTGCCGGAATGCTGGAGAAAAAAGCAATCGGGCGGCGCCGACCTTTTCGGCAGACTCTGGTGGGATCGTCCTTCGGTCACCATCCGGACGGAATTTTTCAAACCCGAAAAGGGACGGTATCTTCACCCGGAAAAGCATCGCCCGATCACGCACCGCGAGGCTGCCCGACTGATGGGGTTCCCGGACGATTTCCGTTTCCTCGGAAGCAAGACGGAGATCGCCCGCCAGATCGGCAACGCCGTCCCTCCCGCCCTGGCCGGAGCCATCGCGACGCAGGTGAAAGAAGCGCTTGAAAATGCGTCCGAACGAAACGGAAGGAAGAAGAAGGCGTCATGACGGACGGCCGCATCGCCTCCATCGCGCTCGGGACGGGGGACGTGGACTGCGTTTACCATTTCGCCCTCCCGGAACTCCACCGGGCCGTTGTGAAGATCGCTTCGGAGGATTCCGTCGAACTTATGGATAACATGATCCGCGGCAACCGGCTGAAGGACATCAGCGATCTCCCGCTCGATCTCGCTGTGTGACGGGGATGGACCGGCTCCCGGAAGAGCTGCGCAGCCGGAACATGAGCCATGTCCGCTCCGAGGACACGAAGCCCGAGAAAATCATCCGTTCCCGCCTCTTCCGGCAGGGATATCGTTTCCGCCTTCACAGGCGGGATCTTCCCGGGACGCCCGACATCGTCCTGCCGAAATTCCGCGCCGTCATCTTCATTCACGGCTGCTTCTGGCATCACCACGCGTGCGCGCACGGAGCGCTCCCCGAAACCCGGCGCGAGTGGTGGGAAGCGAAGCTGGAGGGGAACAGGAGGCGCGACGAAACCAATTACGCGCGCCTGATCGGGGAGAAATGGCGCGTCGCCGTCATCTGGGAATGCGCGTTTACGAGAATGGGCCGCGTCGCCGGCGACTCCGCGCGCGACCTTATTCTGGACAGGCTGACCGCGTTTTTCCACTCCGACGAAACGTTTCTGGAAATCTGACGGAATCCTTTCGGAATCCGCTCCCGGAGAAGGCAGTCCACCCCACGACGACGCAACGAATCCGCCGGCCCTCCGCCGTCACGCGTGCGGCCCCAAAAGCTCCGCGACGGGGCGCATCCGCGAAATATCGTAGAGCGCGTGGCTGATGCGCAGGTTTTCCGCAAGATGCTGCTCCA
>CAZVUT010000204.1:0-4901 GCA_964630155.1 uncultured Synergistaceae bacterium
TCGCGAAAAGACACAGCGCGCAGACCGCCGTTCCCGCCATGAGCGCGGCGAACGGGTGGATCCGCAACCCGAGAAGCAGGAAGACCGTCGTCACGTATCCCGTGATTTCGGGCCATCCCGTTACGGCGCGGCTCGTGATCCGCAACACGGCCCAGCCGACCGTCACCACGACGCCGACAGACGCCCCCCGGAAAAAGGCGACGGTCCACGGAGAGCCAAGATAGCGCACAAGAAAGCCCGAGAGCAGAAGGATTGTCAGGAAGGGGGCCAGCGCGGTCCCGAAGACCGCGACGAGCGAGCCGGCGAGGCCCCACGGCGCCGTCGAGTCCTTTCGCGGAAGCCGTCCCCCCGCGAGCCACGCGAGGTTCGTCGCCATCGGGCCGGGGACGGCCGTCGCAAGCACGATCATGTCGGCGATCTCGTCGTCGGAAAGCAGCTTCGTGGCGCGGAGTTCCGCCTCGATGACGCCGATCATGACGACGCCGCCGCCGATCGTGAACGCCCCGATGCGGAAGAAGCGCAGGAAGAGCGCGAGAAGACTCATCGGAGCCCCTCCGTTTCACGCGTTCGGCCGGTTCCTTGGAAGCGGGGCATCGTGGCGAAGCCGTCCTGCGAGACGCCGCGTCCGGAGAGGACGCTCGCGGCGGTCCGGAACAGGATGCGGACATCCAGGGCGAGACTGCGGTTGTCCACGTACCACGCGTCGAGCGCGAACTTCTGTTCCCAGGAGAGCGCGTTGCGTCCGTTCACCTGCGCCCATCCGGTGATTCCGGGGAGGACGTCGAGCCGTCTGCGCTGTTCGGGCGAATAGAGCGGGACGTATTCGGGCAGGAGCGGCCGGGGCCCGACGAGGCTCATGTCTCCCTTCAGGACGTTCAGGAGCTGCGGCAGTTCGTCGAGGCTGAAGCGGCGCAGGAACGTTCCCGTCGAAGTCATCCGCTCTTCGTCGGGCAGCGGTTTCCCGTCCGCGTCCCGCGCATCGGTCATCGTCCGGAACTTGTACATGACGAACGTCCGGCCGTCCTTTCCGGCGCGCCGGTGACAAAAGAGGACGGGGGATCCCAGCTTCGCGCGCACGGCGATCGCCGCGGCGAGGAGGACGGGAGACAACAGCAGCAGTCCCGCCGCCGACAGGAGGCAATCGAGAAGCCGCTTGCAGGCGCAGTTCCCGGCGTCTGGACCGCCGGGGGGCTCCGTCGTCACGGTCGACATCCCGTGAGGAGCGCCCTGCGGACGAATGTGATGACGCGGTTTTGCTGTTCGTCCGTCAGGTTGGATCCGGACGGCAGGCAGAGTCCGCGCGGGAAGAGCATGTCGCAGACGCCTCCGGGCGTGTGCGGGTAGTAGGGCGCGCCCTCGAAGACGGGCTGAAGGTGCATCGGCTTCCACAGGGGGCGGGACTCGATGTTTTCCGCGGCGAGCGCCTGCATGAGGTCGATGGGGGAGACCGCATGCACGTCGGGGTCGAGGAGCATCGTCGTCAGCCAGCGGATGGAGAAGCACCCCTCCGGCTCGGGCATGAAGCTGATTCCCGGGATGTCCGCGAATGCGCGGACGTAGGCGTCGAAGACCGCGCGCCGTTTCGCGATCCGCTCGTCGAGGTGTTTGAGCTGCCCGCGCCCGATGGCGGCGAGAACGTTGCTCAGGCGGTAGTTATATCCTATCTCCGTGTGCTGGTACCACGGGGCCGAGTCGCGCGCCTGCG
Organism: uncultured Synergistaceae bacterium; assembly: GCA_964630155.1. Taxonomy (GTDB): domain Bacteria; phylum Synergistota; class Synergistia; order Synergistales; family Aminobacteriaceae; genus CALFXN01. Next base: position 1,706 of record CAZVUT010000204.1, read on the forward strand.
TGGACCAGAAGCGCGCCTTGGCTACGGCGTCCGCGTCGTCGGAGAGCAGCGCGCCGCCGCCGGACGTCGTGATGATCTTGTTGCCGTTGAATGAGAGAACGCCGAATCGTCCGAAACTTCCCGCGTTCTTTCCCTTGTACGTCGCGCCGAGCGCCTCGGCCGCGTCCTCGAGAACGGGGACGCCGTAGCGGCCGCACAGGGCGAGCAGCGCGTCCATCCGGGGGGTCTGTCCGTAGAGATCGACGGGAACGACGGCCTTCGGCATCGTTCCGTCCCTGGCGGCGTCCTCGAACGCGCGTTCGAGCGCTTCGGGCGACATGTTCCACGTGTCCGGGTCCGAGTCGATGAATACGGGCTTCGCGCCGAGCCAGACGACGGGCGAGACGCTTGCGATGAACGTGAAGGACGAGCAGAAGACGCGGTCTCCTGCGCCGATTCCGAGGAGTTTGAGTCCGAGATGAAGGGCCGCCGTTCCGGAATTGAGCGCGAGGGCTGCGGAAACGCCGATCCGTTCGGCCAGTTCGCGCTCGAAGGCCTCGACGTGAGGTCCGAGCGGGGCGATCCAGTTCGTGTCGAACGCTTCGCGGATCAACGGAAGTTCGTCTCCGCTCATGTGCGGCGACGACAGATAGATGCGGGGCTGTTGCTGGGTCATGCGGTACGCCTCCTTGCCGGGAATTACGCCGGTGTTCGCATCCGCCGAATTCCGGTCGGACACGGACATTTTATACCATATAATGGCCTGCGAAACACCTGATACGGTTGCAGCCCGCGGGCGCGTTCCCCCGCGACATGCCGGAGGGCCGGGAATATGACGCTTTTCGTGTCGCTGTTCTTCTTCACGTACGGGTCCATGCACGCCGTCGTCTTTCGCGCGCTGCATCGGGCGACGGCGCTTCGCGCGCGCACGCTGCTCCTGCTCGTCGCGTGGTGCCTGCTGATGGTGACCGCGCCGGTTCTTGTCCGGTTCTTCGACCTTCGCGGCTGGATCGCGCCGAGGACCGTGATGGCGACGACCGGGTACCTCTGGATGGCGTGGATCTTTCTCGCGATGACGATGCTTCTCGCGTCCGACGTCCTATGGCTGGCGCTTTCCGGCGCGGACGCGATCTTCCATACCCGCTGCGCCGCGCGGGTCTCGTCGCCGCGGGCGCGTTTCGTCGTTGTCGCGGCGGCGTCCCTGCTGCTGGTCGGGTACGGCGTTTTTGAAGCGCAGTCCCTCCGCGTGACGCCCGTGGTCGTCGCCGGAAGCCCCGCGATGCGGACGCCGCGCTTCCGGATCGCCCACGTGTCGGACGTCCATCTCGGGCCGGTCTCTCCGTGGAGGCTGCTCGAGCGGATCGAGGCCGCGCTGGACGAGGCGGCGCCGGATCTCGTCGTCTTCGCGGGAGATCTTGTCGACGGGCGGATGGCCGGCAGGGCGGAGGACCACGCGATTCTCTCGAGGATCGCGTCGCGTCGACCGACGCTTGCGGTGACGGGGAATCACGAGATGATCGCCGGGCTCGGGCAGGCGGTCGAATTTCTGCGCTCGGCGGGGATCGCCGTGCTGCGCAACCGGGCGGTCTTTCCCGAACCCTGGCTGTACGTCGCGGGCGTGGACGATACGGCGACGGGAGCGTACGCGCCTGCGACGGAAGCGGCGCTTCTCGACAAGGCGGACGGCGCGTTCACGGTGCTTCTCAAACACCGGCCGTCGCTTTCGCCTCTGTCGGCGGGACGGTTCGACCTGCAACTGTCCGGACACACGCACGGAGGGCAGATCTTCCCGTTCTCGCTGATCGTGAACCGCGTGAACGGCCTGACCGCCGGAACCCATCGGCTCGCGGGGCGGGGCGTCGTCGCGGTTTCGCGCGGGGCGGGGACGTGGGGCCCTCCGGTGCGGCTGCTGGCGCCGCCGGAGATCCTGATCGTCGACATCGTCCGCCCATGAGCGCGAAAACGAGGGGCCTCCATGTCGCCGGAGGCCACTCGCCGTGTTGTTTCCGCCGGTTCCCCGCGGGTTCGGGTCAGGAGAGCGCGGGGAGTTCGATCTCGAATGCCGCGCCGTCGTCGCTTCGCAGGAGGCGGATATCTCCGCCGTAGCTCGCGACGATGCGCTTTGCGATCGCGAGTCCGAGTCCGTATCCGCCCTTGCCCCACCGCCCCCGGGCTCGGTGCGAGTCCCCGCGGCTGAAGCGCTCGAAGATGCGCGCGGCGGATTCTTCCGTAATGCCGACGCCGTTGTCCCGGACGAGCAGGAAATAACGCCCTTCCCCCGGCTGCAGGGAGACGTCGATGCGCCCACCCTCCTCCGAACCGAAGCGCTCGTGAACGTATTTCACGGCGTTTTCGAGGACGTTCTGCGCGGCGCGGGAGAGATCCTCCCGGCGTCCGTTCACGGTCGCGCCGGGAATAATGTCCGCCTCGACGCGGATGGCGCCCGCGAGCGGATGACCGCGAAGCTCGTTCACGAGCAGCGACACGACGCCTGAGAAGTCCACCGGTTCCGGATCGTCCCGTTGCGGCTGCCCCTCGACGCGTGAGAGGAGCAGGAGGTCGTCCACGAGTTTCGTCATTCGTTCCTGCTGTTCGATGATCGTGACGAGGCATTTGCGCCGCGGCGACTCCCCGTCCTCTTCCTCGAGGAGATATTCGGCGGCGGCGCGGACGGCCGTCAGAGGCGTCTGGAGTTCGTGCCCCGCGTCGGCGATGAAGTCCCTCCGGGACTGCTCGAGCGCCCGTTCCTCCGTGAGGTCGGTGACGACGAGAAGCGTTCCCGTCGCCGTCCGCCGCGCGCATATTCGCAGAAAGCGTCTCCTGTTTCCCGGAAGGTCCAGTTCGAGGCAGGCGTCCTTCCCCGCGACGGACTCCTCGATCAGCGTGTAGATGTCCGCCGCCGGGAGAATCCGCTCCGCGGGGACCCCGGGTTCGACGGCCGGTCGGATGTCGAGCAGGGAGACCGCGACGCCGTTGATGTAGCGCACCTTTTTTGCGTCGTCGAGAAGGATGACGCCCACGGGGAGCGACGTGACGATCCGCGAGAGATCCTCGCGCTCTGTTCTGAGTTCGTCGAGCGCGCCCCGGAGTTTTTCGGACATCGCGTTGAGCGCTCCGGTCAAACGCTGGAGGTCCGGGTCCGGCATCAGCGGGAACCGGGCATCCTCGCCGTCCGCGATGCGGTCCGCCGAGTCGACGATCCGTTCGAGCGGCCGGA
>CAZVUT010000205.1:0-1682 GCA_964630155.1 uncultured Synergistaceae bacterium
CAGGGCTTCGGGAGAAGCGACGAGCGTCACGCGCAGCGGATCGAACGTCCCCGCAGGCAGGGCCGACAACACCGTGTCGAAGATCTCCGGCAGGTGAATCACCCAGCTGAAGAGGACGATGTCGAACTCGGGGTTTTCGAGAAATCCGGTGAGGATATGCGCGATATTCGAGAGCACCATCACGCGGTTGCGCTCCGAAAAGCTCCACGGATGCATCGTCCAACACCAGTCCCCATCCAGCCACGCGGCATGGTCCAGCCGTTCGAGCACGTAGCGGCAAACGCTCGTCTTTCCGACGCCCATGGGGCCGTGGATGATGACGAGGGGCTTCTTGGTCAACAACATTTAGACCTCCGGTCTTCCTCTTTAGGATACTCCGGAAAGTGGAAACAACGCTATGTCTCGTGAAGAGCGATCGGATTCCGGGAGTTTCGCCTTCCCCTCACACCCCCGTCGGAAAGAAGCAGTCGCAGGCTTTCCGGATGAGTTCCCGCTTCAGGGGGTGCTCCTCTCCGTCGCCTCCGATCATCTCGTCCAGAACGCCGAGAAGCTCCGTCTCCTGCGCGCTCTCCAGGCCGCGCCGGAAGACGCCGATGGGGTCGGTGCGCATCCGGAGGATGTGAATCTCCCGCTCTATTTCGGAAGACGCGGCGAAGCGGTCTTCCGGCGACACGGACCTATCGGCGCCAAGTCGCCGCAGTTCCGTGCGCGACTCCTCGATCCGCTCCCGGTTCGCGTCATAGTTCGACAGGCACCAGGCGATATACGCGTCGATTCCGCAGGGAATGTTCCTCATCTACGTCTCCGTACCGGCAAAACGACGTTCATGTTCTCGCCTCCGTCCGATGTCTCTTCCGAAAGATATTTTCCACGAATCCGGCAGTTTTTTCCATTGAAACTTGTCCTGATATGAATCTTTGTATCGCGCTCTTTCGGGAAAAGGGCGAATTTCGTTCCGGCGGAAGACCCTACGGGACAGGGATGAAAGAATCACACGACCCCCTTCTTGAATCTCGTATTCAGTGGTATTCTTTGCGCATGCATTCCAGTCTTGAAGATTCAGCCTGAAGGTCGAAAAACGGACGGACGTCTGAGAACCGCTCCTTCGTCCGGACAACACGGCCCTAAGGCGGGGAGCGTGAGGGTCGGGAAATGAAAATCGTCTCGGGATTCATCGGAGCGATCACGCTCCTGTTGTTGGCCGCCGTTCCCGCGCTCTCCGCAAAACCTGACATGGAATGGCGCTCCCTCAATCTCGAAATCACCGAGCTCTGCTGCGCCGGCAACTACGACTCGGCGGCGGCGGCGGCGGAAAAGGCGTTGCAGATCGCGGAAAAGAACGTCGGCCGGAAGCACGCGATGCTGCTCGAAAGCCTGGACACCCTCGCGGACCTCTACCGGATTCTCGGGAGATACGGCAATGCTGAGCCGCTGTACGGCCGGGCGCTTTCGATCCGTGAAAAGAAGCTTGGGCGCAATCACCCGTCCGTCGCCGGAACGCTGGACAACCTCGCGGACATCAACTGCCTGCGCGGCGCGTACGACCACGCGGAGCCGCTGTACAAGCGGTCCCTCGCCATTCGCGAGAAAGCCTGCGGAAAGAACCCATCGCTCGTCGCCGCAAGTCTGTGCACCCTTGCCGACCTGTACCGCATCCTGGAACGATACGACGCGGCCGAACC
>CAZVUT010000205.1:1782-4894 GCA_964630155.1 uncultured Synergistaceae bacterium
TTTCGATTTCGATGGTGATGCTCGGGTTCACGTTTTTCGCCGCGAGCATGTGGACGGGCGGTTCGCTCGGGACGGGCCTGCGTCTCTGGCCCGACCTCGTGATCACGGTGCTCGCGGGGAACCTGATCCTCGGCGTCTACGGCGCGCTGCTCGGGTACGCGGCCTCCGCCACAAACCTGTCGACGCACATTCTCGCGCGCTACGCGTTCGGCGTCTTCGGCTCGAAGCTTCCGTCCTTCATGCTGGCCGTCACGCAGATCGGCTGGTTCGGCGTCGGCGTCGCGATGTTCGCCTACCCGATCAATCGGCTCACGGGCGTTCCGGTCATGCCGCTCATCGTGCTCGGCGGCGCGCTGATGACCGCGACGGTGGTCGTCGGCTTCAGGGCCATCGAGTGGATCAGCCGGATCGCCGTTCCAGCGATCCTCTTCCTGGGGTTCTGGTCGATGGCTCGGGCCTTTACGGATGCTGGGGGGCTGCCCGCGCTCATGGCGATCGCGCCGGCGAAGCCCATGTCGTTTGCGCAGGGGGTCGCCCTCGGGGTCGGGTCGTTCATCAGCGGGGCGACGCTGACGCCGGATTTCGTGCGTTTCTCGCGCAGCCGCGCGGGCGGCGTCGGCGCCACGGTGATCGGCTTCACGTTCGGCAACAGCCTGATGTTCTTCTTCGGCGCGCTCGGGGCCATGGCGACGGGGATGGCGGACACGTCGGAGGTTCTGGCCGCGCAGGGGCTCCTCGGCGGCGGCATCGCGCTCCTGGCGCTGAACATCTGGACGACGAACGACAACGCGCTCTACGCGGCCGGTCTCGGGCTCGCGAACATCACCGGAGAGAAGCGGACGCGGCTCACGGTCGCTGCCGGAGTCGCGGGAACCGTTCTGGCCGACTTCCTCTACAACAACTTCACGGGGTGGCTCGTCTTCCTGAGCGTCTCGCTGCCCCCGATCGGCGGAATTCTCATCGGGGACTTCTTCCTCAAATGGCGGGGCCGCTACCCGTCTTTGACGGACTATTCCTTCCGGGCCATAAATCCGGCCGCCATGATCGCATGGGCCGCGGCGATCGGCGTTTCGTTCCTCTCCCCTTCGCAGGGGGTCTTCTGCGTCGCGCCGCTGAACGCGATTGTCGCGGCGGCGCTCGTCTACGCGGCGGCGGACCGGCTGATCTCCGTTCCTGCGCGCCTTCCGGCCCGGGAGTCTGGGCGCTGACCGAAACCGAAGGGAGAGAGACGGCATGATGGATCTCGCGGGCTTTCGCGCGCCGGGACGGGAGCGCGGCGCATGCCGGGCGGAACGCACGAAATTTCGTGACGACAAACGCGCCGCCATCGCAATGATGGCGGCGCGTTCTTTTGGTCCGTGTCACGCCGGAAGCCGGGGAAAGCGCCCGTTATCCGGCGGCTGCGGCAGCCGCCTCGTCGATCCTCCGGATCGTCCGGGCGAGGACTTCCGCGCCCCGCACGAGGTCGTCGGGCGAGGTGTATTCGTCTTTCGAGTGGCTGATGCCGCGGACGCTCGGCGCGAAGATCATCCCGGTCGGGATGACGTGCGCGATCGGACTCGCGTCGTGCGATGCGCCGCTCGGCATGCGCACGCACGGGACGCCGAGATCCCGGCACGCCTCTTCGATCGTGTCCTGCATGGTCGGGTCCAGCCGGACGGCGGGCTTGGAGACCAGAAGGCGCATCGAGCCCGTACACTCCTCGTCGGCCGAGAGCAGCGAACGGAACTCCCCCGCCGCCTTTCCCGTGATCGCGTCGTCCGTGGAGCGCAGCTCCAGCGTGAATACGGCCGTTCCCGGAACGACGGGCGCGACGCCCGGCTCCAGACGGAAGACGCCGACGGTGCTGACCATGTCCGTCCGGTCCGCTATCGAGGCGAACCAGCGGTCGAGGATTCGCGCCGCGGTCCGCATCGCGTCGTGGCGCTCCTTCATCGGCGTGGTGCCCGCGTGGTTGGCCTCCCCGGTGATCGTGACCTCGTAGCGCGTGATGCCGACGATCGCCGTGGGGATGCCGATCGCGATCTTCTTCCGCCACAGCACCGGCCCCTGTTCGATGTGCAGTTCGAGGTACGCCGCGTAGCGCGACGGGTCGGCCTTCGACGCGGCGACGTCGGCCGCAGTGATGCCCGCGCGTTCGAGCGCGAGCGCCGGCGTCTCGGACGCCATGCCCGTGAAGGCGCGGCTTCCGAACGTTCCGCCCAGGTCGCCGCCCTCTTCGGCCGTGAAGCCGACGACTTCGATGGTCCGCGTGTGCGGCCCCTGTTCGTGGACGGCCTTCGCGGCCTCGAACGCGGCCAGGACGCCGTAGGCCCCGTCGTAGATTCCGCCGCCGGGCACGGAGTCGAGGTGCGACCCCGCGAGGATCGCGGGCTGGTCGGGCTCGGTCCCTTCGAACCAGCCGAAGAGGTTGCCCACCCTGTCGATCCGGGTGGCCATCCCGGCCGTTTCCATGCGCGAACGGACGAAGTCGCGCCCCTCGGCGTACGCGGCGCCGTAGGCGATCCGGCCGAGTCCGTGGTCGGTCCAGCCGATGCGCCCGAGTTCGGAAACGTTCCGGATCAGGCCCCGCCCGTGAAGCGCCGGTTCCTTACCGGACGGCAACGCCGAGACGCTCCAGGATCGCCCGGATGGCCTTTTTCGTTTCGTCCGTCGCGGGAAGGATGGGAAGTCGCGGCATGCCGCCCTTGTATCCCACCATCTCCATGGCCGACTTCATGCCGCCGATGCCGAATCTCGCCGTGACGGCCGCGTTGAGCGCCATGAGGTCGAGCTGGAGTTTCCTCGCCCTGTCGATGTCGCGCGCGACGCTCGCTTCGTAGAGGTCGACGCAGAGGTTCGGAACGACGTTCGCGAGCGCGAGCGTTCCGCCGACGCCGCCCAGGAGCGTCGTCGCCATCAGGAAGCTGCCCGACCCGGCGAAGACGGAGAACGACTCGTCCACTCCGGCCAGGACTTCGGCGATCTGGACGATGTTGCCGCCCGAGTCCTTGATGCCCGTGATGTTCGGGTGCTTCGAGAGCCGGATCGTCAGCGCCGACGGGATGTTCACGCCGGAGTTGCCGGGCATGTTGTAGAGCATGACGGGAATCGGCGACGCGTCCGCGACCAT
>CAZVUT010000206.1:0-4893 GCA_964630155.1 uncultured Synergistaceae bacterium
TGTGCGGGAGCCAGGAGGGGGGGACATCTCCGTTCCCGAATCCCGCGAGCATCAGGCCGTCAATGGACCGCGTCTTCAGCGAGGCGAGGCCGTCGAGAATGATGTCGCCGCCGCCGAGAGTGGCCTGAAGCAGCTCGACGTTCCGCGCGGGAGTCGAGACGTTTTCGAGCACCTTCGAGCGCTTCGCCGCCCGCAGCATGTATATGTTTTTCCCGACGATCTCGCCGACGGGCCCTCTGTCCGGCGCCGCGAACGCGCAACGGCGCTGATTGGCGACCTCGCAGACTTCGGAAGCCGAAAAGAGCTGATCGTGAACGCAGAGAAGCACGCCGAGCCCCCAGCATTTCTCCGATGCGGCCGCACAGAACGCCTGCGCGAGATTGAGAGGACCATCCGCGCCGGCGCTGTCCTGCGGTCGGACCGCACACGTGAAAACGACAGGCTGCGGGTACGCCCATAAAAGATCCGTCAGATAGGCCATTTCCTCGATCGCGTCTGCGCCGCACGTCACGACGATGGCGTTTGTTCCCTCCCGGACGAGCTTCCATAGTATCTGTACGAGATCCATGGTCATCCTGACGGAGTAGTGCGATCCCGGCTGGTGACTCCAGTCGATCGTACGGATACGGGGCAGGAGGTCTCCCGGAACGAGCCGAAGAACCTCCTCAGGCGTCACCGCGCCGTCCTGCGCCGATTCCCTGGCGCGCGTAACGATCTCTCCGCCTGCGATAACGAGCGCAAGCGCCCCCTGCTGCGTCATGACGGATCGTTCCTAATAGCCCAGATCTTCGCCGACGATAATGACATGCGTCTTTCTCCCGATCGTCGGACGTTCGAGAATGAGGACGGCCCGGCAGGTGCGCGTCGATGCGTCGCAATCGACGCAATGGCCGACCTTGCTGCAGGGAGTGTCGACGTGGAGTCGCAATGCATTCGGAGGGGTTGCGTGATCCCGGATCCTGTCAAGCGCGGACTGGATATCCCGCGAAGCCTTGTTGACCCCGACGACGTAGATGATGGGGTTGTCCGCCCAGGCCATGGCGCCGACGCGATTGCCGTTTCCGTCGATATTGACCAGCATGCCGTCGTAGGTCACTCCGTTCGAGCTTGTCAGGAAGTAATCGGAAGCGGCCTCGTCCTTCCATGCCTGTTTTCGTTGTTCGGGAGTGAACGAAGGATCCCAGTGGTGAAAGATCGCGCACCCTCTCTCACGGAGCTTCTCGAAGGCCCCGATCTCGCGAATCGTGACGGACCCGGGGATCCCGACGCTTGCTCCTTCGGGGATGATCCGGAGAACGGCGTCCATGGCCTGCTCCTTCGTATCGACGTATTCCGCGATGAAACCCTTTGCGGACATGGCCTTGACGATCGTCTGTCCGAGAAGCCTGCGCGACGTCTGTCTCGATTCCTCAAAGACGTTGACTGAATCCGGCATTCTGTTCATCCCTCCGTTTTCGTGAGCTTTGAATGATCCAGCTATGATTGCAGGAAAGAAATGGTTTGTCCAGTCCTTGCGTGTCAAGCGAAAGACCTTGACAGACACGCGCATGGAAACTATAATCCTCTGCGCCTGCCGGAGAGGATGCGATAGCCGTGCGTGTCGATGGGGGACTGGAACAGAGAATCCATTATAACCGGCTGTACGATCTGTACGCGCCTCTTCTGACCGAAAAGCAGCGGGAAGCCTTCGAGCTCCACGAGTGCGAGGATCTTTCACTCGCGGAAATGTCGGAACGTCTCGGAGTGACCCGCCAGGCCGCTCACGACCTGGTTTTGCGGGCGCGGGACCGTCTCGGGGAAGCGGAAAGCACCCTGGGACTCATGAAAAGGATTTCTCTTCTTGAAGCCCGTATAGGGGAGTTGGAGGAGCGTTTGAAGGAAGCGACAGGGGGAGAGAAGCCGTGTTCGATGCTCTGAGGGAACGCCTGGAAGGTATTTTCGACAAGCTCAAAGGCAAGGGGAAGCTGACCGAATCGGATGTTGACGCGGCCCTCCGCGAAGTCCGGCGCGCGCTTCTCGAGGCCGATGTCGACTACAAGGTCGTCAAATCCCTCACGGATGGCATTCGCGCGCGGGCAGTGGGACGTGACGTTCTCGAATCGATAACTCCGGCGCAGCATGTCATCGCGATCGTGTACGAAGAACTCATTGCGATGATGGGAGCCGAAACCGCGCCGCTCTCGATAGCGTCGAAGCCGCCTACGATCATCATGATGGTCGGTCTTCAGGGGAGCGGAAAAACGACGAGCGCCGTCAAGCTTGCGCGGACGCTTTCGCGCGGGCACGCGCCTCTCGTTGTGGCATGCGATCTTCGCAGGCCCGCGGCCGTCGAACAGCTCAGGGTTCTGGCCTCCCAGTCGAAGGTAGGCTTCTACGGCCCGGAAAACGGGGAGACACGCCCTGTCGTGGTTGCGGAAAAATCCCTCGCGTACGCGGCAGGTCATTTGAACGACGTCATCCTTCTGGATACCGCCGGACGACTGCACGTCGACGAAGAACTCATGAACGAGCTCGTCCTCCTGAAGGAGAAGATGCGCCCGACGGAAGTCCTTCTCGTTCTCGATTCCATGACCGGGCAGGAAGCGGTCCACGTCGCGTCCGCTTTCCATGACCGTCTGGGCGTCACGGGACTCGTTCTGACCAAACTCGACGGCGACGCGCGGGGCGGCGCCGCTCTTGCGGTGCGAGCCGTCACCGGCGCTCCCGTGAAGTTCGTCGGCATGGGCGAGGGAATCGACGCGCTTGAAGTGTTCGACGCGAAGCGCATGGTGCAGCGGATCATGGGCATGGGCGACGTCGTCGGCCTCGCTGAAAAGGTGCAGCAGGTCACGACGCAGGACGACGTGGACCGCATGTCGGACTCCATGAAGAAAAGCCGCCTCACGCTCGACGATCTTTTGCTTCAGCTCGAGCAGGTCGAAAAGATGGGGCCGCTGGAAAAGATCATCGACCTGATTCCGGGGGCCTCGAAACTCAAGGTCAACTCCGCGGATCTCGACCCGAATCGCCTGAAGCGGGTGAAGGCGGTCATCCAGTCCATGACTCCGGGAGAGCGAAGAAACCCCGCTATCATCAAGGGCGGCAGGCGCCGGCGCATAGCCGAAGGTTCCGGAACCAGCGTCCAGGTCGTCAACCAGGTGCTCAAACAGTACGAACAGATGAATCAGCTCTGGAAGCAGTTCGGAAAGGGACGAAAAGGGTCCTCGATCGGCAGATTGTTCGGAGGGAAGGGCTTTGGATCGCCTTTCCGTCCATGACAATATAAAGAGTCTCAACAGTTCAGATGGAGGTGTGTGTGAATGGCGGTGCGCATTCGACTTGCGCGACACGGAAGGAAAAAGCTTCCCTTCTACCGGCTCGTAGTGGCCGATTCCCGTTCTCCCAGGGATGGACGGTTTATCGAACAGATCGGAACCTATGATCCGCTTCAGGATCCGGCAAAGATCACGGTGGACGAGGAACGCGCCCTGCACTGGCTGAAAAACGGGGCCCTGCCGTCGGATACGGCGCGCGGGCTTCTGAAGCGGGCAGGCGTCTGGGAGAAATTCTCCCCGCAGAAGAGCGCGGAATAAGGCGATATGCCCGATTACGGCGATCTGGTCCGGTATATCGTCGAAAAGCTTGTGACCCGACCTGAAGGGGCGACGGTGGTAGCGGAATCGAACGACCGGGGCATAACAATGGTCACGATTCGTGTGGACCCTGAGGATATCGGCCGCATCATCGGCAAGCGGGGCGCCACGATAAACTCCATCAGGTTGCTCTGCAAGGCGGCGGCGGTCAAGTCGGGAGAGAGAGTGGAAGTGGACATCCAGGAGGAGTGAAGCGTTCATGACAGGGAGAGAAATCGTCGTCGGGATGATTACGGGCCCTCACGGCTTACGGGGGGAACTGAAACTCTTTCCGCTTACCGATTACCCCGATCGCTTTCTTTCCATGGATCGTCTTGAGCTTCGCCGTCCTGACGGTCGTTCCATGGGAACGCTTACGATACGAGGGCTTCGCTGGGAAGACAGCAACAGGGTGTTCCTTCTCGAGAGCGAAGAACTGACGGATCGCTCCGAGGCAGAGCGTTTCCGGGGCGCGCAGGTTGTCGTCGACGAAGACGAACGCGTCGAACTCCCGGAAGGAGAATTCTGGATCGACGGGATTGTCGGGTCGAAAGTCCTGTCCGACGAGACGGGAGAGGAACTGGGCGTCCTGAAGGACGTCTATCAGGGCGGGGCGCAGGATATCTACTGCGTCGAATCGGAAGACGGCAAGACGCACCTCATTCCTGCGGTCGCATCGTTTGTCGCCTCCGTGGATCCCGAACGGAAAATCGTCAGAGTGCGGCTTATCGAGGGTTTGTGGAACGTATGAAAGTAACGGTAATCACCGCATTCCCGGGGCTTTTCGACGGTTTCCTGAAGACAAGCATCATCGGGAGAGCGGTTGCGAACGGACTTCTTGACGTCCGTATCGTCGATCTTCGTGACTTTGGCGTCGGGAACTATCGTCAGGTGGACGACTATTCCTTCGGGGCGGGCGGAATGGTTCTCATGCCCGGACCGCTTGGCGAGGCGCTGGATGCGGTCGGTCGGGAACGGGGAAAACCCTTTGTGGCGTACCCTTCGCCGCAGGGAGCGGCGCTGACGCAGGAAATGATAGAGAATCTCGCCTCCCGGACGCACGTCTGTTTTCTATGCGGTCATTATGAGGGAATAGACGAGCGGATTTCCGAAACCAGGGTGGACCTTGAGTTTTCCATTGGCGACTGCGTTCTCACGGGTGGAGAAATTCCGGTGATGGCCGTCATCGATGCGATGGCGCGACTGGTTCCCGGAGTTGTCGGACGTAGCGAGGCCGTGTCGGAGGACTCCTTTTACAGGGGGATGCTCGATCATCCGCATT
>CAZVUT010000207.1:0-4883 GCA_964630155.1 uncultured Synergistaceae bacterium
AGTCCGCCGCCGATGTCCGCGAACGGGAAGGACAGATAGACGCCGTCCACTCCGAGAAACAGCGGGAGCAGGAAGAGCGGCGGGATGAAGAAGATGAACTGCCGCGCCACCGAGAGGACCATGCCCTGCCGGGCCTTCCCGAGCCCCTGGAAGAAGAACGACCCGACAACCGAACACCCGGCGAACATCACGCCGCTGTAGCCGATCCGCAGGCAGCGGACCGAAAGGTCGATGAGATCCTGCTGCGTCGTGAAGAGGCGCATGAGAACGTCGGGGATCGCCATGACCAGAATGAAGCTTCCCGCGTAATAGGCCGTCGCGCCGAGTAGAGCGAGCCGCACCGTCCGGATCACGCGCTCGATGTTCCCGGCGCCGTAGTTGTACCCCACGATCGGCTGCAGCGCCTCCCCGATGCCGAAGACCGGCACGAAGAGCAGCGAGTCGAGGCTGAAGAAGATCCCCATCGCGGACACGGCGAGGTCGCCGCCATACTGGGCGAGATGCCGATTCACCATGCCGATGATGAACGTGAAGGTCATCTCGACGAGCGCGGGAACCGATCCGACCGACACGATCCGGCCGATCACGGAGGCGGACGGAACGAGAGCCGACACACGGAAGCGCACGCCGCCCCTGCGCCGCACGTAGAAGGACACGGCCCACGCGGCCGCGATTCCCTGCGCGATGATCGTCCCGAGCGCCGCGCCTTTCAGTCCCATGCCGAAACCCCGGATGAACAGCGCGTCGAGCGCGACGTTCGACAGGGCGCCGATGACAAGCGTCGCGCTCGCGAACCTCGGGTGTCCCTCGGCCCGGATGCAGTAGTTCAGGCCGACGCCGATGTTCGAGAAGAGCACTCCCCAGAGGATGATGTCGTAGTACTCCCTGGCGTAGGGGAAAATGGCGTCGCTCGTGCCGACAATTCGCAGAATCTCGTCTCTCCAGACGGACCCGGCGATCATGAGGACAACCGTCTCCAAAACGAGAAGCAGCACGCCGTTGCCGAGCGCGCGTTCGGCCCGGTCGGTCCGGCGTTCCCCGAGCGAGATGGAGATGAGCGACGACGCGCCCACGCCCGCGAGCGCCGCAGACGCGTACACGAAGATCATGAACGGAAAAACCACCGAGATTCCCGCGATCCCGAGATACCCGACCGCGTGTCCGATGAAGATCCGGTCGACGATGTTATAGAGCGCGTTTGCGAGCATCCCCACGATCGCCGGGATCGCGAAGCGGACCAGCAGGCCCGGGATGGATTCCCTTCCCAGGCGTTCGGATGTTTCCATCGTGTATTCCTCCTGCGCGGCGCGTTTCACGCCGCTATCAGCAAAAAAGCCGCCGCGTCCTGAACGGACACGGCGGGACTTGCGGCATGGAGACGAGAGCGAACGGATTCGTCCCTATCGGGACAGGAACGGACGGGCCAGCGTCGCGGCCGCGACGGGAAGCGCCAGCAGCGCCGCGCCCGGTCCGATCGAACACCCCGCCCCTTTGGACGGAAGCGACCGGATGCCCCATCCGCGCGGATACAGCCCCGGAATGTCCACGGGCAGCCGCCCCTTCGGCGCGACGCCGCCGCGCAGGATCTTTCCGAGCGCCGTCATCGACGGTTCCGTATCGCCGTACGTCGCGAGGAACGTCCCCGCGGCCGGAAGGGCGCGCAGGTCGTAGGGCGTCCGCAGCGCGACGAGGACCAGGCGTTCCGGTCCGATCCGCCGCAGCGCCTCGGCCCACGCGCTCCCGGACGAAAGCGAATACGTCCCCGCGACAACGACGGGCGCGTCCCCGACGGCTGCCAGAACCCGGTCGACGTCGTCGGACGCCGGCGTCTTCGGAAGCTCCACAAGCTTCAGGCCGGGAATCGCATCGAGCAGCGGCGCCGCGTAGTCCTTCCGCTCCGCCTGCCAGACGAGCGGGATCGCGGCGCCTCCGGTCGCGAGCGGAACCAGCGACCGGTCGTTCCGGACGAGCGTGACGCTCGCTTCCGCAATCGCGCGGGCGACCTCCTGGTTCCCGGCCGAGGCAAGCTCGTCGAACCGGTCGGCCCCGGGCATCGGGTCATCGAGGATTCCGCACGTCGCCTTCGCCTTCAGGATGCGCAGGACGGCGTCGTCGAGGCGTGACTGCGGCAGGCGTCCCGAACGGAGCGCTTCGAGAATCGCCGCGTGCGCCTTCCACTGGTCCTCCGGCGTGTGCCCCTTGTCCGCGCCGTAGATGAGGACGTCCGCTCCCGCGATCAGCGCCATGACGCCCGCCTCGACCGAGCCCCACTGTTTGTCCACGGCCCCCATGCCGAGGGAGTCCGTGACGACAAGTCCGCCGAAGCCGATATCGTTCCGCAGGAACGACAGGGTCTGCGCGGACATCGTCGCGGGGACATCCGTCGCGCCGAGCGCGGGGACGATCATGTGCGCCGTCATGACCGACGGGACCCCGAGCGCCGCCGCGCGGCGGAACGGGACGAGTTCGACCGATTCCAGACGCGCCCGGTCATGGTCGATGCGCGGCAACCCGAGATGCGAGTCGACATCGACATCGCCGTGTCCCGGGAAGTGCTTGGCGCACGCGAGAACGCCCTCGCGCGCGAACGGCGGAATCATCGCGGCGACGAACCGAGCGACCTCGCCCGCGTCCGAACCGAACGAACGCACGCCGATGACGGGGTTGTCCGGGTTCGAGTTGACGTCCGCGACGGGAGCGTAGTCCCACGTGATTCCGAGGATCCGCAATTCCCGCGCCATGATTCGCGCCTGTTCCTCGGCGAGACGGACGTCGCCCGCCGCGCCGAGGGCCATATTCCCGGGCCAGACAGTCACGCCCTTCGTGATGCGCGCGACGATGCCGCCCTCCTGGTCGATCGCGACGAACGGAGGAACGCCTCCGGCGGCGACGTTCTGGATGTCCGTCACGAGCGTCGCGACCTGCCCGGCCGACGAGACGTTCCCGGAACTCGAATAGAGGATCACGCCGCCGAGATGCAGCTCCGTCAGCGCGGCCCGGAGATCGCCGGACATCGCGTCTCCGTTGAAGAAGCCGACGATCGTCTGTCCTGCCTTCTCTTCGGGCGTCATTCCCGAAAGGATCTCTTCGGGGGTTCGCGATGCGGCTTTTCCGGCCTGCGAGGCGAGCGCCTCCGGGGACGCCGATACCACGCCGGCGAAGAGGGCCGCAACCGTAAGGATAATCGGAACGAAACGCATGAATGCCACTCCTTTCGGAGTCCGGCGCACAATGACCGTTACTCCGGGAGGATGGTATCACATGCGTCCGTCGCGGTCACGAAGCAGTCGAAGGCTGTTGAGCGTGACCAGGATCGTGGCCCCCATGTCGGCCCCGATCGCGAGCCAGAGCGTGAGCCATCCCGGGACGATCGCGGCCAGGGCGAGCAGCTTCAGCGCCAGCGACGCGATCACGTTCTGCCGGATGACCCCGAGCGTCCGCCGGCTCAGGCGGATCGTGAACGGCAGGCGGGAGAGGTCGTCCCCCATGAGCGCGATATCCGCCGCCTCGAGCGCCGTGTCGCTTCCCGCGCCGCCCATCGCGATCCCGATCGTCGCCGCCGCCATTGCGGGCGCGTCGTTCACGCCGTCGCCCACCATGGCGACAAGCCCGTGTTCCGCGGCGAGCGAACGCACTGCGCCGAGCTTGTCGGCCGGGAGCAATCGCGCGCGGTATTCGTCCGCCCCGGCCGCTTCGGCGATAGTCCGCGCGGTCCGTTCGTTGTCGCCCGTCAGCAGGACCGTATGTTCGATCCCCTCGCGCCGGAGCGACTCCAGAACGCTTTTCGTCCCCGTTCGCAGGGCGTCGGAAAGGGCGATCAGGCCGAGAACATCCAGGCCGCGCGCAACGGCGACCACGGTGCGCCCCTGTCGTTCGAACGCTTCCGAAAGGGACAGGGCTTTCGCCGTATCGACGCCCTCCGCTTCCAGCCAGGACAGATTCCCCGCCCGGACGACGCTTCCGTCAAGCAGGCCGGAAAGCCCGCAGCCCGGAGTTTCGCGGACGTCTTCGGCCGCAGACTGTGTCGCGGCGTCCGACTGTGCGGCGGCCGCCACGGCCGCGGCGATGGGGTGCGCCGACCGGGCTTCGAGGGCTCCGGCGACGGCGAGGATCGTACGCCGGTCCGCAGTCACGCCGGCGACATCCGCAACGGAGAGCCTGCCTTCAGTCAATGTCCCCGTCTTGTCGAACGCGATCGCGCGGATCCGCCCCATCGCTTCGAGCGCCCGCCCTCCCTTGATGAGAACCCCTGAGCGGGCCGCGGTGCTGATGGCGGAGACGACCGCCGCGGGCGTCGAAATGACGAGCGCACAGGGACACGAGAGCACGAGAAGCGACAGCGCCCGATAGATCCAGGGCTCCCAGGGCAGGCTGAAAACGAGCGGCGGGACAACGGCTGCGAGCGTCGCCGCGACCATCACGGCCGGGGTGTACCATGCCGCGAAGCGCTCGATCATCGTCTGGACGGGCGACCGGTTGGCCTGCGCTTCCTCGACGAGCCGGACGATCTTCGCGAGCGTGCTTCCCGAAGCGACGGACGTCGCTTCGACCGAGACGGCCCCCCAGGTGTTCAACGTCCCCGCGAAGACGGAGTCTCCCTCCCCCTTCGCAGCCGGAACGGATTCGCCCGTAATTGACGCCTCGACGAAGGCCGACGCGCCCGACAGGATGACCCCGTCCACCGGAACGCGCTCGCCCGGCCGGAGCAAGATCGTGTCGCCCAATCTGACCTCCGCGGCCGGGACGACGCTCTCGACGCCGTCGCGGAGCACGCGCGCCTCCTCGGGGGCCGCATCCATGAGCCCGCGCACCGACCGCCGCGTGCGTTCCGCGCTCCAAGTCTCGAGAAGATCCGAAACCGAGAAGAGAACGCTCACGGCCGC
>CAZVUT010000208.1:0-4881 GCA_964630155.1 uncultured Synergistaceae bacterium
CTGTCAGGAATCTGAAAAAATCGTTTCTCTTTTCAAGAACTTGTGAATCGGGTATACTGGTCGCCGGTGTTGTCCGGTGGCCGCAATAATGCCGGGATCCCTATTCGTGCATGGGCGGTGATCAGGAAATGGAAGGAACACGAGCGGAAGAATGGGTACGGTCATATTTCCAGCGATTCTCTCTTTATGATGAATTCTCGCAGAGAATCCGGAACCTGGTTGAGGATCTCGTTCAATCGGAGAAAATTCTGTCCTACACTATCGAGGGGAGGACAAAAACTCCGGGGGAGCTGACCCGTTATTTGTCGATGTCTCCCGGCGATGCTCCCGCGTCGCTTGACGAGATTCCCGCTTTGGCTACCGTCCGTATTCTTCTTCATTTTCCCGAGGACGTCGTCAGGGTCGAGCAGATTCTGCAAAAAGAATTTCTCGTCGATCTCGCCCGTTCCACGCCGTCTTCAAAGCTCGAAGATCCCGACAGATTCGGGTATCCGGCGATACAGTACGTCCTCAGTCTCGATTCCACGCGCAGCGCGCTCAGGGAATGGGAAAAGTACCGCGGTCTCAAGGTGACGGTTCAGGTCCGGACGGTGATACAGGAAGCATGGGCCGTCGTGTCTCCGCAATTCGCGGTTCCTATGGATACGGCTTCGCGGAACAGGATCCGGAGAAAGCTCTCGCGAATCAGCGCGCTTCTGGAAGAGGCCGACGAAGGATTTCTCGAAATACGGGGCGCGGCCCGAGCGGATTCCATACCGGTCGCTGCGCCGGTTGAGCAGCCGGAGCCGGTTCGCGGGGAACGAAACATGACCCTGGCGGACCTCAGGAGCTACTTCGACGAACATCCGGAAACAGCCGATCTCTGGTCCCGAAACGCGGTTGAGGCGGGATTCCAGGTATTCCTCTCCTCGCCGGAGCATCTCGAGGAGAGTTTGAACTATCTTTTCGACGTCCTGCGCGCCGCGGATATTTCGACGCTTGAAGCCTTCAGGGCGTTCGTAGCGGATGTCGGACAGGAGGAAAAGGGCGTTCATCAGTTGCAATCGATATGCAAGGCGTTTGAAAAAGAGATCGCCTCCTGGAAGGTCGACGGCTATTCCGCGCTGTTCCTGCTTGTGCTGAACCTTCGTTGGGATATCCTGCAAAACAAGGATCTTGTCGCGCTGAACGTCAAGAAGGGCTCGGACAGAATAAAGGGGCAATAAAGAAAGTCTCCCGTTCTTTATTGATTGATGGAGAGAACGCAGTCAAAAGGGGGAGCCGCGGCTCTCCCTTTTTGGTTGTTCACGGAGCGTTCCGTTCCCGCTCGTTTTTTTTAAAGCGCGGAACGATGACTGATGAAGAGAAGGGAGCGGCTTTCCTGTGGAAAACGTGCTGTGGGTTCTTCTCGGGTATCTGTTCGGATCGTTCCCCTCGGGATATCTGCTTGTGCGATTGCTGAAGGGAATCGATATCCGGACGGTCGGATCGGGCAATATCGGGGCGACAAACGTCGGACGCTGCGTCGGGCGTTTCTGGGCCGTGGTCGTGAGCGTTGCGGACATGCTCAAGGGCGGACTCGCCGTACTCCTGGTTCGGGAACTCGCGTCTCCGGGCGCCGACATCTCCTGGCTCCTGGCGGGCGTGGGCGTCGCAAGCGTTCTCGGGCATAATTTCCCGGTCTGGCTTGGATTTCGCGGCGGAAAGGGCGTTTCGACCACGTACGGGATGCTCTTTTTCCTCGCTCCTCCCCTTTCCTTCTATGCCGTGCTCTCCGGCGGCGCGGTCTGGTTTCTTCTCCTCGCAATCTGGCGGTACGTCTCGCTGGCGTCGATGCTTTCCCTCTGGGTCGTCGCGCTCGTCTTCGCGTCGATGCACGCCGGGCCTGCTCCGCTGGCCGCGACGGTTTTTCTCGCGCTGATGGTCCTCCTGCGCCACAGGGAAAATGTGAAGCGTCTCC
The DNA here is from genome assembly GCA_964630155.1 of uncultured Synergistaceae bacterium. Lineage (GTDB taxonomy): Bacteria > Synergistota > Synergistia > Synergistales > Aminobacteriaceae > CALFXN01. The sequence continues at coordinate 1,940 of CAZVUT010000208.1, forward strand.
TGACGGGAAAAGAACCCCGCGTCGGGCGGCGGAAGACGACTGTGGATTGACTATATCTGACCAATGCTCTACAATTGCCGTATCATCGAATGCAGGGGGTTCACACATGCCAAGCCTTACCCGAGTGATCGAAAACTACATCAATAACCTGTTTGCTGACGAGGATGAAAGCATGGTGTCTCTTCGTCGCAAGGAACTCGCCGAGATATTCGGATGCGTTCCGAGTCAGATCAATTACGTCCTTCGAAGCAGGTTCACACCCGAACGGGGGTACATCGTCGAGAGCCAGCGGGGCGGGCACGGGTATATCCGGATCGTCAAGATATGCTACGACATCCCCGAGGATAGGATCGGGCATATCGAGGATATCGTCGGGGACTCCCTGACGGAACAGGATGCGAAGCGGCTTCTTGCCTCGCTCCAGGAACGTGGCATGATCGATGCGAAGGAGCGCCTGATCATCGAGGTTGCGCTTCGCTATCTGGACGATGTGGGAACGTCGGAGTTCGACGTGTCTCCCTACAAGAGGAATGCTTTGCAGGCGGAACTGTTGAAACGTATGCTCAGAAGTCTGGCTCTCGCGTGAACGCTCCGCGGGGTGATTCTTGAAGAAGAAAGGAAACGAGAATGTGGCAATTTTTCACTGAACGGGGAAAAAAGGTTGTGCAACTGGCGCATCGTGAGGCTCTTCGGCTCGGTCACGATGTCATAGGCACGGAGCATCTTCTGCTCGGGATTCTCGCGGAGGGCGAAGGCGTAGCCTTCCAGTCGCTCGAGACGCTCGGCGTGGACACGAAAGCGCTCTGGAAGCGCATCGAGGAGACGACGGGACGGAACAATCCCATCCTGAAGCCCGTCGACCTTCCGTTGAGCCCGCGGGCCAAACGCGTGCTGGATCTGTCGATCCGCGAGGCGCGGGGCATGGGCGTCAACTACGTGGGAACCGAACACATTCTTCTCGGGATCCTGTCCGAGGCGGAAGGCATCGCCGCCCAGGCGCTCGTTTCTCTGGGCGTGGACTACGCTTCGGTGCAGCGCGAGATCGGGCGGACGCTTTCCGGCGTGGAGAATACGGCCGAGCGCGAGGCCGATGCGACCGGCGAGCAAACGCGAAAGAAATCCAAAACGAAGACGCCGACTCTGGATCAGCTCGGAATCGACATCACGGAAAAGGCGCAGCAGGACGAACTCGACCCCGTCATCGGGCGCGAAAAGGAAATCCGGCGGGTTGTACAGATCCTCTGCCGCCGGACGAAGAACAACCCCGTCCTGATCGGAGATCCGGGCGTCGGCAAGACGGCGATTGTCGAGGGGCTCGCCCAGCGCATCGCCTCCGGTTCGATCCCCGAGATTCTGCGCGGCAAACGAGTCTTTCAGCTCAACATGGGCAACCTCGTGGCCGGAACGAAATACAGGGGAGAATTTGAAGAGCGCATGCGCAAGGTGGTCAAGGAGCTTCGCGAGTGCAGGGATGTCATCCTGTTCATCGACGAGATCCATACCATCGTCGGCGCGGGCGGGGCCGAAGGAGCTGTCGACGCCGCGAACATCCTGAAACCGAGCCTCTCACGGGGCGAGTTCCAGGTGATCGGCGCGACGACCGTCGAAGAATACCGGAAGCATATCGAGAAAGACGCGGCGCTGGAACGCCGCTTTCAGCCGGTTACCGTCGACGAACCCTCGGTGAGCGATTCGATCGGCATTCTCCGGGGACTCCGCGACCGGTACGAGTCGCACCACCGCGCCGTCATCTCCGACGACGCGATAGAATCCGCGGCGCGGCTTTCCTCGCGCTACATAACCGAACGCTCCCTCCCCGACAAGGGAATCGACCTCATCGACGAGGCCGGCGCCCGGGCGAGGCTTCGTACGATGGAGGCTCCCGAAGACCTGAAGGGGCTCGAAAGGCGTCTCGAAGAGATCCGCCGCGAAAAGGAAGCCGCGGTGGATTCGCAGGAATTCGAGAAGGCCGCGCAGCTTCGCGACGAAGAGAGGCGTCTCTCGGACGAGCTTGAGGAGAGTCGCCGGGCGTGGCATTCCAAGAGGAACGAAGAACGTCCCGTGGTGACGGAACAGGATATCGCCACCATCGTCTCCGAGTGGACCGGAATTCCGGTGGCGCAGATCTCCGAGGAGGAGTCGAAGCGCCTCCTCCGGATGGAAGAGGAAATCGAAAAACGTCTGATCGGACAGAGCGACGCGGTTCAGTCCGTAGCCCGGGCGGTTCGCCGCGCCCGCAGCGGCCTCAAGGATCCGAAACGGCCGATCGGGAGTTTCCTGTTCCTCGGTCCGACCGGCGTGGGAAAGACGGAACTTGCGCGTTCGCTTGCGAACTTCCTGTTCGGAAGCGAACAGTCCATGATACGCCTCGATATGAGCGAATTCATGGAGCGCCACGAAGTCTCGAAGCTCATCGGAGCGCCCCCGGGATACGTGGGGTATGAAGAGGGGGGCAAACTCACCGAGGCGATCCGCAGGAAACCCTATTCGGTCGTTCTCTTCGATGAAATAGAAAAGGCGCACCCCGATGTCTTCAACATTCTTCTGCAAATCATGGAAGACGGACGTCTTTCGGACGGACAGGGACACAGCGTGGATTTCCGAAACGCCGTCATCATCATGACGAGCAACGTCGGCGCCAGGGATTTCGCGAAGGGCGCCTCTCTGGGGTTCTCTGCGGGGGACGTCTCCGATCCGTATGATTGGAACAGATTGAAAAACACGATTATGGACGAAGTGAACCGGACATTCAGACCGGAGTTCCTCAACCGCGTGGATGAAACCGTGGTCTTCCGCCCTCTTGGAAGGGATTCCATGCTCCGGATCGTCGATATCATGCTTGCTGAGGTTGCGTCGCGAATCCGGGATCAGAAAATGTCCATCCTCATTTCCGACAGTGCGAGGGCGCTTCTGCTTCAGGAGGGCTTCAAGCCGAAATTCGG
>CAZVUT010000209.1:0-3466 GCA_964630155.1 uncultured Synergistaceae bacterium
ATCGTGACCCACACCATCCCGGGAGCGGCTTCCGCCATGATGCAACTCAACAGGTCTCCCGTGACGCCGCCCGTGACGTCCCGTTCCGGGACTCCCGGGACGATCACCTCAAGTCCGGGAAACTCAGACAAATCGCTGATCTTCATGATCGTGAATCACCTGCGATCGAAAGGTATGAGGAATCTTTCCCGAAAGCGAGTGGATCTCGGCGCTCAGGCTATAAATCCGTTCGCGGAGCTTGAAAATGCAATCCGTCATCTCCCCGTGCCCCCGGACGATATCCTCGGACAGCGCCCTGCATGAGGGCCGGCCGCAGGAGCCGCAGTCGATATGGGGCAGCTCCGAAAAGATCGCGTTCATCGTCCGGAGTCTGTCCATCGCTTCCTTGAGGTTTTCCGCCAAGGGAATCCGCTGTTTGGCGGTGAAGGGTTTCTCAAGCCTCCATACATCGGACTCGAACCCTGCCGCGGCGGCGAGGCGCTCTTCGTCCGTCGGCGTCCATTCAAACTGGATGCTGTCAAGACGAAGCTGCGAGAGAAAGCGCGACTCGGACGTTCCCACGCCGCCGATGCACCCGAGGTCGCACGCCCGGCATTCGATATAGTCCACGCCGGAAAGACGCCCAAGTTCCAGCTCGGTCAGAAGGTCTTTCGTATTCCGCAGACCGGAGACGGAAATCGTCGTCAGCGGACGCTCCGAAAAGGCCTCGATGTGCCGGCACTCTCCGCCCGATACGGACCAGTGCAGCCATCGCCTGTTCGGCTGCGCCGGAAGCGATCCTGTCACCTTCGGACTCCCCGCGAGAATGTCGCGGATCAGCCGGCGCACGGAAATCGAATAGGACATCGTGCTCTTTTCCCGTCCTTCCGGCGCATGGACCAGCGTCGTCTTCGCAGGGCACGGGACCGCCATCGTCACGGGATCGTCCCGTCCGGTCCTCTGCTTCCACAGGAGCACTCCTATTTCGAGCGGAGACTCTACGGGCACGATGCGCCCGACAAGCTCGGGGAAATTGATCTGAATGAGCCGGAGAACGGCGGGGCAATAGGTCGAAATGAACGGGAGCCGCTCGCGGCTTTCCGTCTCGAGAAGTTTCGCGATCGAATAGGCGGTGATATCATAGGAGGCAGCCTGATATCCGCTCAGGTCTTCGATTCCGGAGCTCTGAAGCGCCTCTTTCATAAGCGCCGGACGCGCATAGGCGCCGACCTGGACATAGAACGTCGGATCCGCCATGAGGACGAGATTCTTCTGCGCGCGCAACAGCTGCCAGTCGTCCTCGTAGAGCTGGATCGCCTTCTCCCTGCAGACGCGAACGCATTCGCCGCAATCGATGCACAGTTCCGGAATAATGCGGACAAGACCTTCGGAGACGCGCAACGCTTCCGTCGGGCACGACTTGATGCACTTGGCGCACCCGCGACATCGCGCTTCTTGAACGATAACTCCGCCGGACACGGCTATCCCTCCTTCACGGGCGCCTGAAACGGATCACTCGGGAACCGGATAACCGCAAACAGGGACGTCCCCTTGCCGACTTCCGACCGGACATCCAGGCTATCGGAGTTCCGCTTCATGTTGGGCAACCCCATGCCGGCGCCGAAACCCATTTCCCGGATTTCGTCCGTCGCCGTGGAAAATCCTTCCTTCATCGCGAGAGGGATATCGGGAATGCCCGGCCCTTCATCCCGGATGAAAAGCTCCAGACGATCCGGAAACACGGATGCGGTGATCTCACCGCCTCCGGCGTGAATGACGAGGTTCATTTCCGCCTCGTACGCAACCACGGTCGCCCTCCGGGTGATATCCGACGGAATCCCGAGCATCTTCAGAACCGACTTGAGTTGCGTGGAGGCCTCCCCGATCGCATCGAACACCCCGCCCTGCACCACGTACCGTTCAACGTAGGGTTGGGGACCCACGCACTACACCTCGCGATCAGGAATGCTGCACGGAAGCAAACCCTCACGATACAGGATGCCGCACGTCTCGAACATGCTCAGACGGCTGAGAATCACGGGAATTTTCACCTGTGACGCCAACGCGATGGCCGCATCCTGCGGACGCTTTCCGCGCACGAACACGACGGCGGGAATATCCAGCATCTGCGCCGTCCGCATGATCTGGACGTTCGTCAGTCCGGTCAGAAGAAGCGACCCCGGACGGGCGAACGCAAGAACATCGCTCATGAGATCCGAACCGTAGGCGTACTCAACATCTATTGCGTCAATCAGCTCTTCGCCGTTCAGGATCTCGGCGTTGGCGAAACGGACTACGTCAACAAGCTTCATTTCCCAATCCTCCCCGATATTAAATGTCGGTCACACGATAGTCAGGTCAATACGCGGTCTCCCAAGCGGGAACATCGAACTCAGCTTCCTGCCGCCATGTTTTCGACGAGGCGCGGTACACGCGCACGCTCCTCGTCTGAGGCCTGTGCGTCGACGGATTGATCGAAAGCATCTCCCTGCCGAACGGAATGCCGCTCATCGTCGAAAGGCTCACATCAAACGACGCTCCGGATGCATTCACGCGCGAGAGCGCGGCGATGATCCACCGGGCGCATGCATATACGCGAGCGGCGGTGAGAAGATCCTTCGGACTCTCCCCGAATTCCAGGCGCAACCTGCGGGAAAATTCCAGGAACGGAGATCGCCCCGTGGGATTCTGGCTGACGACCGTCATCCCTTCAAACAGACGGATCAATTCCTCACGATCGCTCGCATTCCAGAACTCCACCGCAATTCCGAACCGCTTGCTTTCACGCCAAAGATCCATTGCGGACATCGAACCGAGCCAAACGATTACCGCCTTCGCGCCGCTGTCGCGAATCTCCTGCATGACGAACTGGAACGCATTATCCCCCTGCCCCGGAAAAAAGAGCGAAAAAACATTGTATCCGGATTCTTCGAGAAAGGTGCGGGTCAGAGAGGCTCCGCGACGGGAATCCTCTCCGAAATTGTCCGAAAGAATCGCAATCGTGCTTCCCTTCGGCAGATGCAACGCCGCATACCTGGCGAAAGCGTTCGTCCGAAAATCCTCAAAAAAATCAAGAGCATACAGCCACGGCGCGTCACGCGGAGAGAACTCCATGCGTTCGCCTCCGGCGACGATTACGGGCGGGCCCGTCCACCCTCGCAAAAAAACCGCCGCCAAATCTTCGGGCAGATCGGAACCGGACACAAGAACCGCGCGGACGTCCGGCCGCTTCAGTTCGTCCGGACGGCTTCCGGGCTCAAGTCGGACGAACCGTATATCCCTTCCGCCGGCGCCTTCCGGTGAGGAATTCACTTCCTTCTCCGCAAACCGCAACGCAAGTAAAACGGAACGCCCCTGGTCGCTCTCCCACCCATCGGAAGGAGGCAACACGGCGATCTCCTGGACCCATTCCCTTTCGGCGGCTTCCGCAAACGCCGGCGTCAGGCAAAAAAACGCAAACGCGCAACACGCGAGAAAACGCCGCACG